>DYLV01000100.1 GCA_020721925.1 Leptospira biflexa
TTCCAAAGGCAAGAAGATTTTCCTGGGTCAGTGTTTTCTGCTCAAGCGGGGAGGGGCGGCATGACTTAAAGCGTAGCGCAAAAAGCAGTAATGAAATGCACTTAAAAAATATGAGATAGTATAAAATTTGATAGGAGACGGAATCTTCAGAAAAGGAATGAACGGAAAATTCTGAGAGAATCCCGCTGCGTGTGAGGAATGTGCTGTAGAGAACGAGTATGAATTGCAGCATGGCGATGGCGCAGTTGGTGCGTATTAGCGCCCCCTTTCTTCTTTGAACAATAAGCCCGTGAATGAGTGCAATAAGAAGTAGCCAGGGAATGAGAGATGAATTTTCCACCGGGTCCCATCCCCAGTATCCACCCCAGCCGAGCACTGCATATGACCAGTACCCGCCGAGGAAAATACCGCTTCCGAGAGCTGCGGCGGAGAAAATAACCCATCGGTATGCTCGTACAGGCATTATTTCATAATCGTTTTTAAGGAGTGCGGCAATCGCATATGCGAATGGAATTACCGATGCCGCATAACCGGCAAAAAGCACAGGAGGGTGTACGGCCATCCAGAAATCCTGCAAAAGGGGATTGAGACCCAATCCGTCTGGTACCTGCGGCATGAGGTGTGATATTTGGCCACTATGCGTTTCCATGATGCGCGCAAAAGGGCTGTTGATGGTGAGCGAGATGAGAATGAAAAATTGTTCGAGTGTGACCACTGAGATCAGGATGTTCTCGTGGGGGTCATTGGCCCATATTATCGCGATGCCCACGATGCAGAGAAATACTAACCAGAGAAGAAAACCTCCTTCCTTACCGGCCCATACTGCCGAAATTTTATAGAGCATGGGAAGATCGAGCGAAGAGTTCTGATACACGTAGCCGATGGAAAAATCATTGGAAATGAAAGCCTGTAAAAGCAAAATAAAGGCAAATCCGATGATGAGCGAAATTAAATAGTGAATTCGCCGTGCGGTGAGTTTTGCGAAAAGATTACCTCCTGCGCTTCTGGCCAGAAACAGGAGATTGAGAGCCGTGAGAACAAGCGAAACAATAATTAAAATCGAACCGGTGTGCATGGAATTTCATCCAGAAAAATGATGTGAGTGCACAATTATACGCAGGCGTTGCTTCGTCAATATAATTAGAACAAAAAACACTATTTATTTGCTTCAGATTCAGCGGAAGTTGTTTTCTTTGCGTATCGGGAGGGGCATTTTACTAATATTTTATCTGCTTCGAAATAGCCGCTTTCCACATTGAAGAAACCCTGTGCAACTATGGAATCGGCATGCTCGATGTTGACCGGTTTTATTCCGCGATGGCGGACAGGGAGCACGGTTCCATCCTTGTCTTTGAGAAGCAGGGTATAATAGCCATCTTTGTGCTGAATGGCTTCTTTCTTGTCGAGCGTGCCGAGTATCTGCACTGCGCGTTTTATGGTTATTGCTTCGGAAAATGGCACATAGGTTCTCAGAGAATCTTTGAAAGAAAAAAAAGCGAGGGTGCCGCACCCGATTGCGAAGATGCTAAGAAGTATTTTTTTACTCATTTTTGTGTTTCTTTTCCATGCTGCTGATTTTATGATCGATATAAAAAAGATACATCGATATTGCAAACCAGATTCCCAATATAACCCACATTACTGAAAAACTTTGAGGACTTTGTGCGTGCATATTTTGAGGTGCTGATTGCAATTCTCCTTGTGCAGAAAGATCTGCCACGCATGAGAATACTAAAATTACCACAGAAAAGGTTATTTTCTGAAAAAATTTGCAAGAAGGGGTATTACGCGTTATGTTCATGAGCGTGCCTGCACTATTTATAAGAGTGTATTCTCTTTCGTAATGAAAGAAACTGTAGATACAGAAGAGTAAATGCCACCAATGAAACGATGAGGGTCAGCCTTGTGGGAACATCGGCAGTGAGACTCCCCGAGTGGGGATGTAGTGATCCAAATATGCGAGGAAAAACCGCGATGAGAAACGGGAGGGATGTCATCGCGATAATCAAATATGCCGAAGTGATTCTGGCGCGACCATCGTTTCCTCTTAGCGCAGAATTCAGGCTGAAATATGCAAGGTAGATAAGCATGAGAATGATGATTGAAGTTTGTCGAGGATCCCAGTTCCAGTAAGAACCCCAACTCAACTTGGACCATATTGATCCTGATGCGGTCGCAAGCAAAGTAAAAAATAATCCGATTTCAGCGGAAAATCGTGCAGTGGTTTCAAAAGAATCGCGACCTTTCATAATAAATAGGAGTGATGAAAAACCGGCTACCAGAAACGCAAGCATTGCCGTCCATGCAAGCGGTACATGGAAAAACAAAAGTCGCCCTGTTTCTCCATGTGCTTCCGCGACAGGGGCATAGCGGAAGGAAAGAAAAATTGAAACAGGCACTGCGATATGTACGAGCCGTGCGAGGAATTTCATTCATTGTTCCAGATATGAGGAAAAATAAGATAGGATATCGAAACGAGCGCGCCGGAAAATGCAAGAAAAAAAATAATTTCAGAGGATGAAGCGATATTCTGCCGTTCAAAGCACATCGATGTGACGCGTATTGCAGCGATGAGCACAGGCAGAAGAACCGGAAATGAAATTACTGCGAAAAGAGCCCCTCTCATGGCTGATCTGGCAGCGATTGCAGAAAGCGCAGTTGACGCGGAAGCAATTGCCAGTCCACCGCATGCAATAATAATGATAAACATTCCCGGCGAGGAGATATCTCCTTCATGGAAAAAGATGAACGCAAAGGAGATGATACACTCTAAAAGCGCGAAAAAGAAGATGTTGAAAATCAATTTTGAGAAAAAGACAGCAGAAGGAGTTGACGTCAGTCGGAGAAAAAGCGAGGTGCCGCGTTCTTCTTCGCGTGTGAAAGAATGCGCGAGTCCGATCATTGCGCTAAAAAACATGATTATCCAGAGTAGAAGCGCGCGTTCTCTCGCACCGAGGAGGGTACCGGCTGATGCGATACCGGAGGAAATGGTGGTGGTGAGAGCAAACGACAGCACGATAAAAACCGAGCGCCGTTCACGGAACTCCACCATCAGGTCTTTTCGTAATAATCGCATTATGTCACGCACCAAGCAATACCTCCCTCGAGCAAAGTGATGCCTCATCGGGATCGTTGGTTGCGATTATTGTTGTTTTCTGCCGAATTATACTTTTCATGAGGACAAAGAAGGCTTTTTTCCCTTCATCGTCTAAATTTGAGGTCGGTTCATCGAGCAACAGTACCGGCGGATCGTTGAGGAGCGCGGTGATTATTTTCAAACGCTGGATCATACCGGTCGAAAAATGACCTATTTGCAGATCGTGGTACATATGTAAACCAAATAGCTCAAGAAGATGAGCGCCTTTTTCCTGTGTGTCTGCATCAGTAGAAATGAACGTAATTGTTTCCATGGCTGTCAATTCATCATACAAACGGAGTCGGGGGCTTACGAAACCGAAAAAGCGGGCGAAATCGGATGTGATATACACACCGTTTTGGTGGTACTGCACGATTCCGGATGAAGGCCGCCGAATGCCGCCTAAAATTTCAAGAAGCGTCGATTTTCCCGCTCCATTGGGGCCGCGGATTGCAAACGCATGTGAGGGAGTGGCTTCAAGTGTAATCCCGGAGAAGACCGTTCGCCTGCCGTAGTTTTTGGAGATATTGTGTGCCTGGATCGAAATTGAATGCATTAATTGGTACCAAAATTCAATGGTGCAATGGTGTTCAAAACGATTTAGCCTTTAGAGCATTGAAACAATATTGCTGTCAAGAAGTATTGAAAACGAAAATAGAGCGCGATTTACCTGTTGTGCGGTTGGAGAAAATGCATCAGTATGCTTTTAAGCATTGACAAAACGTGGTAAATATTATTGCTGAAAATGAAGAAGTGTCAATCTATGCTTCCATTACGAAATACCTATTATCTCATGCGGCATGGCGAGAGCGAGGCGAATGAGAAAAGAATTATCATCAGCGATCCTCTTGTCGGAGTTTCACGATATGGGCTTACCGAAAAAGGGCGCGATGAGGTACGAAGAAGTGCGCAAAAGATTAATCAACAGATACCGCTGAATTGTGTTTTCTCATCGGATTTCTATCGTGCCCTCGAAACGGCCAGGATTGTGGCTGCTGAGTGCCATATACAGGAAATTCACACGAGCGAGCTGCTCCGCGAACGGTTTTTCGGAAGCCTTGAAGGTGGTGATGATTCAGCATATAAAATAATATGGGAACTGGATGAAATTGACCCTGATCACCATGAATACGGGGTGGAGTCCTGCAGGGAGGTAGGAAAGCGCGCAGTTGGGTGTATATTGGGATGTGAACAAAGCTATGCAGGTTCGACTATACTGGTGGTTGCGCATGGTGATGTGCTTCAAATCCTCTACTGTGCCCTTCACGGTATTCCCGTTCGATTGCATAGAACTGTGCCCAATATAGAAAAAGCAGAAATCCGACCGCTTATGCACCACGGTGATTGAAAGCATTTTTCGCGGGTATTATTACACTTTTTTTATATGGCATAAAAAATTTTTTGACGCATAAGAAAGCTTGGTGTATATTATATGTGTCGTCGGGAAACCGGCGGCAAACCTTCCAAACAATCCGCTAAGTTACTGACGATTCCGCCTGGAATCGTCCTTTTTTTTCAGTGATTGTAAATTTTGAATCATAAAAGGATTGACAAAAACATATAGCATATTAATGTACTGACATGTCAGTACATTTACTCTTCTGTACAGGCGGCTGTTTTATGCGGACACTATTGATTATTGTAATCCTTTTTGTTCCGCACGTGCTTCTGGCATCTGAACCGATGACTCTTGATGAAAGCTTTTCAGGTGGCACAATTAGCAGGCATATTGAATTTTTGGAAGATCCGTCTGGAAGTCTATCTTTTGATGAGGTGAGAAACACTCGTCAATGGCAACGGTCAATGGATGAAGCGTTTAATTTCGGTTTTACCGAAAGCGCATATTGGTTTCGGTTTGCAATCAACAATCGTTCGGGATCAAATATAATTTTTCTGGAAATTTCGTATCCCATGCTTGATTCGGTTGTTTTCTATCGTCCCGACGGGAGGGGAGGATATACTGAATATCAGACTGGCGACATGCTTCCTTTTGGGCATCGTGAGGTTGAGCATGTATCATTCGTGTTTCATATCGACCAGCGACGGGGAAGCATCGAAGAGTATTTTTTCAGGATCAAAACGCACAGCTCTTTTAATTTTTCGGTAAAGTTATATACAGATTCAGCGTTTTTCGCGAAACTCAACAGCGAACAGCCGGTGATCTGGATTTTCTACGGCCTCATGATCATCATGGTGGTGTATAATTTTATCATATTCATTTCGAGCAGGGATGTAAGCTATCTTTTCTATTCAATATTTATTTCAACATGGATTGTCCTGCAGATGTGTCTCAACGGCTATGCCTTTCAGTATCTCTGGCCCAATGCCATATGGTGGGCAAATAACTCACTTCCTTTTTTTATTGCGATGACTTACGCAACGGTGAGTATCTTTTTTATTTACTTTTTAGAGCTAAGAAAGTATCGTTTTTTTCTAATCGGAATAATTGTTATCTGCATCATACCTGCGCTCGTTCTTGCGGGATTATCGCTTTTGGTTGAGTATTCGCTTGCAATCAAGATGACGACGGTGTTTGCGGGCATTGCCGCTGTGTTTTTATATTGTGCAGGATTGATACTTGCGTTGAAATACAAGTCGAGGCAGGCATATTTCGTTATGATGGGATTTATGGGGTTTGTCGTTGGTATCATCATGTACGTGCTGAAAACATTCGGGATATTGCCTCAGAACTTTATCACACAATGGAGCATTCAAATAGGATCGGCCCTTGTCGTTGTGTTGCTTTCCTTCGGGCTGGCGGATAAGATAAACACTATGCGCAAAGAACTGGTGCGCCTGCTGGATGAGCAGAAAAAAAATGAACATACAGCGCTCGAAAAAGCCCATTTCCTGGAGGGAATTGTTGGCACTGTCAATGGAATCTCGTCGGACTTCATTAACCTCAGCCGCGAACTCGGGGAAATCAGCACGGCATTTGCGCAGCTTTCAATGGAACAGGCATCCACCAGCGAACAGATGTCGGCAACCTTCGATGAGCTGGTTGCTTCTATTGAAAGAATCCACCAGTCGACTCTTCATCAAAAGGAGGAAGGCGAAAAATCAAAGCGGCTTGCCGATGAGTTGAGCCTTGCCCAGCGATCGATGGTGAAGGAGAGCATTCAGGTCGCCAGAAGTGTTGAAGCAATCTCCCATGCCGCGAAAACAACCGAAGAAAGTTTGAAAATGATGACCGAACGAATGAATATTATAAATGCGGGCGGTAAAGAAATAGACCAATTTGTCGCAATTATCGATGATATTTCTGATAAAATCAATTTGCTTTCGCTGAATGCCGCTATTGAGGCCGCTCGGGCAGGAGAATACGGAAGGGGATTTGCCGTGGTGGCCGATGAAATCGGCAAGCTTGCACAGGCAACATCGGATAATTCGAAAAGTATTGCAAATCGTATTAAAAAGATAATAACAGATATTGAGGAAGGGACAAATTTAGTCCTGAGCACAAAAGATTCCACAGATGTCATCTTCTCAATGGTTGATACAATTAAAAAAGGCATTGATGAGGTAAAAAACTTGATGGCAGCACAAAACAAGCTTTTGGATATCGTCGTAAAGCAAGCCGGCATAATTGAAGACCTTTCGAAGGATGTTGTTGTTTCCACCCATGAGCAGAAGGACTCGATGGTGCAAACAATGCATACCATTGAAAGGCTTTCTGAGATGGCCATGGAAATATCGGCGGCGAATCATAAAATCGTGGGTTTTATTCAGGAGATTAGCGTGAATTCGGAGAAACTTGCCAGGGCTGTTGAAGGTGCTGTCTAACTCTTTTCGTGGTTGTGTATTACTACTCAAAAATATTCCAGTGAATATTTTATACTTGCAGGATTTGGCCTCTCCGACAAGTATGGTTTCGGGTGGGCTGAAAATGCGGGGAGAGTTGCGCAAAAAACAAATATTGAATTGCGCCAAAACGATTTTTTCCCGAAAGGGATTTTACGATACCCAGGTGGATGATATCGTGGAGATGGCGCGCATCGGGAAAGGTACCATTTACCAGTACTATCGAAACAAGGAAGATATTTTTCTCACCCTTCTGGAAACGTTCGCTAACGAATGGGAAAAGTTTTCCCGCATTAATATTCGAGAAATAACGGCCGGCCCGCCGTTTGGCAGTTTTCATATAAATTACCTGTACGCGCGAATATCGAAAACTCTTCAGTTTTTTCAGGAAGACCCCGAGCGCAGCAATATCATTCTCCGCATGGGCCCCGGTGTGAATATTGAATTTGATAGGTATTTTACGCATTTTGAAAGCAGGATTATTTCTGCAATCATAGGTGATATACGGCTTGCCCAGCGGCTCGGCAATATTTCAAAACACATTAATCGAGAACTGCTTGCCGACGGGATCCTCGGCGCGATATATCGTATGGCACATACGCTTTTTGTAGTTGAGCGTGAAAAATACGCCGGAGGCAATTATGAAGAGCAACTCCGGCAAATCATATTAGTGCTTGCTGAGGGAATTTTTACACAGAAAATTTAATTTGCTTCAAGAGAAACGCTGATGTGATGCATGAACTTCAATGCAGAGTGGAATTGAAGAGAGTAAAAACGCCGCGCAGTATTGCATCCCTTTTTCCGTATATTAACCATGGCTCCCGATAGAATGCCGGAGTGGGTCGCATGCAAGGCACCCTGCGGGAATATGTACATCGACTGCATGGATTCATCTGAAAGGTTGATGGGTTGTACATCATCCCGTAGACAGTAATGAAATGAAAAACGCAGAATTGTATGGGTGGTAATACGAGAAGAGGGGGCATACACCCCCTCTTCTTAATCGATCAAATGTAACTAACGGTCAAATTAATACATTTTGAGGGTGTAGGTGACTACCAGGAAGAAATAATGTCCTTTCTTGGTAAGTTCATAATCATCAGCGGGATTATGCACTGATTCAAGAATATACTGCGGATGAATTGTGAGCGTCGGATCAAAGCGATAGAGAACTCCCGCATAGAACCTGTTCATGTTAAAACCGTGCTGTTCAAAATATGGTTCTCCGATAATGCGGGCTCCGGTAGAACGCGTGATATTATTGGTTCCTCTATCCTCAATAAGGCCGATGAAGATTTCATCACCCATTGTGAGCGCAAAAGAATCGTTTAGAAAATACATAAAGCTTAGCATCTCGCGCATGAGAAGCGACCACCCGCGCCTTTGGGCTTCTTCAGTGTATGCCGAGTTGTTTGCATACAATTTATTGTGCAGAATGATTCTGTTTATCATTACAAAGCTTCCCAGCTTTACTTCAAATATGGGTACTACCTCTAAGTTATGGGAATAGAAATAGTCATTGTCCCTTCCACTCGCTGATCCAGGACAATTCGGAAAACCCATATAGTAATACCAGAGCGGCAGTTTGAAGGTGACCGTGTCATTCAGCCTGTTGATGTAAATCGGTCCCATAAAAAACTCATAAAACTGATTTCCCCTTCCTTCGTTGTCCTTTTGTGTGTCATCGTAGAATTCATAACGATGGCCCGGCATAATGGTAAATGCCCAGTTTGGAGAAAGCGCTAAATTGAGATTAAAATACTCCCATGTGCGGCGATACGTTGGTACAGCGGCCTGCGCGTCGATTGCCGAAATAAAAATGGCGCACGCGACAAGAAGAAGAACTACGACACAGCATCTTCTCTTTTTCATTACATCACTCCTCGAATAAAATATGTTCACGGGGAACAGAATCCCTCTGTGAGGCGAAGTATGTGGTAAGGCGATTTTTTTTATTAGTAAAAAACGTTGGTAATAATGTCAATTGAAAATTCACGGTATTTGCAAAAAAACATCATTAAATTTTTAAAAGACTGTTAACGGATATAAACACTTTCATTGGCACTTCCCCAAAAACATTTTTAAAAATCATGTGTTGCATGCACAACGACGTATTAATTCATACCAATGCCGGTATGATGTGGAGATGTATATATCTGTGATAACTTTTCAAACAAAAATAGAATTTTATAAAAAATTCTGATAAATTTACTCATTTTGCTATATTACACATTGGCGGCAATTGTTTTATCTGGCTTCGTATTGCATCGTATGTAATGAGGTGTGTCCATTGGAAGAGATAACCATGACCAATTCAGAGCGTGCGGCATTTTTATTTCGTAATGGTTATAATTGCGCGCAAGCGATTTTCTCGACCTTCGGCCCTCTTTTCGGACTCGATGAAGATACCTGTTTGAAGGTGGCATGTCCTTTCGGAGGGGGTATGGCATGCCTTGGGAATGTCTGTGGGGCTGTGACCGGGTCTTTGATGGTAATTGGTCTTTTCCGCGGTAGAGGGATTGATGAAGATAATGAGTGTAAAACACATTCATACAAGATTGCGCAAAGCTTCATAGATGACTTCACGTCCCGATTCGGCACCATCGTATGCAGAGATCTAATCGACTGCGATGTAACCAGGCCAGAGGAGTACGAACGAACAAAAAACGAAGGGATTTTTTCGCAGAAGTGTGAATCCTATATAATCAGTTCGGCGGAAATTCTTGAAAAAATATTAGTCCTTTAAATAGTTGCGCCATGGAAGAAGTGGCAGAGGCATATTTCGAATTACCGAAAAAGGGGTATTCGGAGCGATCAAGCCGCCGATTAATATGTATATCACCACCGGTGTCGATGGCTTGATCTTTGATGTGGGCTAAGGAACCATAAACGATGTCCGCTTTTTATTTCACAATTCTACACGCTTCGACAACAATTGCGCAACCGCGGAATAGCATGCAATGTGCGAAGGATACTACCCGGCCATGCCCATCCTGATCATTTTCCGGGCTTAGATACTGCCGTGCAGAATCAACGGGCTAAAATAATACGAATATCCATCACATTTGTTCTGGTTGGACCTGTTTTTACAAGATCGCCGATTGCTTCGAAGAAGCGATACGAATCGTTATTTGCAAGATAGTGCTCGTAAGAAAGGCCCTTCTGATGTGCGCGATCTATGGTTGTGCCGTCTGCAATTGCGCCTGCGGCGTCGGTGGGGCCATCGGTTCCGTCCGAGCCGACGCTTGCGATAAGAATATCGGGAATTCCCTGGAGTTCGATTGCACTGCGAAGGGCAAATTCCATATTTCTGCCGCCGAGGCCGTTTCCTCTGACCCTGACGGTTGTTTCTCCGCCGCTGATGATGCATGCGGGTCTGGGGACGGGGTTTTTGCTCGCGTGTATTTCACGGGCGATCCTTCCATGAAAGAGCGCTGCTTCGGAAGTATCGCCTTCAAGCATTGAAGATACTATTATCGCATGATATCCGAGTTGCTCGGCATGCTGTCTTGCTGCCATAAGAGCTTGTATGTTGGATGCCAGTATCAGAGTATAAATCCTGTCGAACGCAGGATCATCCGGTTTTGCGGTTTCCGGTAGCAACCCCTCTGAGCCAGCGATGAGCCTTGCCAAAACAGACGGAGGAATTTTATCTTCAAGGTCGTATGTACGCATTATCTGAAGCGCCTCATTATACGTGCGGATATCAGGGGCAAAAGGACCTGAGGCGATTGCGGATATGTCATCTCCCACGACATCGGAAATGAGGCAATTCAATAC
>DYLV01000101.1 GCA_020721925.1 Leptospira biflexa
GGTGAAAAGAGAGGGAAGCCATACATTTCGGATCGTATTGTGCACCGCCGAAACATGATCGCCGCCATTAAGCGCGTACACATCTCTGAAATGCGCCAGAATATGAATGGAGTCTGAAACGGAAATTGCAAGCAGCAGTGGCGCCATTACGGTGGTGACGATATTGAAGGTCTCTCCTGCCAGCGAAAAAAACCCAATGCCCCACACAAGGCAGATGAGGAGATTGATCTGACAGAGCACTGAAAGCGACATTTTTTTCAGCATCAGCCAGACGATGATGAAGATGAGAATGAATGTGAGAGGGGTAAAACTTAAAAAATCCTTCCGGGACAGCGTGTTCATTTCAACTTCCACAATCGGAACCCCCGCAAAGCGAAGCTCAACGACGCCTCCCGCGATGCGGCGCGCCATATCCATGATCGAAATGAGAATGCGCCGTTTCTGTTCATTATCGCTCATAGGAACAAGTTCAAACAAAATTGCAGTAGTCTTCCCATCGCTCGAAATGATGTTCCCGACGATTGTTTTATTTGCACATGCGCGGCGTTTCGCCTCCCGCAAATCGATTGTATTGAAATCGGCATCGGGGATGATGTTTTCAAAAGATATCGTTTCACCGCGCCCCACCGGCTCCTTCGCTTCGGTGAGGCTGAACACTCGCTGCACCCCCTCTGTTTCCCGCAGCATGGTGGAAATTTGGCGCACAATTGAGAGATTTTTCGCCGTAAAAATGTCTCCGGATTTGAAGACAATCACCCCGAGCTCTTCGTTGCCGTACACCTTCTGAAATTGCTTGTAAAACAAAAGGTCGGGGTCATCGGCATCGAAGTAAATATCCACGTGATTGTGAAATTTCTGGCGGGTGAAAAAAATTGCAAACGGCAGGGTGATAACGATGATACTCGCAAAGATGATTCTATAATGCGCTATCACATAGTCTACAATTTTTTTCATCGTGGGAAATAATCCTATTCAAGAAAATGTATGAAAAAAATCTTTGTTATTTAATAGGTAGATCCCAAAAACCTCACTGCGTATGGGTTATTAGGATCACCATTTGGTGAAGAAAGCACATTTACTGAATCTGAAATGAGATTCCATTTCTTTGGCACCTTCACGAAAACTAATTCTTCCCAATATGCCGCAATATCATCACCGCTTGATGGCATGCCGTCTGCATCGCGGTCATAGAGTACATAATACACATAGATGGGCATGGTGGTTGGATCTGCGATGCGTTCATCGAGGGCAGGAAAAATATCGAATGAATACACATATTCGCTATCCTGCCGGTATGGCACAATCGCCATGCCAAGAATATAGTTAACATCAATTATATCGTATAACAAATCAACTACTCCATCATCATGGACGGCCATTAAAATGAGATTGTGATTTTCATCCATACCCGAAGGTCTGCCCGCTGGATCGATTTTAAATTCGATTGAGGTGTGGAAAGGATAATATATTTTGTTGATATCGAATTCCCAGCTTTCCAACCATTTTCGCGAAGGTTGAACGGTATTGGTTCCTTCCTGTAATGTAATGGAATATTGGTAATTGCTTATTACGCCTATGTACTGATATATCCCCACTTTATCGAGCGTTGTGGGATTCGGGAATCCGCCCTCGAAATCTCTATCCCAGAGTGCAAGCACTATCACCTCATCGCCTGGCACAAGGCTGGTTCTCGACAGGTCTATTGAAAACGTGTTATCCCCGTTTTCCACACGGGTAAATTCTTTTATTGCGGAGAACGGATTTGCAAAAATAGAAGAAATATCGTTCCCATCGGCGATGATGACAAAGACAGGCCTCGAGTGAGCAGAATATCCCGCTGGTTTTGTAAAACTTCCTTCAATTGTGATGTTATAGCCGGAAGGGGAAGGGATATCCATCATTGTCATAAGATCAATATTTTGTATGGTCCCTCCTCGAATATTCAACATGCGCGGAACCACATCCCCGTTTTCAATGTAAAAACCAATTCTGTCTCCCGGATCAGGAATTCCGTTATTGTTGACATCATGTACGATAAATACCAGCGCATTTTGTATGGGAATGTTATAGCCGTACGGCATTATTTGAACTTCATATGGGCAAGAACCTGCAGGCTTTGTTATTTTTTTATATCCAATTATGGCATCAACATCAAATGCAGACGGCGACATTGAAACGATGTCCCCCGCATAGACAATCACAAAAAAAGTACCTTCGCTTTCATCAAGTATCCTCCCTGATATTTTCGCCTCGTACTCGTACACCCGCCTGTTTACTTTTAGTGCAATTTCATCATTTGTTTCCCGAACAACGAAAGAGGGATTCCAGTTTGAATCGATATAAAACCCTACATAGTCGTCCAGAGTGGGGAAGGGAATTCCTTTGTTGTAATCATTGTCCGCAAAGGCAATGAAATACAATGTGTCCCCAGCGGAAATCCCCATTTCCATAAGATTTATGGAAAAGGTTCCGTCGTCATTGATATTGATGACTTCAAGGATTGTGCCAAAAGGATCGTTAATAATTTTATCATAATCGAGCGTATTTAAAACACAAAGAAACACGGGTCCATGCGTCTGAGGTACTTCAGAAAGATCTACGGTGCCATTCAGCATCACAGGAGGAGTGCTTTTTTCTCCGCACGCGACAAATGTTACCGATACCAGAAGTAAAAATGTAGCGATTTTAATATTCATACTTCATCCTCCCCATCACCACATCTTTATCCTTATAATAGCTCACTAACGATTCTTCTGCATCATTATTAATATACACATACGAAAGTTCAAAAACAAGCCCATTTTGAAAATCGTACTGAATTTTAGGCCATAAAATATACCCTTTCCCCTTTACATCATACATTCCCGTTAAATATATCTTCACGCTATTATCAAAATACCCATCCTCAAAACGACCGATTGCGAGGTCCGTAATAAATGGTTTTTCGAGCGAATCATCCAAATATCGCGCCTGATACCATTCCATGGTTAAAACGGAGTCGCCTTCATGCCCTTCTATAAGCCTGTTAATAGGAATAAAATAATTAAACCCGGTAGAATAAGAAATATAATGCGATTTTTTTTCTTTTAGTGGAAGTTCGTATGCGCTCAATTCTGTGAGTGCAGGTAAACCGGACTTATCAGGTGAATATGCTCCTTCAAACTGAACAACAAACTTACTAATGTCGAACGAAAAATCAAAACCAAACTTGTTGATTATAAAGTGGGTTGGCTGTACCACAATTTCAACAGGTTCATTCGGCACCAGATTGCTGTGATGCGGCACCAGAAGCGGCTCTTTATCCGGCCCATGATATGCGCTGATCGACATATCAGCTCCGAAAAGATTTCCCGACAGCCGTGCTCCATACGCAAAATTTTCGGGCAGCACTTCAAGTGCTTTAGCCTCCACAAAGCTTACTTTCATTGGGACATCGAGTACATACGGCACCCAGAAACCTTCTGAAGGCATAGAAGCTGGAATGTGAAATGGAACGAAAACCAGTTCCAGAACGCTTTTTTCAAAATAAAACATTGCGGAAATGAGTGGCACGCCATGAGTAAGTTCATCTTCCTCTTTAAAAATAAATTCACGTAAATCGGTAGGATTAAAATACGATGTGGGATTGTTCACATCTCCCGTGCCCCACGCAATATTCTGGTTTCCAATGCGAATTCGACAAAAACCAATTTTGTAATTGAGATACAGTTCGGACGGCGAAAACTCTGCATATTCCGATGAAACCATCCCGTTTCTCAATATCCGTAGATCTTCCGAGTAGGGAGAAGATCCCCATGTATCATCAATCGCGTTTGAGTTCACATATCCATTCCCAACAAAATACATATGAAAATCTTCAGAGCCAAATTTCATCCTTATTTTCTTTCTTATTTCATTTTTCACTATTGAATCGCGAGCGTTTTGATCTCTGTATGTGCTTTCAATGCTTGTAAATCGTATCATTCCTCCAAATTCGAAGAGAGAAGCCAAGGATGATGTTTGAGAATCTTCCTGCATTTCTTCCTCTTCATCAGCTTTTTTACTCGCTTCCTGAACTATCTTTGTCGTTTCCTTCGGCGTGAATGCTTTTTGTGCAAACGCAGAACCCGCACACCACAATGATGCAAAAAAAACAATGAGACAAATATTATAAAACCTCCATCCCTTCATACTCTCACGCCTTTTCAATGCCATGGAGCAGCGCTTCTGCGATGATCTTTGATATCTCTTCATCGGAATAGTTTTCCACTTTCATTGCGGGAATGGTGTGCATGCTGGAAAAAAAGGAAATCATTGAGACCAAAAACTGTTTGGCTAAAAAATCGTAGTCGAAGTCGCGAAGCCTTCCTTCGGCAATTTTTTGATCCAGAAAATTACGAAAGACGCTTTTCCCCAGCGAGAGGAAGTACTCGAACATGGCATTGGTGTTTTTCCCGCCGAATTCAATGAGGTCGATATGGTAGAGACGGTATAGTTCGATGTTCTGATCAACCGTCTTTTTCATCGAAAGCACTAAATCGGCAATATTCAGGGGGAAATCGCCCGCTAAATGTTCGAGCGTATCCTTGAGCGTTGCGCCGATTTCTTCAGGAGTGAAGATACTGCAAAATATTTCTTCTTTGTTTTTAAAATAATTGTAAATATTGCCGAGCGATACTCCCGCCTTCTCGGCGATTTCACGCAATCCCGTCGCCGCATACCCTTTTTCGGAAAAGAGCTGTTTTGCAACGGTAATAATATTTTGTCGTCGATCTTCCATAACGAACAAACGTTCGTATACCATACAAAATGAAAATTTGTCAATTCTTTTTTTTAAAAAAAATTAGAATATCCATACTCCGTTATTTTTTTCCCTACTGAATAAAATAATCTTTCAGGCGGGATTCATATCCAGACCCTGTATTTGAAAATGCTTTCAAAATATACTTGTCAGATGGAAGGGGAGGCTATATTTAGTCCAGAAATGTTTGTGCGTTTCTGCCAATTTGTGCTATACTCGTATTATTCAAATCTCATTTGTTTTACATTTTCGTCTCCCCCCTTTGTATGGGGTATCATGGTCAATAGAGGTACACCGCATGCACAAAATACTTGTAAATGAGCTCATCAGCCCCAATGTCGGTAAAATGGTTGTGACTGCCGAATACGTTGCAAAACACCGAAAAGCCGGCCAGTTTATCATTCTTCGCACCAATGAGCGCGGCGAACGCATCCCTCTCACCATCGCAGATTCAGATCCTCAAAATGGAACCATTACACTCATGTACCAGATTGTGGGCAAAACTACCACCGATCTTTCTCTCATGAAAGCGGGTGATGAAATCGCCGACATTGCAGGACCACTCGGTCATCCTACCGACATCCGCAATTATGGCACTGTGGTCTGTGTGGGTGGCGGCATCGGTGTGGCGCCTATTTATCCCATTGTTACAGCCATGAAAAAAGCCGGAAACCGTGTCATCACCATCATTGGAGCACGAACAAAGCATCTTCTCATCCTCGAAAACGAGCTTTCGAAAGTTAGCGACGAAATCATCCCCTGTACCGATGACGGAAGCTATGCACGCAAAGCGTTCGTCACGGAGATATTGAGTGAAATAATTGCCAGGGAGAAAATCGACATGGTGGTTGCCATCGGCCCTGTGCCGATGATGAAAGCGGTAGCAAACATGACAAAAGAAAAAGCAATTCATACAATGGTGAGCCTCAATTCCATCATGGTGGACGGCACCGGCATGTGCGGTGGCTGCAGAGTCACCGTTGGCGGTGAAAAGAAATTCACCTGTGTGGACGGGCCGGAGTTTGACGGCCATAAGGTCGATTTTGATGAACTCACCACAAGACTCGGTGCATATTGCGACGATGAGAAAATTTCAATGGAAAAACATCATTGCAAACTTGAAGGAGTGACCGGTCATGGCAGATAGAATTCCACGACAGAAAATGAATGAGCAATCCCCATCGGAGCGCGTTCGCAATTTCAACGAAGTGCCGTTTGGTCTCACCGACGAGCAGGCTGCCTTAGAAGCATCCCGCTGTCTTCAGTGCAAAAAACCAACCTGCGTTGAAGGATGTCCGGTTCGGATAGACATTCCCGGATTCATCAGAGCAATTGCGGAAAAGCGCTTTAAAGACAGCATTGAAGTTATAAAACGAACCAACTCTCTTCCGGCTGTATGCGGCCGCGTCTGCCCACAGGAAACCCAGTGCGAAGAGAAATGCGTGCTTGCGAAAAAATTCCAGCCGGTGGCAATAGGCTATCTCGAACGCTTTGCCGCCGATTATGAACGCGAAAGAGATCACCTTGCGCCTTCATCGCCAGCACCGCATTCGGGAAAACGTGTAGCCATCATCGGTTCCGGCCCGGCAGGCCTCACTGCTGCAGGCGAGCTTCGCCGCCATGGGCACGATGTTACCGTTTTCGAAGCGCTTCACAACCCCGGGGGCGTGCTGGTGTACGGCATTCCTGAATTCCGCCTGCCGAAAGACATTGTGCACTATGAAATCGAAGCATTGAAAAAGCTCGGTGTGAGGATCGTACTCAACAGGGTGATCGGTATGTCCGAAACGATCGATGACCTTTTTGCGCAGGGGTATGATGCAATTTTTGTGGGAACGGGCGCCGGTCTTCCTCTTTTCCTCAATATTCCCGGTGAAAACCTCATTGGAGTATACTCAGCCAATGAATACCTCACCCGCGCCAATCTCATGAAAGCATACAAATTTCCTGAATACGATACGCCTATCATCAAGGGGCGCCACGTCGGTGTGTTCGGCGGCGGGAACGTCGCTATGGATGCCGCACGCACCGCGAAAAGGCTGGGTGCCGAAAATGTGTACATCATTTATCGCCGGACAAAAAATGAACTTCCCGCCCGCGTTGAGGAAGTACATCATGCCGAGGAGGAAGGCATCATTTTCAAATTGCTATCAAACCCCACTCGCTTTCTTGGCGATGACAGGGGACACCTCAAGGCGGTTGAATGCCTCCGCATGGAACTCGGTGAACCCGACAAATCCGGCCGTCCACGTCCAATCCCCGTGCCGAATTCCGAATTTACCGTCGATATTGACCTTGCCATTATCGCAATCGGAAACTCCCCCAACCCCATAATCCCCAAAACTACTCCCGGGTTGGAACAAACCAAATGGGGTACAATTGTGGTTAACGAAGAGACAATGCGCACTTCCAAGCGCGGTGTGTTTGCCGGCGGCGATATCGTATCGGGCGCGGCAACAGTTATTCTCGCAATGGGGGCTGGAAGAAAAGCGGCACAGTCTATCAACGAGTATTTCCGGACTGGTGAATGGTGATCATTTCAAAAACCCTTCAATTCTTAATTCACTATACCATCTGGGGCCGTTGTAAAAGCGGCCCTTCTGTTACAGATATTTACGCTTGACAACAGCCCCTCTTTATTGTATCTTTCATTACACGCTACCTACTGCGCAAGAGAGCACTATGCACGTACCTGGAGAGCAAAATGCGGGTTGGAAAGTTCCTGGTTGAAAACGGTATCATCACAAATCAGCAACTTCTGGATGCGCTTGACCTGCAAAGTGATAACCCTGAACGGTTTATCGGTGAAATACTGGTCACGATGGGTGCTATCTCAAAAGAAGAGCTGGTTATGGCTCTTGAGGCCTATCTTATGACAACCGGCGCGAGTGCAATGCATGTCGACGAATGGCTTGATCAGGAAGAAATTGACATGCTGATCGATAAAATCAAATCCCAGAACAATACCAATCGTGCAAATATTGAAAAATAGCGCATATCACTCATCGATATTCCCTTGTGCTGGCGATACATCCATACACACTTCGCATAAAAACAAATACTGAAGACCGTAAAACCATTCACGCATGCATACATAATTGTAAAAAGTGTTTGACAAAAATAAACGAAACATAAGTAGTTGAATTCATGATAGAATTTGAAGATAAGACCTGTTTCGGCTGCGGCAGCGAAAATGAGCATGGGCTCAAGCTCTCCCTGCGTTTCGACGATGACACAAAAACCGCCTATGGCGAGTTTGTGGCCGAACAGAAACATGAAGGTCCTCCAAATATTATCCACGGAGGTATCATCGCCGCGCTTTTGGACGAGACGATGATCACTGTCAACAAATACATGGAACTGATGACATTGACCGGCGAAATCACAATTCGCTATCTTCAGCCTGCGTTCATCAATGAAAATCTCTACATCCGCGGCTGGTATGTTAAAAAGAACAAGAAAATTATAGAAAACCGCGCAGAAATTGAAAACGAGATGGGAAAAATCGTTGCGCGTGCCAAAGGGAAATACATCGAAGTTGATGAATTGCCCCAGCCGGAGTAAAATTTCCTGCGATAATTCCTTTTTCTAAGCTTCCTCCCGCACGCAGTTTATTTATGATACAAATCGATAAAACAGATATTTTTAACCTCATAAATGTATGCAAATCCCGGCTTAAAAATACTTGCATTTCGCGCCGGATTTTTTTCAAATGCACAGGAATTAGCCGAAGTGGTGAAATTGGTAAACACAGCGGACTCAAAATCCGCCGATGGCAACATCTTGAGGGTTCGAGTCCCTCCTTCGGCACATTGTATTCACCCGCGTAATTACATCTAGATAAATTCGCAATGTTTAAACTGTTTTCATCGGCCTCTGCTCTTCTTCGGCACATTGCCGCGCGCGTGATTTTACATCTTCACGCCCAACGTCTCGCACCTCCCCCGGTATTGTATGAATCACACCACACGGCGTCAAAGAAAACGACACTCTGGGTTCACGTGATTCTGTTTGTGCTGACATTTCTCACCACCACCCTCGCAGGAAGCGATGGAAGTCTTGCAATTGATGCAATCATCAAATCCGGTCTTCCGTTTTCGCTCACTCTCATGGCAATTCTCTTGAGCCATGAAATGGGACATTATTGCGCTGCACGAAAATTCGGCCTCAATGCCACACTTCCTTTTTTTATTCCCGTTCCGCATATCATCTCGCTTATCGGCACGCTCGGCGCGGTCATCAAAATTAAATCGCCGCTTCGAAGCAGACGCGCACTTCTCTATGTGGGAATGTCCGGTCCAATTGCGGGATTTTTAGTAAGCCTTGCCGCGGTGACAATTGGCCTTCATTTCTCAACAATACAGCCGCTACCTATCCCATCGCCCGGTTCCTTCGCCCTTCATTTCGGCGATTCACTTTTATTTCGTGCGCTTTCTTTCGCCATTCACGGCGCGATTCCGCCCGGTCATGATGTGTTTCTGGATCCGATTGCCTGGGCTGGTTGGATTGGCTTTCTTGTTACCTCTCTCAACCTCATGCCGATAGGACAGCTCGACGGCGGGCATATTGTTCACGCGCTTGCAGGTAAAACGCAGAGATATTTTGGTTGGTTTGCATTCTTCTTGCTTGCTGCTTTATGTATCATCTGGTATTACTGGATTGTCTGGATATTTCTCATTCTTTTTTTCGTCAGAATTGGCCATCCAATCATTGCAGACAATACCCCCCTTTCTCGCATCGAACGTGCCACGGGATGGGCGACCATGCTGATTCTTATCGTAACATTCATACCGATTCCTGTTGAACCGATTGAAAACAATTCGATTTTTCCCCTCACGTGCCGGGATTGCAAAACGCCTCTCGAACCTTCCGGCATCGCACTTGTAAACGACCGCATTCTCATAGCAAATGACGCCGATACCACAATCTATCACCTCGCCAAAAATGACGACGGTTATCATGCGTTTCCGTTTTTATCAATTGAATATGGAAATACTTCCCGTGTTACGGATTTTGAGGCAATTGCTATTCAGCACAATGTTTTATATCTGGCCGATGAGCGCTCACGCTGCATCATCATGAATCGTTTTTCGAAATATTCAACCATAATCCCGCACGACATCTTGCGCTACAATCTCCGTCACAAAATCCGCTTTTCCGCCGACGCAAATGCGGGATTTGAAGGCATTGCCATTTCTTCACGCGGGGCTACGATGTACATACTGAATGAACGTGAACCCTGCATCATTTACCGTCTGCACAAATCGGCTGTCTCGCTTAAAACAATTTCGCATTTCATCCCCCTCGATAAAAAAGGTATCCCGGTTTTCGACGGCTCCGATCTCTTCTTTGAAGGGTATTTTCTCTATATGCTATCCAGAAAACAGAATAAAATTTTAAAACTGTCACCTGATAACGGCACATGCTTCGATGAATTTGATTTTTCATCACTCGCAGCAAGGCTATACGTTTCCGATAAAGGATATGGTTTCGCCGAAGCGCTTACCATGCATGGGGGGCATATATACCTGCTTTTCGACAGCAATGGGAAGCATCTTACCAATTCAAAGCTCGGAAGACATGGTACACTCGTGGTGCTTCCCAGACCACAAAATTTTTAAAGCTTCCCGCATACTTTTTCATCGATGTAGGCATGCGCCTGCCACACATCACTTTTTTCAAAAAATTTTATTTTTTTGCTTATTCAATCGTATTAATGGGTAGAAGGATATTTTTTTTCAAGGAGGATACGATGAACATCAAGACCACCTATGTGATGTGCGATGAAGTGAGTGGACTTCTCGCAGAAGCAGAGGAAAAGACGAAGTACCAGAAGGAAGAGCTCCTGATAAAAGCGATGCGGAAGTTGATGCAAAGCTATGA
>DYLV01000102.1 GCA_020721925.1 Leptospira biflexa
CCTGATATTTCGATTCAGCCGACGACCAGGGATCTTCCTCCAGCTGCTTCAGGCCGAGCTCAACTTTCCTTTTTTCCGGTTCCAGTGCGATTACAATGAATTCGCGCTCTGATCCCTGCTTGAGAATCTTTCTGCGCTTGAAAATTTTCTTCCACGACATATTTTCCTTTGCAAGGAACGCTTCAACTCCATCCACCTCTATAATCGCCCCTTTTTCGACAAAGCGAAGCACGCGTCCTTTCACACGATCGCCAATTGCATGGTTGTGTATGAATTCATTCCACACCCGCTCAGTTTCTTCATCGAGATACTCTTTTCTGGAAAGCAAAATGCCGTGACGCTTTTCATCAATTTTTTTTATCTTGAATTGATACTCAACAGCACTGTCCGTAGATTTTTTTATTTTAATATCTCCCGCCTGTGAAAAAGGAACGAATGCCTGCAGATCCATGCAATTTACATACAGCCCATTCTTGCCGACTTCTTTGATGTTTCCAGTTACAGTGTTGTTGCCGGCACGGTAATATTCCATAAATCCGTTCCATTTAATCTTACGCACCGCCGCTTTTGCAGAGAATACATACATGCCGTCCAGCATTCTTCTATCGATCAGCATCACATGAATTTCATCCCCGACATGGGGAGGAGTGTCAAATTCGGAAAGCGCAACCCTCCCCTCCGATTTCGCGCCGACATTCACATAGGCAAATTCGCTGTCAACCGTTACGACTTCACCTTTGAGGATCATGTTCGGCCGAATATCTTCGGGCGCGGTATTGGCCACATGCTCCATGTTGATCGGCTCTTCAAAACGCTCTGCATGGTTAATCATTTCGGTATATCCCTTCTCCGCGGCAGTGACAGCATCCATCTCTTTGCTGCTTTCCGCCTCCATTTTTTCTGCAATCATATCGACCAGTCGGGAAATTACCTCATCCTTCGCCATCGCAGTGGTGTCAAGCACGATTGCATTCCCGGCTTTTCGCAACGCACCGACCGGTCTTTCCATATCTTCCCTGTCGCGCTGGATAATTTGATTTCGTACCGCTTTTACGTCAACAGTTTTTCCCAACGCCTGGTATTCCGCGCATCTCCTCCGCGTTCGTTCATCTACCGATGCATCGAGATAAATTTTTAAATCCGCATCAGGGAACACCACTGTGCCAATATCCCTTCCGTCCATAATTATCGAAGTGCTCCTCGCCCATTCTCTGAGGTGGGAATTCACAAAATTCCTGATCTCGGAATCATCAGATACAATCCCAATATTTTTTGTGATAATTTCATCGCGAATCGCTGTTGAGACATCTTCACCATTGATGAATGTTCTGCAAATACCATCCTTTTCGAAATGTTGTTCCAATTTTAAATTTGTCAGATCGGATGCATATTTAATTCCACGTGTAAGGGCTTGATGCCTCCTCAATAAATAGAGCGTAATCGCCCTGTATATTGCGCCCGAATCGACATATTTAATTCCCCGTGAAACGGCGGCTTCCCTGCACACACTGCTTTTTCCCGAACCTGCCGGGCCGTCGACCGCCACAATCACTCTTCGCTGCTTCATCCAATCTCCTCTCTATACCTTCGCATGCGCGCAAGATATTCATTCAGCCTTTCCTTCTCTCTTCCGGACAGAAGAATCATGCGCTTAAGTTCCAAAAGCCTGTCAACCAGATCGTCGATTGCGGAAACAATGTTTTCCGCATTGAGCATGGCAATTTCGCTCCAGACTTCCTCTGAACCCGCAGCTATTCGCGTTGAGTCTTTGAAGCCTTTGCCTATACCATACCCGACCTGCTTCAAACCTAATTTATTTCCCAATTCCGCCACAAGATCAACCAACGCACATGCAGACATGTGCGGAAGATGGCTGGTTCTCGCGACAATTCTGTCGTGTAACGCCGCATCGAGTCTGACAGTTTTCGCCCCAAGCTTTCTCCAGAGCGCCTCCGTCCTCTCAATATCGCGGGTGCTGTTTTTATCGTGTGGCGTGATGATCACAATTGATTCATCGTAGAGGTCCGAACGCGCACTGGCATAGCCTTGTTTCTCGGATCCCGTCATCGGATGGCATCCGATAAACTGATGGAATCTTGCATGCATGGAGACGCTTTTCAGAATCGCTTCTTTTACGCTGCCGACATCAATAACGACCGCATTCTTATCCAGGTCCTCTTTATCGAGTATCGTTTTCAACAATGATATTGAAGAAACAACGGTAGATGAAACCACAACACAGTCAACTCCTCTCAGATCGGCCTCGCCAATCAGACCGGCCCGATCGACAGTGCCATCATGCAGGGCGGGAAAAAGGTGTTCGGCATTTCTGCCCCATGCGGAAAGATATGTTGACGGCGAGACTCTCCGGACCGCTTTGCACAGCGAACCTCCAAGCAAACCTAAGCCAAATACAGCAACATGCGTGAATGGAAATTCATCGGGCATCAGGCAATATCCCTGTCCATGGCACGCGCAAGTTTACCAAGCCTCTCAATCAACGATACCAGTTGTGCACTGTCAATTGTCTGCTGCCCGTCGGAAATCGCGTCTTCGGGATTTGGATGCGCTTCGACAATAATACCATCCGCCCCCGCGGCAACATATGCCATAGCCGCTGCCGGCACATAGGCCTTGATCCCCATTGCGTGACTCGGATCCGCTATCACGGGCAGGTGCGACCAATCTTTAATTACGGGCACAACTCCCGCATCGAGGGTATTCCTCGTTACGTCTTCAAAAGTTCTTATGCCCCGCGGGCAGAGGATGATATTCCGATTCCCTTGAGAAAGGATATATTCTGCCGACATGAGGAATTCGTTGATCGTCGCGCTCATACCTCTTTTCAGCAAAACGGGTTTTTTTGATTTGCCTACTTCTTTCAGGAGATTGAAATTCTGCATATTGCGCGTTCCGATTTGTAGCATATCGGCATATTCTTCAACAAGCGCCACATCGCGCGGATCGATTACTTCGGTCACTACAGGAAGTCCGGTTTCCTCCCGTGCTTTGGCCAAATACTTCAACCCCTTTTCACCAAAACCCTGAAACGAATAGGGCGATGTCCGCGGTTTGTAGGCACCCGCCCTGAATATCTGCGCTCCTGCTTTTTTCACCATCTGCGCGTGCGCAATAACTTCCTTTTCGCCCTCCACTGCGCATGGCCCTGCAATGACAACAATTTTATTTGCACCGATTTCGACATCACCCACACGCACCACCGTGCGATCGGGATGTGTTTCCCTGCTGACGAGTTTGAAGGGCCGAAGAATCGGCTTCACGGACTCGACTCCCGCAATCGCCTCAAACGGCTGTTCCCGCAAGACATCTTCATCGCCTATGATGGTGATGATTGTCCTGTGGACACCTCTGGAAACATATGGCTCCAGCTTTAGCGAACGTATCTTCGATACGATATGATCGATCTCCTCCTGGGTTACATCGGGCTTGAGCACAATAAGCATTGGTTAACTCCTCTAAGAAAAGGTAATATCGGCATCACTGTTCATGACTGCGGATGGGATATGAACCTATGACTTTCAAAAAGATGGTGTTTTCCTTCATTTTTTCAAGCGCATTTCTTACAACCGCATCTTCCCTGTGACCGATGAAGTCAATGAAAAAATTGTATGCCCACATTTTTTTCTTGTCCGGCCTGGACTCGATTTTCGTCATATTTATTCCTGCCTCGTGAAAGGGCTTTAACATTTCGTAAAGGGCTCCCGGCCTGTCTTTCACTGAACAGACGATGGATGTTTTATCATTCCCGGTTGCGGGATTATCTTTTTTGCCGATGACCAGGAAACGAGTATAATTATTTCTTGAATCTTCAATCCCCCTCGCAAGTACGCCGAGCTTATAGATTTCAGCCGCAACTTCAGAAGCAATGGCCGCCGAGAATTTATCCCATGACGCCGTTTCCGCCGCCTTCGAGGTCGAGTTCACATGTATGATTTCCACATTTGGAAGATAATTCCTCAACCAGGTTTTGCATTGCCCGAGAGGTTGCGGATGTGAATAAAGCTTTTTAATGCGCTTTATATCATCGCAAAGGCTAACCAGGCTGTGCGTGATGCGTAGAAATTTCTCCGAAACGATCATGAGATCTGAATCAAGTAACTCATCCAGTGTGTAGGTGACTGCGCCTTCAGAGCTGTTTTCCACCGGTACCACACCGTAGTCCGCTGCACCTCGTTCCACTTCATCAAATACATCGGGTACGGTCTTTTGTGGTATTGCATTTACCGCATCCGAAAATATCTCAAGCAGTGCAATATGCGTAAAGGTGCCTGCAGGGCCAAGATATGCGACGTTCAGCGGCCGGCAGAGAAGAACTGTCTGCGCGTGCAGTTCTTTGAGTAATTTTACGATGTTTTCGCTCGGAATCGGACCTCGATACGCTTCACTGACTATCTTTTCGAGGTCGGCAGGATTTACGGCCAAAATACGGAGTTGCTCATCTGTTAATGATCGCAGTTCCTCCAGATAAAGCGCACTCCTCTCCTCAATGAGCTTCAGAATCTGTCGATCCAGCTTCTCAATTTTTTCGTTCATTGCTCATCACCGCCGAAAGCGAGTTCTTTTATTTCAGAGATCTTTGGGAGATCGGATATTTTATTCAAGCCGAAATATTTTAAAAAATCATCGGTCGTTCCGTACGCCAGTGGCCTCCCCGGCAATTCCTTGCGCCCCACAGGTTTGATGAGATTTTTTTTCATGAGATTTGCCACCATCATTCGAGACGATACCCCACGCAGTGCATCAATCTCTGCAATCGAAATCGGCTGTTTATATGCGATTATCGACAGCGTTTCCAGCATACCTTTTGAGAGCTTTTCTCTTCGCTCAAGCCCCATGATACGCCTCAACTGATCCGCATATCGTGCGCTTGTGGCAAACTGATATCCTCGGGAAATTTCAAGAAGCCGAATCCCACCATCCCTTTCTTCGTATTCATCCACCAGCGAATCGATTATTATTTTCGCCTGAGTGGGATCGATTCCAAAGTTCTTAACGAAAAAGGAAATAGGCAGCGGCTCGCCCGAAAGAAATATCACCGCTTCGAAAAGGCTTCTCAGTTCGTTCTCATTGCTCCTCTCATCACTGCGTCTGATGTCGTCTTCTTCGGCGCCGGTTTCCAGTTCCCCTGTTTTCTCATCGTCAGCAACGCTGTCGGGATATTCGTTTTCGTTTTTTTCTGCTGGGTTCATATTAATGTACCGGGTAAGATTATTACATCACTCCTTTCCGGGTTTTAGCACTTTTCGTGAAGGATGATTTTTTTTTCAAGCATAATCCGGAATATTCAGGGAAGGAACAATACACATTCTATTATGTCGGCTGCCCCGGTTTAGCTAAAATGTCGTATGTTCCCCATTTAAGTACTATAATTTCGCCAAAAAGGCGGTGCTGAATAATTTTAATTCTGCGCATTTTCGTCAATTCCAATATTGCAAGGAAGGACGCAATGATAACCGCCCTGGATGGATTATCGCGAAACAAATCGGTGAAAAGCACGCTCTCGCATCCGGAAAGCACTGCTTCAATATATGCAATTCTGTCGCTCACCAACACCTCATCAAAAATAATCTCCTTCTGCTCAATCGTTTCCTGAGAATCGATAATATCGGAAAATGCCTTCAATAGATCGAAAAGCGAAACCTCGAGATACATTTCCCCATCTTTTATCTTGCCAGGCTCGATGGTTCTGAAAAAGCAATCCGACTGCTTTTCAAATTTTTCTCTGAGTGAAGATGCCGCCGCCTGGTATTTCTTGTATTCGAGAAGTCGTTCCACAAGATCCGGCGGAAGCGGCGGCACAAAATACTCGTCTTCCATTTCGCCGGCCGGCAAAAGCGCCTTTGATTTATAATACAAAAGCTCGGATGCCATCAATATAAATTCCGATGCGATTTGAACATTTAAGACTTCCATCATGCGGAGATACGCAATGTACTGCTCTGTCACAAGCGCAAGAGGCACTTCGGTAATGTCGAGCTTCGATTCCCTGATCAGATTCCATAAAAGATCAAGAGGGCCTTCAAATTTTTCAATGAAAATGACGCATTTTTCAGATGCAAGAACGCTCATTATGCCACCAGCATACTCATATTTTCACCACATCGTTTATCATCAATGAGACCGGTAAAGAAATAACGCAACCACTACACGACACCGCTTCAATCCCTGAACTTTTTTATGACCGCACACGTGAGCCATGAAACAAATAAAGCGACACCATTATGCCGCTTCATTCAATATATGGATTAAGTATGAATTATGAAAGAGCTTTTTCCGCGGCTTTCTGCAAACGCTCGGGAGGAAATGGTTTCACAACGAAATCTTTCACGCCGATCTTAATTGCTCTCGTGAGGAGATTTTCCTGACCCAATGCGGTAACCATAATGACGCGCGCACCGGGGTCTATCCGCAATATTTCTTCCGCAGCTTCAATACCGTCTTTTTCGCGCATGGTTATATCCATGGTTACAAGGTCCGGCTTCAATTTTTTATATAACTCAACCGCCTCGTTCCCGTTTTCTGCTTCTCCCACCACCTCATGGCCTCTGGGCACAAGAGCATCCCTCACAAGGGTCCGCATGAACTTCGCGTCGTCGACAATCAAAATCCTTGCCATCACTCACCCCAAAATAGATGAATTAATCACACATCAGTATCTTACAACAACAGTTCCTTTGTCCAATCTTTTTTTCAATACAATTTTCGTCATAATTTTCTTCGAAAACCACTTTTATTTCCCCGCAAACCATATTTTCTTATATCGCCCACACCGCCCGAAATGGCGGCAACAATACAGGGATATGCATAAGCGCACGATAGACTAATGAACTAATGATGAACTAATGGAACTAATGTATAAAATAGCAGATTATACTGAAATAATCAAGAATAAAATCGGACAATAATAAAATTTCTACTAATTTCACCAGTTGCTCATAAATATTCAATAATTTTTTTCGGTATGTCATTTAGCGGCACAATGGCATCAATAGCTCCCATTTCAACGGCAACCCTATTCATTCCATACACCACAGAGGTTTCCTCGTTTTGAGCGATTGTGACTCCCCCTTTTTTTCTGATGTGAAGAATTCCGCTTGCTCCATCGCGCCCCATGCCGGTCATGATCACACCGATGCTTTCTCTGTTGTATGCTTCTGCCACCGAGTCGAAGAGAACGTCAATCGACGGTCGATGTCCGGATACTTTTTCTCCTTTCACCACCCGAATCACATCCCGAGTGTGTTTCCTCTCCACCACAATATGCGAATGGCCTGGCGCAATGTACCCATGGCCAGGATAGATTTCATCGCCATCTTCGGCCTCCTTGACCGAAAGCGCGCAGTTGCTGTTCAGGCGTTCTGCAAACGCTTTCGTAAAACCTTCGGGCATATGCTGAACTACCAGCACAGGAGCAGGAAACCCCTCAGGAAGGCTTTTAAATACATGTAATAACGCCGATGGCCCCCCCGTCGAAGTACCGATTGCCACAAGTCGCGATGTTACGGTACGATTCAAGTCGGGCGATTTACCAGATGGCTGCTCCGCCTCGGGAGTTGTCACTTCTTTTTTAAATAGATGTATCTTAGTTTTATATACGGATTTTACCTTACCGATCAGCAAACTTCCTATTTCCTCTACCGAAAGCGATAGAATTGAAGAAGGCTTAGGAATAAAATCAACTGCTCCGTATTCCAAAGCCTTAAAGGTCGGCTCAGCCCCATCACGAGTGAGAACACTCATCATTATAACCGGTTTGGGATTTGTCTGGACAATATGCTTCAACGCATCGAGCCCGTTCATGATGGGCATCTCAATGTCCATAGTGATCACGTCAGGATCCAGAACTTTTGTTTTGAAAATAGCGGTTTTCCCGTTGTTTGCGGTTCCCACCACCTCAATCTGCGGGTCTGATTCGAGGATGTCGGTGATGATTTTCCTTACCAGCGCTGAATCATCAACAACCAGGACTTTTATTTTGTCGGACATTACTGTCTTAACTTTTCAACAATTATCTTCAGTGAATCGGTGTCGGGCAATACGAGCATGTTCCCAATTATACGGTCATCCCCATAATAAAAATCGGTTTCCATTATCAGCGCATAATCGTTTTTGACGCTGTGCAGCACCAGAATTGAATCGAGTGTTGCCTGCATGTAGTCGTGCGTCACCGTGGGGACCATCGGTTTTATTGCCATGCTGAGTTTGTCGGCAATCACATTTATCACCGACGAACCCACAATGTTTCCCAGTTCTTTCAGAGCCGATTCTCCATCCTCTGTCAATTCACGGGTCTTGACGGTTTCCGTACCCCAGAGAGTATCGATCAGGTCGAAACCGTTCTCTTCATTAAAGCTAAAAAGGATGGTTCCATTGATTGTGCCCATAAAAGGAACATACACTCCGATATACACGCTGTCAATCGCCCCGATTGTTTCAGGTATTTTATCGATACGGATAAACCGCACATCGGGAATACTCAGATCGATGCGTCGGCCCAAAATTTTCGAAAGATTTTCCGCCGCATGGGTGATACCCATATTTGCGAGGATGCGGACCCGGTCTAAGTCGTCATCGTCCATCTTGAGCGCTTCTCTAATATGGTCGAGGGGTTTTGCCTTTGAAAGCGTATCCTCAATGTTTTCCCTCAGCTCATCCTTAAATCTATGAAGCGTTTCTTTTACCCGTTTTTCAATTTCTTCTTCTGAAAGATCAGCAGGTTTCTGTGCCTGAGGCTTTTCCGGAACTGTCTCTTCGGAGATAATGGTGAAATCTTCCTCCTGTTCGATAGGCACAGCTTTTGCATTCACCGAAACCGAAGGCCATGTTGCATCCGATGAGACATGCTCGGCAACGACAATCTGCTCATCAGCCGCTTTCGCTGAAACAGAAGCCGCCTCGCCCGGTTTTGCTTCCGCGGCCACCCCTGCCAGTACCGATTTCTCGGTTTGTATCCCATATTCTTTTTCGTAATCAAAATACTCTTCTTCATTTTGCTCCTGGAGGATATCCTGCTCTGTCATCACCTTGTTCATCATTGATGAAATATCCAGGATGAGGCAGATGCTTCCATCTCCGAGAATGGATGCTCCCGCCAATCCCTCAACAGTGCGATAATTCTGCTCGAGAGATTTAATCACAATTTCCTGTTTTCCTTCAAGGTCATCCACCATGAGGCCGATTTTTCTGTTTCCAAATCCCACAACCACTACCGGAATTTTCTGATTAGGACCAAGAAAACTTCGAATTTTGAAGAAGCGGTTGAGACGTAAGAGCGACAAAATCTCTCCGCGAAGGTTAATCACTTCATGGCCTTCAATAGTCTGAATTTCATTCGTCGATATTTTAATTGTCTCGATAACATCGGAAAGTGGCACCGCATACATTTCACGGTTTATTTTCACCATGATCGCGGGAATAATTGCAAGTGTCAGCGGAAACGCCATCACGAAACGAGTACCCATGCCAGGCTCCGTTTCAATTTGAACATTTCCATTCAGTTCGCTTACGATTTCCTTCACCACATTCATTCCCACACCGCGGCCCGAGATATCAGTAATTTCCTTTTTTGTAGAGAACCCCGGATTGAATATGAAATTGTAGATATCCTCCCTGTCCATGTTCGAAATCATTTCGGAAGTGGCCAGATTGTTTTTTATTGCGGTTTTTTTAATCTCCTCAAGGTCGAGACCTCTCCCGTCATCGCTCACTTCAACAAAAATTTGATTTCCTCCCTGGTAGGAATTCAGGGTTACCGTGGCAATTTCGCTTTTCCCGAGTTTCTTCCTTTCCGCAGCGTCTTCAATGCCATGATCAACCGCGTTTCGGATGAGGTGCATGAGAGGTTCGCCGATCGCATCAATGACTTTTTTATCAAGCTCGGTTTCTTCACCAATGATTTTCAATTGAACTTTTTTCCCAAATTCCCTGTTTAAATCTCGAACAAGACGCTGAAAACGCGTGAAAACTCCACCGATGGGAACCATTCTCGTTTTCATGATACCGCTTTGAAGATCTTTTGCGATTCGCGACATCTGCTCCATGCGGTTTTTGAATTCATTGATGATTGACTTATCAAAAGAACGTTTTCGAAGTTCTTCGTAAAGCTTATAAAAACCCGAATTGGAAATCACGAGTTCCCCTACATTGTTTAAAAGCTGGTCGAGTTTATCAACTGATACTTTAACTGTTTTAAGAGTGCTAATTTTACGTTCTACTTTCGAACGGTCTTCAGCAATTTTTTCCTGTTCTTCATCTTCCTCGTCGTGAATCTCCACTTCCGGCAATTCTTTTCCACCGGCCGCTGCCCCCTCCTTCGCAAGTTCCGGCTGAGAAATTTCTGAATAATGCTCCTCCGCAAGCGTTTCAGGTGTATGAAATTTCAAAATAAGCTGGTTATCTTTTCTGGTGAGACTGATCTCACGCACATCGAGACGAACGACCTGGTCCACGTCGCAGGCTTTTTTAATATCATCCATCGAGTGATCGGTGAGAAGAATAATGCGAATGAGATCGATATCGACATCACCGTCCAGCACCTCAA
>DYLV01000103.1 GCA_020721925.1 Leptospira biflexa
ACTTCCGCATCGCTTTTATCAGGAGCTCTTCCTTCTGGTACTTCGTCTTTTCCTCCGCTTCTGCGAGAAGCGCAATCACTTCATCGCACATCACATAGGTGGTCTTGATATTCATCGTATCCTCCTGTAAAAAAAATATCCTTCTACTCATTAATACGATGAAATCAGTTAGAAGATAAAAATTTTTTAAAAATGTTGTATGGGAATACTTATAGTTATGTCAGCGGATATATGCAAACCTCATGAAGCTTTTTACCATGAGATTATTTTTTTGCGCAATACTGGTAAAACCGCTTTCAGCATTATATCGCATAAAAAAAACAGTTTTTACATATATATCTGTTTACAAGGGAACATCTATTCAAACCGTTTTTAGAAGTTGCCTTATTTTTGATACGGTTTTAGTTTGTACCCGTCACAAATTTCATGGAAAAATAGTATTTATGGATAGCGCACGGGTGAGTTGATGTGTGCGGTGGAGCACAGGCTGAAATGCATACGCACGTGTGATAGGGCACGAGATTCCCTGCGCACCGCAAACGCATTTCGCAGATGATACTATTTTTTCTTCTTTTCCAGCAGATGATTTATTGTTTCGCAGAATTCACGGTAAAAATCCTGGAATTGGTCGCCTTTACGCAGAGGACGCAGCCGAAGCTCTTTCCCTTTTCGAATGTCCTTTAAGTACTGTGACATGACATAGATGGGACCGGAAATGCGGTGGGTGAGTGATATTGAAAGCGAAAAGATAATAATAGTCTGCACTACCGTCATGATGACAAGGAAATACAAAACGAAGCGAATGTTTCGCTGAATTTCGCGGGATTTTCCCAGGTTTTCCTGAAATCTCTGGTTCGCATCCTTTGTGAAGGAATTTTGCGGATTAACGAGCTGAGGAAGAGAGAGAAACGTATCTATGATGGCGGTCTGATTGTCGTTGATTTCTTTTATTTTTCTATCATTATCAATGGAAAAATAGAGAAGAACGCCGGATATCAGAAGGATGGTAATAAGCGGAAGGATGACTGCTTTTACCGCGACCGAATACTGGAATTGTTTGTCGATGACCAACTTCTTTCGCTTCTTTGTCATTATAAAACCTCGCTCGTCATAAATAACACGATATCGTACAAATACTGCATTTGTTGAGATATTTAGTCAAGATATTTTACTTTCCTGAAATTGAAAAATGATACACGCAATGCGGATGAAAAAATACTTGCCACACATACACAATGTATGAAACTGTAATTGCAACGCGGTTGTAATATAAATATGTGCAATACAGAGCCAAAGGAATACGATGTCGATGCACGGCGCGTAGTTCAAATCATATGTTCCATGACGTCACTTATCGAAAATAAATCACAGGAAAAGTAATGGTGAATAGAGGTGCTCTCCTCATTGCGATTGCGGTTCTTTTCGGAATATATTGCTTTGTGCTTGGAGACAGCGGCGTTATCGAGCGGTATCGGCTCATTCAGGAAAAGCGAAATATCGATTTAAGGATTCTTCGCCTCGAACAGAAAAATAGGCTTCTCGCACAGGTGTATGATGGATATACAAAAGGGAACTACTCTCCCGAAGATTTTCTGAAAGCCGGTTTTCTGGGGGCGGAAGAAAAAGTCCTTTATGTAAAACCCCTCGACGCGGAAGCGGAAAAGGACAAAAGTCCCATTCGTACTGCGGCGGAAGGGAGAGCAGATGTTGAATTGCGCTATTTGAGGATCTTTTGGTTGCTTGTATCGGTCGTGGTCATTTCAATTATTATTTTGCGTAAACAACCCGTTAAGGACGAATAAATGATTTTCGAGTACAATAATTTTTCCGCCTCCGATCTGGAAACTGTTTCCCGGCAAATACGATCAGATCAGGTGTCGATGTGTGCAGTTGCTGAACGATGTGTATATGGCTATCCGAGGATAATCGTTCTTTCACCGGTGAAAGGGGATATGGCCGAACGATCCGTTAATTATGAATCGCTGGCGAATGTGTTATGGCTTACCTGTCCTCACTGCAATGAAATTATCCATCGCCTTGAAGACCGCGGATACGTATCGAAGATCTCGCGGTTTTTGAATGGTTATCGGTTGGCAAAGGAAAGGATGCAGACGGCGCATTCGCATATTTATTTCATACGAAAAAAAATATACCGGGACTTTTTCGAGGACACATATCCGGAAGAGTTGATAGGGCTTTTCAATACTGGAGTTGGAGGGGTGAGGGATGGATCGTCGTTGAAATGCCTGCATGCTAATTTCGCATTCTATCGGCTGGATGAAACCAACTGCGTGGGATACATCGTACAAAAGCTCATTTCCGACAAGGTCGATTGCGACAATAATCGGTGCAGTCATGAGAATGTGTGAAACTGAAATTATTTCTGTAAAAAAGCTCAAGAAAGACGGTGAGTTGAATCCTGACGCTTCCCAGAGCATTGTGGAGACCCTCCTTGAGGGGGGGGCCGTGCTTGTGCCGGTGGACTACGTATATGGAATTATATGTGCAAACGCTTCCGCAGTAGAGCGGGCGCTATCCATGTCCGGCCATTACCGGAGCGAGACTGCTGTGCTCATTTCTTCCTTTAATATGTTGGATGAATTAGTGGTGTATTCGAAATCCGACTATGATTTTTTAAATCGCATCTGGCCGGGTGAGGTTTCAGTGTATATGAAATCCCTCCATTGTGCAGGACCAGAGAAATTGAAAATACGATATCCCAAAAGCCGCTTTCTGCAGGGGATTTTGCTGAGAGCTGAAAAGATGTTTTTCTATGCGCCGGTAATGTATTCAGAAAATGAACCGATCTACAGAAAAAAAGCGCTGATTTCATCATTCAGCGGCATTGTGGACAAAATTCTTATTGTCGATGAATTATGTAAAAAACACTCGCTTTCCTCTCTCATCGACATCTCGGCAAACAATCTTGAAATTCTATATTCCGGCAAAGTCGCCGCCGAAGAGATTAAATCCCTCTATTTCCTGGGAAAATCCGACGGGTGATGTTATCTGCCCTCGCCGGAAGGTATGCATGTGTTAAAAAATTGTTGACAACAATCGCTCCAAAAAAATAGTGAAACAGTCTCTGGGCGATTAGCTCAGCCTGGTTAGAGCGCCTGCTCGACACGCAGGAGGTCACTGGTTCAACTCCAGCATCGCCCACAGAAACCGCGCCGGGCCGGTTACAGTATTTTCAGTGGATGTGTTGCTTTCGCAGTTCATCCTGAACAGAGAGACCTCACAGCGCCCTGTGGGGTTTTTTCATCCCGGTCAACAATGATTATGGTGATTAATGTGAATACAATAACTTTAACGCTTCCCGATGGATCACACGTATCAATAGAGAAAGGCAGCACCGGGTATGATGCTGCAGTCGCCATCTCGAAAGGATTACAAAAAGCTGCGCTTGCTATGAAACTCAATGGAACATCCCTGGATCTTAATCGCAAAATAGAAACAGACGCCTCGCTGGAGATTATCACCATTTCAAGTCCCGAAGGAAAAAATATATTCTGGCATTCGGCATCGCACCTCATGGCGCAGGCGGTAAAGAGGCTGTATCCAGATGCGAAATATACCATTGGCCCCGCGATTGAATCGGGCTTCTATTACGATTTTGATGTGTCGGTGAGTATTTCTGTTGAGGATTTGGAAAAAATTGAATCTGAGATGAAGAAAATCGTCGAGGAAGACCTCAAAATAGTGAGGGAGGAAGTGCCGCGCGATGAGGCGATTCGTTTGTTCGAATCAATGGGAGAAAGTTATAAAGTGGAGCTGCTACGCGAAATGGACGGCGCAAGTGTATCACTCTATCGTCAGGGAGAATTTGTTGATCTCTGCAGAGGGCCGCATCTGCCGCGCACTTCCTATATCAAGGCGTTCAAACTTACGTCGGTTGCTGGCGCATATTGGCGCGGCGATGAAAAAAACAAAATGCTTCAACGCATATATGGAATTGCATTCCCTGATCCAAAAGAGCTGAAAAAATATCTCGATCTGCTCGAAGAAGCGCGCCAGCGCGACCACCGAAAACTCGGCAGGGAACTGGAGTTATTTTCATTCGACAACGAAGTCGGTGCAGGCCTTCCGCTCTGGCATCCAAAAGGGGCAATGCTTCGGCATCTAATAGAAAAATTCAGCATTGCAGAACACATCAAGCGAGGATATAAGCTGCTGACGATTCCCCATATTGCACGCGCTGAACTCTACAAGACATCTGGTCATCTCGATTTCTACACCGAGAATATGTATGCACCAATTAAAATCGACAATCAGGATTATTACATCAAGCCGATGAACTGCCCCACTCAGATCCGCATTTTTAAAACAAGCATCTGGAGCTATCGCAATCTTCCCTTCAGGGCATTCGAAATGGGCACGGTGTATCGCTATGAACGATCCGGCGTCCTTCACGGTCTCACGCGGGTGCGCGGTTTCACGCAGGATGATGCGCATATTTTCTGTCGTGAGGATCAGGTTCGGGACGAAATAAAAAACGTGCTTGAGTTTGTGTTCTATATGCTTGCGATATTTGGCTTTACCGAAAGAAATGTGTATCTTTCCACCAGGCCGGAAAAATCGGTTGGAAGCGACGAGCACTGGGATCTCGCTACTGCTGCGCTCAGGGAATCGCTCGAATCGCTTGGTGTGACGTATGAGGTGGATCCCGGTGAAGGGGTTTTTTATGGCCCAAAAATCGACATCAAAATCAAAGATGCGCTGGGAAGGGAATGGCAGTGCAGCACCATTCAGGTCGATTTTAATTTACCCGAACGTTTTGATGTCTACTTTATCGGCAATGATGGCCAGAAGCACAGGCCGATTATGATTCATCGCGCACTGCTTGGTTCTCTTGAACGCTTTATTGGTATTCTCATTGAGCATTATGCCGGCAGGTTTCCGCTCTGGCTTGCTCCCGTACAGATCATGCTCATAAATGTCAACGATGACCAGGCGGATTACACGAAAGATCTGACGTCGCGGTTATTGCAGGAAGAAGTGCGCGCCGAATGCGATATTCGCTCGGAAACGCTCGGCTATAAAGTGCGTGATGCAATCGCAAAAAGAGTGCCTTATATCGGTGTCATAGGAGCCCGAGAAGCGGAAGCGGACATGATTGCGCTTCGTACTTTCGCAGATAAAAATTCGGTTTCGGTTAAAACCGATGAGTTGATCGCGCGAATTAAAAAGGAGTCTGCGGAAAAGAAATAGAAGCGGAGTAAAAGTAAAGGGAATACGAAACGGGAAAACCAATTGAATAAAACACTGGTAAGGATGTGGTCCCAATCCGGAAATTTGCTGATTCATGAAAAAAAATCAGCAGTGAAATGTGTTTTTTAATTGATTAATTGGAAAGATGTTTCACTTTGACACTCGCGGAACGACATTCGAGGAATTTTGTTCTACCACGCGGATTTCCGCTTCTATTGCGTTGGGGCGAAATACATCCGTTTGCGTGGTAGATTGTTATTATATGCGCGGCTGATTGCGCCTCTGCGATGATAGCCTGTTCTGCAGGGAAGATGGCATGCCGGGGATACGCAGTGCAATCGCAACAATTATGATGCAAGGAGGAAGGTTATAGACAAGTTCGATTCCAAGAAGCACCGTATTAATGAAATGATCAGGGCGAGGGAGGTCAGGCTTGTAGGGGAAGAAGGCGGTCCACAAATCGTCTCTCTGGAAACAGCGATTACACTTGCGAAGGAGCGTGGTATGGATCTGGTGGAAATATCGCCCGATCAGGAACCTCCGGTCGTAAAGATAGTCGATTATAGCAAATTTCGTTTCGAGCAGATCAAAAGGGCAAAAGATGCAAAGAAGCGACAGAAAGTCGTTCATGTAAAAGAAATTAAGCTCAGGCCTTCGATCGACTCGCACGATTTTTCTCATAAAATTCAGCATGCGAAGGAGTTTTTGGAAAAAGGCGACAAGGTGAAGTTTACCATCATGTTCCGCGGAAGGGAGATTGTTCACAAAGAACTGGGCTTCGATGTGATGGCGAGAGTGCGCGATGAACTTGGTGATACCGTGCAAATCGAAAAAGACGCATCACAGGAAGGAAGAAACATCACGATGGTAGTTGTGCCTTTCGTCGGGGGGAAAAAACCCAAAAAATCATCAGAATCAACGCACGAGGGTTAGTAATAATGCCAAAGTTGAAAACAAACAGCGGCGCAAAAAAGCGCTTCAAAGTGACAAAAAACGGGAAGATCAAAAGAGCAAACGGGTGGAGAAGCCATCTTCTTGAGGCAAAGAAATCGAAACGGAAACGCAGCCTCCGGAAAGCAAGCCTTGTTTCAAAAACGGAGGAGAATCGTGTCAAACGCATGCTTCCTTATGCATAAACATATATGATGTTTTTACCAGAAACATCGTGCAGTGGTGTGCTGTTTAGGGAGCAATAGTTTTCACCGTCACTGATTGAATTTTTTTTATATGTCTTTATGTGATGTATGTTGAGTGATAATCGGTACTATATATTTTTTTAAAGAGGTAAGAAATGCCACGCGCAACAACAGGTAAAATACATCAGACGCGCAGGAGAAAGGTTCTTAAAGATGCGAAGGGGTTTTATGGCGCACGCAGCGTTCTTTACAGAACCGCAAAGGACGCGAGAAGAAGAGCACTTCAGAACTCCTATATTCACCGAAGAAAGAAGAAAGGCGACTTCCGTTCTCTTTGGATAATGCGTATCAATGCGGCATCTCGAATTTGCGGCATATCGTACAGCTCGCTAATCGGGGGCCTTTCTCGCGCGGGAGTATCCATAAACCGAAAAATGCTTGCGGAAGTCGCGGTGAGCGATCCGGCAGCGTTTCGAAAGCTTGTAGAAACCGCAAAAGGCGGAGCTGCCTGACAATAGTATATCCCGGAAGGGATGCTTTTTAGTTCAGGGCGATTGAATGAGCGTTCCACCGCAGGTAATATACAATGGGGGAACGCTTTTCTTATGATCTCATAGGTCGGATGTACGCATTGTTTTTCTATGCTTTTCGCTTTAGATTTCCTGTGAGACATATCAGGCACAGTGCCTATGAATCATTCATTTCTACATGCGGTAGTGGGATGGTTTTTTGTTCATGTATTAGGTATACTAATTTTTATTTCTCCGGTATATCCCTCTCCTCTTACTGAAACGATACATACTCTGCAGGAAAACGCTTTTGAATTTTCAACAGGGATTTCGTATGTAGGTGCCAACGCACTTTTTCGGAAGGAACAGGTAAGCCTTGGCTTTGGGGTGCGTGATGATTTTTCGATAATGTATTCGATTGAGTATCTTCATCGAGAAAACGAAGGATCGGGAAGCGCTGTCGGCGATTCGCTACTGAAAATATGGTATTATGCAGGGGAATTTGCGCAGGACCGCGTGTGTTGGGGAATTCTCGGTATTATTCGCATTCCCACGGGGCCATCATTATATGCGAATGAACGCTGGCAACCTGTTTCTTCAGGGATACATGAATTGAAAATCGGTTCCGTCTTTCAAGCATCTTTATTATCTACGTTCCTGCATGTGAATCTATTCTATATTTTTCGCCAGGCCGAGGGCGAAAATTTCTACGATGGCTTTAAGATCAAGCCTTTCGCGCGTGAGAGCTATACAAGTGTACTGGGATGTAATCCCTGGCACGAAGGTGCATTTGCCGATAAAAACCGCCTGAAAAACGATTATGCCTCAGCCGCCATATCAATTCTTACCGATCGATGTTTTCCATTTATATTCTATACTGAATTGTATTATTCCCATCGCGTGGCGCGGCGATCAACTGAAAACGATGCAATTGCGGTAGAGGGAGCAAGGGCAAACCCCCTGTTTCTCGGTACGGGTATTCGGTATTTTATTTCATGTGCAACCTATCTGGCGCTGTACGGCATTGTGCGTGCCGATTCGCATGATGCATATATACGATGGATTGCGGGCATCGCCGTTTCGGCAGTGTTCTGAGTGCATCTATATATTGTACAATCATCAAATGCAATGCAAACAGATGAAGTGTGGGAATGGAAAAATTGTGCTTGCTTGTTCAGGCATTGTCTGGTATGTTATTTTTGAAAATCACATGGCTCGATTATAGATCGCGTGATGGTATGTCGGTTCAGTGATTTGAGTGTTGTATATGGGGAGCAATTTTTTCCATAAATTCAGTTGATTTCTTCGTATTGTGTGATTTAATTATATATATCGGGAGGGTATTTTATATTCGCGGAGAGAGGATGTTTTTTATTCTTTATGGACTCCGAAAAAAGGCCGAAAATATAAGAAAACCTCGAAACGGTGTCCCAATATGGTGTTTCCTTATGGGCACGATATATAGGTTCAAACCGCTTTCTTTGTTTTTTCGGATGGAAGCTTTTTTTTAGAGGTGCCAAGAAGAAGATATAATAGAGTGGGAGGTAGTTTATGATCACGATTCAGCAGCTGGAAGAGCTTGAAAGCAGGATTATCAAGGCACTGCAGCTCATTACCGATCTGAGGACTGAAAACGCGAGCCTCGAATCGGAAAATGAAACCCTCAAGGCGGAGAATGAAGAAATACGCCTTTCTCTTGAGGAGAAGGAACGTGAAATTGAACAGATAAAGAAGGAAATGGAAGCGACGAGCAAGGAACTTGCCGCATTAAAGGAGAAAGAAGAAGTCCTCGAGAAGAAGCTCCTTCAGTTGCTTGGAAAACTCGATGTACTGCAGGGAGGGGAGACCCCGGCGCCTCCATCGGCTCCGCGTGCGCCGGAGAGGGAGACGGCATTTTCGAGTGAACAGGCTGCCGTGTCGGAAGAGCCCCGAATAGAAGAAGTGCAAATCCGACGTGAATCAGCACCTGCGGGAGATGATGATATCATCATCATCGATGATGAAACTGCGGAAGCGGATCGTGATGTGCGTGTTGAGACTGTGCGGGAAGAAGACAGAAGCAGGGGAAGAGCTGCTTCAAGGGAATCGGGATCAACCAATGAAGAAGACATTGTTCTTCTCGATGATAACGATGAAATTGTGATCGATGATACCACCGATGAAATGATTATCATTGATGACAATGAAAGCACCCCGAGAAGCTCCGAATCACCAGGGCGGACTCAAAGACGCGGACAGGAGGCTTCAGGAGGAGCGAACGATGATGACGAGTTTATCATCATCGAAGAGGACAATCGATAATCGCCACCAGCAAAATGCCGGAACTCATTTTGGAGGCTTATGCGGCAATGGAAAACAAGGTGAAAGTGCAAATTTTTGGTTCGACGTATAGCATTCAGGGAGAAGCGGATGCGGATTACATTATTCGACTTGCAGATTATGTAAATGAGAAGATGAAAGAAGTAGGCGGTAATCTCCAGTCGGGGAATCAACTCCAGGTTGCCATACTTGCCGCATTGAATATTGCTGATGAATATTTTCAAATACGCGAAATCAAACGCAATCTTGTTTCGGACCTGGAGAAAAAAGCCAACGCGCTTATCACGATGCTTGATGAGGGGCTCATCGGTGACGTGTATTCCGCTGTGCAGATGCGCAAAAATACCATCACGGGCACCAATTCTTCCATGCAAAATCAATAGATGTTCGTAGAGGAGACAGACAATCGCTCGCGGTGTTTTTTATTTATAGATGATCGTTTCTCACGCGTGCATATACATTTTTGTCGAATGTTCATTGTCGCTGACTACCCCTCGCCTTGTTTCAGCAAAAAAAGAAAAAAAATGAGGAAAATTTTCGTCTCAAAGGACTTTTTTTTACACCGGTTTTCACTTTAATGAGTATATGAGGCAGAGATGGGGGAAGATCAAAAATCCCTGAGCGATGAAGAAATCGCACGGTTGTTCAGGAAAGGGGAAGAAGCGCTATTTGATGAGCTTTATAGGAGGTATAAAGACAAATTACGTCGGGTGATTTATTATTATGTAGGTGATTCTGAAGATGCACAGGACATATTTCATGATGTCTTCGTTCGGGTTTATAAGCATATTGACACCTACAGGGATGATAAACCCTTTTCCTCATGGATTTATCAGATTGCGGTGAATTGTGCGAAAAATTTCCGCAATAAAGTTGCGCGGAACGATAGCGTGATAGAACATGAAAAGGAGGAACATCGCACAAATTTACGTGAAAACGCGTTATCCCTTTCTCCGGAAGAAGATTTCATCCGCAAGGATGAGATGATGCAATTTCGCGACGCAGTGTCGAGGCTTAAAGAGAAGTTCAGGGTGGTTTTTCTCATGCGTCACGATCAGGGATTAAAATATGGAGAGATATCAGAAATCCTTGGATGTTCGGAGAGAACGGTGAAGTGGAGGATGAGACGGGCGATTGAACTCATCTCGGATGATTTAAAAAACAGAGGAGTGCTGTAAAGAAAGTGTTGATTGGTATGAACAATGGAGAGAACTGACAGAGAAATTTTGTTGCAGGCGCTGAAAAAGTGGAAACGCAGAGGAGAAATCGATTCCGGCATGCTGGAAACGATGATTGATGCCTTTACAATTACGCCTGAGCCACTTCCCTATGCGCGT
>DYLV01000104.1 GCA_020721925.1 Leptospira biflexa
GGATCGGCGCTGGGAGTACTTTTGGAGGAGGAGTTCTTCCGAAGTTCTATTGTGGTGGCGGGGAAGGTGCCGTTCTGGTGGGTCGTTCCTGCTGATACCACCGATGCCGCCTATGAAAAATGGCTCGCACTTGCCAGGGACGCGGGCATTATGGATTCCTTCATCGATCTTGGCAATCTGTACTCAATTGCAAAAGAAGAGTTTTTAGGAAGCGCAATCTTTCAGATACTGAAATCGCTTGGGAATCCGTATAAATCGATCATCAAACTTGGTTTGCTTGAACGCTATATCCGTGGCACTGCCAGCAATCCCTTCATCAGCAATTTCATAAAGAAAAACATCCATGCCGGGAAATACGATCTGGACAGCGTGGATTCATACGTCATCATGTTCAATGAAGTATATGCGTATTATAGCAACGTCGTGAAAGACCTCAAGGCGACCGAGATTTTAAAAACAAGCTTTTACCTGAAGGTTGACCCGAAAATTTCGATAAGCGACAGAAGAGTCAATACCGCCACCGTTCCGGAAAAGGTAGTAAAAATGAGGGAATTCGCGAAAAAATGGAACTGGCTGAGTTCGGATATCGAAAGAATGGATAATTTTGAAAACTGGGACATCAATGCGGTGAACGCTCTGATGAATGATGCGAAGAAATTTGTTCTTCAGGGGTACCGCGATATCCTCACCAACATCGAATCAAAAAAAATCACCCACCATTTTACGGAAGAACAGCTCAAAGGCATAAGCAGAAAAATATATTCTCATTTTGCGGTATCGGATAATAAAATCGACAATTCGCTTTCTTTCAAAGTATATCCGCCCGAAAAGCTTCTCGTGGTTGAATATGCGGGAACGAAGGATAAAAAAGAGCTCTGGATTCTCTCCAAAAGAGCCATTGTGCGCGACACACCGGTAAAAATCGTCATCCATAGCGAGAGAAGCCTGATCGCAATACTTGTGTGGATCGGGATGAACCGCCTGTACCAGAAGGACTACACGCGCATAGATTTTTCCGCCGGGATTTATCAGCCCGACGCGAGTTTTCTCCGCGACCTTGTGATGGACATCGCCGCGCATTTTTCTTTTAAAAAGATCAATATTCACAGCTCGTATTTTCTCCGCGACTCGTTTCCAATCATAAGCTACATTATCATCAATCCCTACACAAAATATGCCAAACGCCTTGAAGACATAATTTTTCTGTATCATAATAGCTGGGGAGAAACCCGTTTTGAACGATTTTCAAACTTCAATGACATAGCTTTACTCCTGGCGCGATTCCTCACCGGTGTGCTGACAAGTGGAATGCCGTTTGAAAGTGCACTTCGCCTTACCGCGTCATATCCGTACCGGGCAAGCAAGGAATTCGACAGGCTGCAGATGCTTTCAGAGGATCTCTTCTCGTTTTTTGCCGCACCCGAGGGCAATATCAGGAAACGGTATGTGACGATAATTCAGAATACATACTTTGTGTATTCGATGAAGAATTCCGTTGACGGTGAGGAGATCATCTGCCGCTCCTTCGATTCAGAAGTGAAACTTCTCTATGGGCTTTCTTATAATACCGGTGTTAAAAGTTGCCTGCGAGTCGATCCCACGGTTCTGGAACTCACCTATCTGCGCATGATTGCCGAAAAGAGCAATGAGTCGAGCGTCCAGATTTTCTATCAGATTGAAACGAAGTACTGCTATTTCTTTGTGATGGATGAGCGCGGAGGATTCGTGTTTTTTCGAAAACCTGCCGAAGTGTTTGATGAATATCTGGCCCGTATGTATCTTTTTGCCGAAAGCGCGGTGAAAAAGGTGGTGGAAAATAATCCTGATTCACTGCTCGCCGGATCGAAAAAGCCGGTGTTGATTTATCAGCTCAAGCGGGAAGCAAATAATGCATGTACCATCACCGAGATTAATCCAGAGCTTGATCGGAGAATCGCCGATGCCAGAAAAAAAATGGTGCCCACGGTGTTGTCGCTTGTTATGCGCGATGACGGGGATATCGGCTACCGATTTACATTGCCCGATGGTGGGCTTTCGGATGTGCTTTCTCAAAAAGATCTGCCTGCCATTGCACGAGAAATTAAAACGCTTCAGGAAAGCAATCGCGGATATTCATTTGTTCCCAGCGAAGTGCGACTCGACAATCTGGAAATCAAACTCTATTGCAACTATACCTCTCTTGCGTTTGCGGAGAAAAATCGGTTCGAACTTTTAATTGAGCATGGAATGAAATGAAAATACGTTTTTAAAAGCAGTGGAATACGTTTTTACTGATGAGTCTGTAGCCTGGTACTTTTTCGACTTCCAGTGCTCCAGAACCCTTTTCACCAACATCAATGAGCACGAATCTGGCAGGTACTGTGTTGTTCGATTCGGAATTCATGATAATGTAGGATATAAGCAGGGTTTTGAGAATTTTTCGCATATCGGGGTCTTCGTGCAAATTTGAGGTGAGAAAAATCCTATAGTCTATGACGACAAGGAATGGTACGCCCTGCTCAGCAATTAATCGTGAAAACGCTTTGCGCACAAAGACTGTGTTGCCGGTGTTTTGATATGCGTTGCGGATGACCTCCGGCGAGGAGAGCGCTTCGTATTGGGTATTTATCTCTATTGAATTGTTTGCGAGAATCGTTTTGATGATTTTCGCCAATTCTGTTTGCGTAGTAATGAGAAGTGCCTGTTTATTTGTGGTGTTCATTTATTCATTCCTTTTTTAAGCCTTAATGGCTCCCCAAAATTTTTGTGCGATTTCTGCCGTTTCCGGGGAGAACGCCATAAAGCCCACATGTGAATTATTGGTTTCCATGCTCGCCTCACTCGATTTTGGTGATGACCTGAATTGGCTGTTTGATCTGCTGATTTGTTGCGTGGTTTGCGAGTGTCACAATAAGTGCGCGGGTTATTGGCTGGTTTTTGTTGCCAATTACCACTCCCGAGGCGGTGATGACATCTTCTGCAAGGTACATACCTTCCTGAAGCTGCTTTATAAGCAGATGTTTTGTGACGTATGTTTTGTTCTGTTCCCCCTCTTTTTTAGTCACGCTTTCCAGTACCTCTAAAATTCGAGGATCGTATACCCCGGGACGCTTTTTCATTTCGTAAATTGCACTGAAATCCTCTCATTTCAGGCATTTTATAATCGCTTACGATGACGGCAAATGAAGATGTTTCCAGTTTGGTGAGCGCCTCCTTTCCCGAAAATGCCGGCGTGATGTCAAAATGTTCGCGTAAGTTACGGATATATGCTTCAAGAATGTTTTTTCATCATCGACCATCAAAATTTTTGCTTTCATAGCGGCCTCCTTCATTCCGAATGCGAAAGAATTTCTTTTACAACTGAAAAGAGTTCGTCCAGATTGACGGGTTTGAGAAAAACACGGTGAGCGACCCTGCGCGCTTCCTTTAAAATGCTTTCGTCTTCAAACGCGGTGAGAATAATTCGAACTACGCGGGGAAAGGTATTTTGCACAAAGCGAAGAAATGATATACCGTCTTCGCCAGGCATGCGGATATCCGCAATAATTGCATCGAATGTTTCACGCGTGAGTGCATTGCGAGCTTCATCGACCGTGGCACAGAGAGATAACGATATTTCATTGTGACGCGATGCATCATACCGTTTTACGCCTTCAAGAAACAGTGAATCGTCATCAACAAAGAGTACTTTCATATATTCACCTCACCCTTCAAGTGGAAGCTTAATCACAAACGCCGCACCGCATGTGTATTCTATGTCGAGATATAGCATTCCACTGTGTTTCTGGACAATAATGGTATGCGAAATCGCCAGACCCTGGCCGGTGCCTTTTCCTACTTCTTTTGTGGTGAAAAAGGGATCGAATATGCGATCTCGTATATTCTCCGGAACGCCGGTACCGTTGTCTTCAATGCGCACGATTGCATGAGTTTTGTCGTGTGAGGTAGATATGGTGATTTTCCCCTTCTCGTATGCACCGCTTTTTTTTTCGTCCTGGATGGAATGTATGGCATTAATGATGAGGTTGTAGAAGACCTGATTGAGCTCTGTTTCAAAGCAGGGTACTGGCGGCAGTGCAGGATCGAGCGAAAGCGCAAGGTCGCAATCGTATTTCCATTCGTTGCGCATTACGGTAATGGTGTTTTCAATAGATCGGTTAAGATTGACGGGCGTTTTTTGCCCGCTGCCCGGATGTGCGAATGCTTTCATCGATTTTATAATTTGCGAGACGCGCTCCACGCCCTCAAGAGAGATTGTGCAGCGGCTTTCGGAAGCTCCTCAAAAAGATATCCATGCTCATCTGAAAGATTGAAGGAAGATGCCGTGTCTTGAGGTTCCATATTTTTTTTCAATAATGCAATGAGTGTTTCCAGCCCTCTGGCAATGAATTTCAAATTGTCGCCGATATACTGAAGGGGTGAGTTTATTTCGTGGGCGATTCCCGCGGCGAGCTGGCCAAGCGCTTCGAGTTTACGTGCCTGCAAAAGCTGGTGTTCCAGATTTCTGCGTTCAGTGAGATCGCGGCCGAGAATGAGAAACCCCTCAAGAATTTCTCCATCCCTCAAAAGCGGGTTGATTGTGAGCCCCAGAATCCCTTCACTGCCGTCTGGGCGCTGGTAGCGCAGATCATCGATGCGGACGATCGATGCGTTTATTAGCGCATCAGCGATTTTTTCGTAAATAATGTTCCAGTGCCATTTGATGGGGCATTCGCAGAAGGTTTTATTGAGCACAAGCGTAGAGGGAATGCCGAACGTCGTTTCCGCGTGTTTGTTCCAGTGGGTTACACGGTCTTTTATGGAAACACCTATAATAAGGCTTGAGATTGAAGATAAAAGAAGGTCGAGCTCTTCCTTCTGCCGGTTCAGCTTCTCTTCGGCAACAACTCGCTCAGTGATGTCGAGCATGATGCCGGCAATACCGAGCGTACGCCCTTCTGTGCTGCGGTGGACATTCTTGAAAAACTGAAAAATCCTGAAAATGCCGTCTGCGCAGTGAACTTTTTCTGCATAGATCTGCGCTTTTCCTGATGCCAAAAGTTCATTATCCTTTTCTGCGTACGTCTTTGCAAGATATTCGGGAATTCGCCCAGGAAATTCGAAAACCGTTTTGCCGATAATTTCGTGCTTTGGCAAACCCAAAATCAAATCGCAGAAGGCTTTGTTGCATTCTCTGTACGCGCCCTGTGCATCTTTGTAAAATACCGGGTTTGGAAGTGAATCGATTATTGATTCAAGAAACAGGGTTTGATTGGCATTGTGCGATGATTTCTCTATCATGGTTTCATACTCAATTTTCGAATTGGAAGTTACCTTTATTCAAAAATCGTTCATCGTTTTGTTCACATCACACCAGAATTTTCCAGTCAAAGTGAGCACCTCGAACAGCCTGTTAAAATCGATTGGCTTCACCACATATGCGTTTGCGCCAAGCTTGTAGCTTTCCTCAATGTCTTTTTCGTTTTGTGACGAGGTGAGCATCACCACGGGTATGGTTCTGGTATGGGGGTTTGACTTGATTTTCTCAAGAACTTCTTTGCCGTTGAGGAGCGGGAGCTTGATGTCGAGAAGCACAAGTGTTGGTTTTATCGAATCGGGGCCATGTCCCTGCAGCATTTCGAGTGCTTTCGCCCCATCATTTGCGCGCCGGATTTCTACCGGAATTCCCAGGCCATCGAAACCCATGGCAATGAGTTCCGCATCGCGGTCGCTGTCTTCAACCAGAAGAATCGTTTTTTTGCTGCTCATTGTTTTCCTCCCGTGTATGGTCTGGAGAAACATCTCTGTGTACTATCTTCGTTGTTTGCGGATTTTGGGGTAGCGCAACATAAAAGCAGGTGCCTTCGCCAACTTTGCTTTCTGCCCACACGCGGCCGCCGTGGAGGGAAATTATTTGCTTCACCGAGGCAAGCCCTATGCCGGTTCCGGCAAACTCCTTATCACCGTGAAGGCGCTGGAAAATGCCGAAGAGTTTATCCGCATATTTCATATCGAAGCCAACGCCGTTGTCGCAGATGGAAATGATGTGCTCATGTTCCGATTGTTTACAGGAGATTTCGATTTCTGGGTGTTCTTTTGGTCCTGTGAACTTAATGGCGTTTCCAATGAGGTTGACCAGCACCATGCGCATGAGCGTGCGGTCGACCTGAATTGCATGTAGCGTGCCGCATTCAATAGCGATGTGCTTTTGAGCAATATCATCATTAAAATCATTCAAAACCTCTTCCATGAGCTTTTGAATGTCTACGGATTCAATTTTTAGATTGATTTTTCCAATCCGTGCGAACTCAAGAAGGTCATCGATGAGCATGCTCATGTGCCTGGCCGCATCGCCGATGGTGTGTAAAAAATGCGTTGCTTTTTCGCTAATATTTTCCCCGAGTTCGTTTTGCAGAAATTGTAAAAAACCGCCTATATGCCGCACCGGCGCGCGCAGGTCGTGCGCGACGGTATAGATGAAGGTTTCAAGGGCTTTATGCGCTTTTTCGAGTTCTTCGGTGCGTGCTTCGACAAGCTTCTGTAAATTGGCGGTGATATTTCGCAGTTCTTGATCCGCTTGCACGAGGTCGGTAATGTCGTGTCCCACGGATTGAAACTCAAAAAACTCTGCATGTTCATTGTACAACGGCACATCGTGCCACCGGTACCATCTGAGGCCTTTGGATGTTTGCACTTCGTGTTCGTATGTCACCGGGTGTTTTTCTCTGATTGCCCTCTTGTATGGTGTGAGCACTTCTTCTCTGGCATGTTCCGGTACAAATTGAATCCATTTCTGCCCCACAAGCTCATCTCGATTTTTGCCAAGCATCTGGCAATATGCAGTGTTGACAAAGGTGAGGGTGGTATCGAGCTTCCAGCGGCAGATTGCTTCGATCTGGGTTTCCACAAGCGTTCGGTAGCGCTCCTCACTTTCACGAAGCGCCTCTTCAATGATTTTTTTTTCAGTCACATCATGGATGATCGAGTGGAGAAAGTCTCTGTTTTTTGTTTGTATGGCGCTTGAGAAGACTTCTACATCGCGGATGCTTCCGTCCGCCCGGCGATGGCGGAAATTGAAGTGAATTTTTTTTGCTTTCCTGGCTCGTTCCATTTCCTCTTTCACCTGTTCCGGAGGAAGTGTGTTTATCTCCTGGATGCGCATGGAACAAAGCTTTTCCCGGCTCCAGCCGTAAAATTTTTCGGCGGCGGTGTTTGCGTCTATGATGTTTCCCGTCTTGGGATCTATCATGAGCTTCACGGCGGCATGCTGTTCAAAGACTGCGCGGAAAAGTTCCTCGCTTTCACGAAGCTTCGCTTGTGCCTGTTTCTGTTGTCGTATTTCCTGTTCGATTTTCTCTTTGGCGGCTTGCAAGTCCTCCATCTTCTTTTCGAGCTTTCGCACAAGCGATGCGCTATACTTTTGAAAATGGTTTTTTGAAAAATGGTCATCGTCCACATGCGAGGGCGACGACACCTCTTTTTTTTTCAGCACTTCGCCCACTCGCCTGAGAAATTCTTTAATCTCTATTGGCCGGGTGATGAAATCTTCGGCTCCAAGTGTTTGTGCAAGCTGAGAATCCTCTTCGTCGAGGAAGGTGCCGGTGTAGAATACAAAAGGAATGGCACAAAGCCGATTATCTTTCTTCCACTCCATGCAGAGCTGATATCCATCCATGATTGGCATAAGCACATCGGATACCACAAGATCGGGAGGGTTTTCGCGCGCTTTTTCCAATGCTTCAGCTCCATTGATGGCCTCGATTACCGTGTATCCAATCCGGGTAAACGCTGCGCGAAGGAAGGTTCGGATCGCTTCATCGTCGTCGACGACTAAAATCAGATGTGTCCGGGGAGATTCATTTTCGTTCATTGCGCAACCGCCCTTAAAAACTATCATAATCGTAGGAATACATCATCGTTACTCCGTAAAGGCAAAACCTTCATCGAACACCGCAAGGCATGCGTCCACCACTGCCGGATCGAACTGCCGCTCACGCCCTTTTTTAATTTCTTCGAGTGCAACATCAAGGCCGAGCGCCGGACGGTACGGCCTGTGCGATGCAATTGCTTCTACTACGTCGGCAACACTGATGATGCGAGCTTCTAAAATAATGTCCTCCCTGCCAAGCTTGCGTGGATATCCCGAACCGTCGAGCCGCTCGTGGTGCTGATACACTGTTTCCGCGATGGGCCAGGGGTATTCCACATCTTTAAGAATGGTATAACCCGTTTCTGAGTGAATTTTAATAAGCTCAAATTCCACCGCGGAAAGTTTACCGGGCCTGGTGAGAATTTCTGCAGGCACATAAATTTTCCCAATATCGTGTACCACGCCGGCAAGGTGGATTCCGTCGATCTGGTTTTGATCCAGATCCAATTTTTGAGATATCGCCTTGGCAAGCTCTGCCACGCGGCGCTGATGACCGGCGGTATATGGATCGCGAAACTCGAGTGCTGTAGACATCGCATGAATGCTGTCGAAAAGAAGTTTGCGCATCTTCTCGAAGCTTTGCTGTACTTCCGTTTCTGCTTTCAATCGCGGCATCATGTCGCTGAATGAGAGCACTGCGGCAAGGGATTCATGTGGTTCTGCAATAGAGGTGAGGGTGAACTCCGCGAAAAAACAACTGCCGTCTTTGCGTCGTAGTTTAAGGAGGCTCATCCCTGCAGTCGTGCCGATGAGCCCAAAACCACGAATGCCCGCAAGATCTTTTTCTGGACTTTTGGGCTTATCTGCAATGATGATTTCGAAAGGCTGATTGATGAGCTCTTTGACACTGTATCCCAGCATCTGAAAGCCGGCACGGTTGAGGAAAGTGAAGCGCATGTCACTGTCGAAGCCGGCGATGCCCTCACTGACGGAGTCAAGGATGAGCACATTGCGCTTGCGAAGTCGTTCGAGAGCTTCTTCTGCGCGCTTCCGCCGTAAATGTTCATCGATTTCATGTAGAGCGCGGGTAATGGCCGATGGTAATTTTGAGAGGTAGTTTTTGCTGATATAATCGGTCGCTCCCTGCCTGATTATTTCTACGGCCTTTTCTTCGCTGAGCACGCCGCTTATAATGATGACCGGTATTTCGGGATTGATTTTTTTTGTGTCGGTGAGCGCACTGAACCCGTCATACAAAGGCATGTTAAAGTCCGTAATCACGATTTCCGGAGAGAAGGTTTTGAGCGCGTTGAGAAAAGAATCTTTATCGGCCGTGTAATATATGCGATAGGATAGCGCGGCCCGCTTGAGTTCTTCTTCTACGAGGAATCTATCGCTCTCGCTGTCTTCCAGAAGGAGAATGCTGATGTTTCTGTCTATAGGTCTGTGGGATTGAGGAAGGTTCATTCGTGTTCTCTCCTGCTTTGTGTGGAAATATCGTTTTTAAAGAAGGAAGCGATTTTTTTCGCTTCTTTGATGATAATTGTGTAGTCGGTGCTGACTGCAATTGAAGGGAACTCTTCGGAAAGGCGGGCTGCCGCTTGAAGGATTTCCGAGGCGGACATCGCAATTGACTGCTGAAGTTTCAGATTGCTGTTGCGTTGCTCATAAATGCGGGAGTGTAATATTTTTCTAATTGATTTTCTTTTAATTGCCTGCCGGATAACGGGAAGGAAATTTTCCGCTTTGATTTTATTCTTATTGAAATAATTCACCGCGCCCATTTTCAGCGCCTTCACGGCGATTTCTTCGCTGCCGTAGCCGGTGAGCATAATCACCGCGCTATCGAGCTCTATGTCCCCCGAAGTGAGCCTTTTTAAAATCTCCAGGCCGTCTGTTTTGTCCAGACGGTAATCCAGCAGAATGATATCCGGTCGATGCTGTTCGGCAAGTTTGAGTCCTTCTTCGCCGGTTTCGGCTTCTATTACCCGGTAACACGACGAAGTATTTTTTTCCAGAAGAGTTCGTGTCAGCGCGCGGTCGAAAATGTTGTCGTCAATGATGAGAATGGATGCAGGGTTTCCCGATGATGGAGATGGGTCGGGAGCAATATCCGGGAGCACATGACCGCTTTTTTCAAGCAGTAGTTCAAATGAGACCTCATACAATTCGCTCAGTTTGCCGATGATATCCGGTGAGGGCTTGCTTACTTTCCCGGTTTCAATCTGATTGAGATAGGAGTTGGAAATACCACTTCTGGATTCCGCTTCTCGAAGTGTGATGCCTTTCTCTTCTCGAATTGCCCGCAGGAATGCTCCAAATTCAGAATTTTTATTCATTCCATTATTCATCCCACGCCTCGCTGCTTGATATATCAAGCAATCATGAAAAATATACCAATATTTGCTTGATTTTTCAAGCAAATACAGAAATTTTATGTGTTTGAAGCTCTTTTTGGTAATCTTTTTTGATACTCTGGCACTTATTTTTTCTTTGGGTACTCTGGTTACTCTTACTCTGGTTACTCTGGCACCAATTTTTAACTTTACCTATGATGTCAAGGCCAGTGCCAGACTAAGCCCCATTTCTGGAACTCTGATATCATGCCTTTGACACCATGCCTTGCTGTGAAAGAGAAGCAAAATTGTGCCCAAAATTGTGCCA
>DYLV01000005.1 GCA_020721925.1 Leptospira biflexa
AAAATGGGGTGATTGCGCCATCCATACCCGCTGGTGACCGCATGTTTTTGTAAGGTTGGCCAGATGAAGCCTCGCACAAGATTTTGTGGTTTGGCATCCGGAATAAACAGATGCCGATTCGGTTGTATAAAATCAACATTTCGAATATCATTGGCCGCAATAATCTTATCCAGAGATACACGAAACCGCTTCGCCACAGAAACAAGCTGTTCGTTTTTTTTCACCTGATACACGATTCCGTCTTTCGAAGGAATTTTCAAAATGGAACCCACGGCCACTAAATCGAAGGAATTGAGATTGTTATTCCCACAAATTGTTTCCATGGAAACGCCGTACATTCTGGCGATTTTACTGATCGTTTCCCCCTGCTTTACCCGGTGAATTTTAATTTCAATTTTTTTTGCGCTTTCAACAGGATCAGAATACTCGGTCTCCCGCGCGCTGAGGATACGGTGTTTCACTTCATCATCGGTTTCAACTTTAACCTCGGCAGACGGAGGGGTGTGAGGAATAATTGGCTTGAGAATAAAAGCTAACGCAAGGCAGAGTATGCACGCGAAAGCCAACATCATCGCTTTTGCCGCAGGTTTTGAAAATAAACCGATCTTTTTAAGATATATTTTATTTTTCCCACGATAGAGAAACAGAATCTCATTATATACAAACGATACCGAACAGCGCCCGATGGTGAGAGTTTTTGAAAATATTTTTTTCATAATCTTACACAAAATTTCATTGTATAAATGATTTTTTTATGCTCCGACACACACAGCCCGCTTATTTTCACCATGTGCTGAAAACACTTTGCTTTACACTGAAAAGGCTCTTAATCGAATCAACAATCCGCACCCGCACTTCAGCATAATCGGATATATTTATTATCGGACAAGACCATTCTCGTTTCTTGCTTTTTTCATGTTTTCGTTTCAGGATTTAGGCTCAACCCCGTATGAATCCTCGATGAGTTTTTTTACATCCTTTTTATGCCCGCCTGTGATGGTGATATGTCCTTGCGCTATCACGCCCCTCTGGATGCTCAAATTTGGTGTCACAATATCACCCAACACCCTGCCCGTTTCAAGGAGTCGCACTTCGTCATCTGCGGATATATTTCCAATAACCGTTCCCGCAACCACAACCGACTTCGCATTGATATTCGTCTTAACTTTGCCAGTTTCACCTACCACCAGCTCGTCATCGGTTTTAATTTCACCTTCAAATTTTCCATCAACCCGGAGGGAACCGCTGATATAGAACTTTCCTTCAAAAACTGAACCTTCTCCAATGGTACTGTTGATAATATCGCTTTTTCCAGCCATTGTGTGTACCTCTGTTTTTATGATATTTAAGACGAAAACACCTCACTGCATACTATCATCGTTATTCTCATCCCGCGTATGTTATGAGTACCTCAACAACCGTTTTTTCAGCGCTTTGAGCCAAAAAGTGGAACGATCAAACCACTCATTCGCAATTTCGTTAAATGCAAAACTGCTTCTTCCCTGCTTCCTCTCCGATGTTTCCAATGGAAACCATCGTAAGCGTTTTGTTCTTCAGCAAGCGCTGTGCCACCCGCATCACATCCGCAATTTCAACCCTGTTTATCTGCTCAACTATTTCCTGAAAGGAAATATAGCGGCCATAGTTCATTTCGTTTCTCGCGAGCTGCCCCATCCGCACTTCCGTGCTCTCAAGGCTCAGTGCGATATTACCTTTCATATAGCTTTTAGTATCGCCGAGCTCCTCAGGAGAAATGCCTGATTCCATAATCTGCCTGCACTCCTGAAGAATAAGGTCGACCACCTTGCTGAAATTATCGGGCGATGTCCCACAGTATATTCCAAAAAGTCCCGTATCGTCATACATTGAATAAAAAGAATAAATTGAATAGCACAGTCCTTCTCTCTCGCGTATATTCTGAAAAAGCCTCGACGACATACTTCCGCCCAGAAGGGTACTTAGCGCATACAGCGCCCACCTGTCATCGTCGTTTTTATTGACTCCCTCGACTCCGATACAAAAATGCACTTGTTCGAGATCCCGATGAATATGCCTCCACCCTTCGGACGATTTGACTTCCGCAGTGGGAATCTTAACATTTTTCTTCTCGAAATTTTTGCGAAAATGCCGATCTATCTGCCGCTTTGCCAGATCAATATCAAAATTTCCTGCGATGACAAACAGACAGTTATTATCGAAATAGTGATTGCTGAAAAAATCAACCAATTTTTTTCGCGATGTTCCCTTAATGCTCTCAGTGTTTCCTACAATAGGATGCGCCAGCGGATGTCCGGCAAGCACTGCTTCAATGAAATGGTCATGAACCAATTCATCGGGAGTATCCTCGTACATCCGGATTTCTTCCAGAATAACGTTCTTTTCTTTTTCAAGCTCTTCCCCATCGAAGAGGGAATTATAGTACATGTCGGAAAGAATTTCCACTGTCAGAGGGAGATGTTCGGAAATTACATTTATATAATAGCAAGTGTATTCTCTGTTGGTTGCAGCATTGTGCTGACCTCCCACCCGGTCAACCATTCTGGCGATATCGCGCGCAGAATATCGCTTCGTTCCCTTAAAAAGCATGTGCTCTATGAAGTGTGCGTAACCATAGCACGACACATTTTCATGCCGCGAACCGACTCCCACCCAGAGGCCTGCGGAGATGGATACGACTCCCTCAATAGGCTCAAGAAGAACAGTAATGCCGCTGTCCGTCGTGTATTTTTCAACCATTATTACCCCGGTGCGCAACTTTCATCAGCTGCCACATATTCAGGAAAAATCAGTTGTCTCATGCCGGCCTGTCATCTTTCGAAGAACGTCAACCCTTATAATCGAGAGCATCTTTTCTGCTCAGATCTATTCTTCCGATTTTGTCTACCCCGACCACCTTCACATAGATTACATCGCCCTCTTTCACGATATCGCTCACGCTGTTAACCTTCTTATGGTCAAGTTTTGAGATATGCACAAGGCCTTCTTTACCTCGAAGGATCTCAACGAATGCGCCATATTCCATCACGCGCTTTACCACTCCGCGGTAAATTTTTCCCACTTCAACCTCTTCGGTAATAGAGCGAATGATCTCCAGAGCGCTTTCAAGGGATTTTTGATCCTGTCCGGAAATTGTCACAGTTCCGTCATTATCGATATTAATATCTGCCTTCGTTTCCTCAACAATGCCCTTGATCACCCGCCCCCCAGGGCCAATGACATCTCCTATCCTATCCACCGGCACCTCTATTTTCACTATGCGCGGGGCAAATGGCGAAAGCTGTTTTTCCGGTTCTTTTACCACCTGTTGCATAATACTCAGAATATGAAGCCTGCCCTCACGAGCCTGCTCTAATGCCTCTTTCATAATCGCCGGAGTGATTCCTTCGATTTTAATGTCCATCTGAAATGCTGTTATTCCCGTGTTGGTTCCGGCGACTTTGAAGTCCATATCGCCGAGATGATCCTCGATGCCCAAAATATCACTCAGGATGCTGTAGCGATCGCCTTCCATCACAAGGCCCATCGCAATTCCGGCAACAGCGCTTTTTACCGGAATTCCCGCATTAAAAAGTGCAAGCGAGCCTGAACATACCGACGCCATCGACGAGGATCCATTTGATTCGAGTATTTCGGAAACCACACGAATGGTATAGGGGAAATCCCTTTCATCGGGGATGACATACTCCAGTGCGCGCTCCGCAAGCATTCCATGTCCGATCTCTCTCCTACCGGTTCCTCCCACGCGTCCGGTTTCTCCTACAGAAAAAGGAGGAAAGTTATAGTGGAGCATGAAACGCTTCGAAGTTTCCCCTTCAATCGAATCGATTTTCTGAGAATCGGTTACGCTGCCGAGCGTCACCACCCCAAGACTCTGCGTCTGACCCCTTGTGAAAACAGCTGACCCATGCGCACGGGGTAATACACCTACCATGATGTCGATCGGACGAATATCTTTCAGTCCTCTCCCGTCGGGGCGCTGTTTCTTTTCTAAAATATTTCTCCGAACGATTTCCTTATCGATATCATCCGCTATTGCCCTGACCTGGCCAATGGTATCCGGAAACTGCTCTTTATTTTCCTCTACGATCCGTTTGACGATATCATCAAATTTTTTTTCCCGCGCTTTTTTTTCTCTTATGTTTTCCAGTGCATTGATGTCGGGAAAATATTTCTCGCGGATCAATTTTTCAAGCACTTCATCCTTTTGTGCGGGGGCATACTCGAACGCCGGTTTTCTATTTTTCTCTGAAAAATTTTTGATCCCTGAACAAATCTTTTTGATGTTTTCATGAGCAAATTCAACCGCTTCAATCATTTCCGCTTCAGATAAATTATTTGCTTTACCTTCAATCATGGTGACAGCCCGTTCTGTGCCCGCAACCACCAGATCAATATCACTCTTTTCCGTTTCACCAAAAGTGGGATTGACCAGCCACTTCCCTCCAATTCTTCCCACCCGAACCGCGCCGACAGGTCCTTTAAACGGAAGGCCGGAAATGGATAAAGCCGCCGAAGCAGCGTTGATGGCCATCACATCAGTTTGCGTTTCAGAATCCGAAGAAAAAACATAGATGATAATCTGGACTTCATTCACAAAATCTTTTGGGAAAAGCGGACGAATCGGCCTATCCACAAGCCTGCTCGTGAGAACTTCCTTATCACTTGGGCGTCCTTCGCGTTTGATGTATCCGCCGGGGAATTTTCCCGCGGCATAATATTTCTCCCGATAATCAACCGTCAAAGGAAAGAAGTCCTGCCCCTCTCTCAACTCTCTGGATGCAACTACGCTGGCAAATACTATGGTTTCGCCGCACGATACCGCAACCGCACCATCAGCTTGCTTCGCAAGATACCCTGTGTTAAACATCAAAGAAGACGACCCGATATCGACCCGTATTTCTGCGCTCATACCACTCACCTGTACATAAAAAATCGCCGAAAGAACGCTTCCGCTCGCCGGCGTAAATGACGGACTTCCCGGCGCGTTATCTCCTCAGGCCGAGGGACTGGATGAGTTCCCGATATCTATTGAGGTCTTTCTCTTTAAGATATGCAAGAAGCCTTCTACGCTGTCCTACGAGCTTCAGCAAACCTGTGCGCGAATGAAAATCCTTTTTGTGCACTTTGAAGTGCTCGGTCAAATGGTTGATCCTGTTTGTCAAAAGGGCAATCTGGACTTCCGGCGATCCGGTGTCTTTTTCGTGCCTTTTGTATTTATTGATCACCTCATTCTTTTCCTGTAACACGATACTGCTCCCCCTCAATTAAATAATTTAACATTGTATTACAATCCGCGAATATTGCCGCGGACATTTATCGCTCTCGCCGATATGCAATCATGTTCTATCAAATCGGCTCCGCAAAAACATTCAGGTAGCGCAAAGACCATTTACTGAAATCCAGTTCAACTATTGCAACCAGTTTTTTGCTGTCATCAGTTACGATATATCGTGCATCCTGACCATGGTCGATACTTACGATATCATTCCGTGAAATAAACGCCCCGTTTTTCGCCTTTTTCATCCCCTGCGGGTTCAATTTCACAATGCCAAAACTACGCATTGCGTCGTATGGAGAGAGCAAAAACCTCCTCCCGGCGGGATTGAGAAAATGATTCCTTGCAATGTTATCCGGCTCTATCGCCTCCTCTATTCTGAAAGGACCCACTTTTGTGCGGCGAAGCTTCTTGAGAAAACCCACTGTTCCAAAGAATTCAGCCAAATCTCTGGCGAATGAGCGCACATACGTCCCGCGAGAACAGCTCAGAAACACGTGGAGAAGCGAAGGATCACTATCGCCCTTTTCAATGGAGATATCCGTAATAGAGATTTCCCTTCGAGAAAGCTCCACATTTACGCCACTGCGAACTAAATCAGATGCCCGCTTCCCATTGATCTTTAACGCAGAAAATACCGGCGGATCTTGCCACTGTACACCGAGAAAATGCTGCCGTGCTGATGCCAGCTTTTCATCTGTGATTACCGGAACAGGCTTTTCCGCTATTACCTTTCCTTCCGGATCAAGCGTATCAGTTGTCAGACCCAGCTGAATATCGGCCTCATAACCCTTCTCGCACTCAAGAAAGTATTTCAAAAGCTTTGTGGCGAAACCTGTTGCAACAACGAGTAAACCTCCGGCAAATTTATCGAGCGTACCCGAGTGCCCGATCCTCTGTATGCCAGTTTTTCTCTTCAGCAGAGTCAACGCTTCATTCGACGTTATTCCTGTAGGCTTATCGATGAGAAGCACCGCATTATCAAAATCCTGGACATTCACCACACCTTTAAGAGCCTTTCTCCAGGTTATCTATTATGCCGACCATTCTCACACCCTCTTCGATTGAGGTATCGAGAAAGAATCGTATCTTCGGCGTCACACGGAGCTTAATCGCATTGCCCACAAGGTGTTGTAAATAGGGGGCTGCTGATTCTGCACCCGCAAGAGTACGTTTCTTTTCCTTATCATTCCCGATGACAGAAATACCCACATCGGCAACCGTATGATCCCTGTTGAGCTTCACGCCGGTTACCGTGATAAAACCGATGCGCGGGTCTTTAATTTCCTTGATGAAGGCTTCGGCAATCACCTTCATAATTTCATGTTCCAATTTCTCTTTTCGATGACCAGCCATAATCAATGATGCCCTGAGCACTTTCACGCGTGAATTTCACAGCTTCTTTGCGATCTGAATCACACGATACGTTTCAAATGAATCTCCTTCCTTGATATCATTATAGCCTTCCAGAAGGATGCCACAATCCTGGCCGCCTTCCACAGCCGACACTTCATCTTTGAACCGCTTGAGTGTCTTGATTGCACCGTCGTAGACCACCACACCTTCGCGCAGCAACCGAAGTTTGTTTGATCGCTCCACTTTTCCGGACAGCACAATGCACCCCGCAACACTGCCAACCTTTCCGATTTTGAATACCTGCCGCACCTCGCCTGCACCGGTGATCTCTTCCTTATACTCTGGAGAGAGCATCCCCTCCATCGCAGCTTTGATATCATTGGTAACTTCAAATATGATATTGTAAAATTTGATCGATACCCGTTCCTTTTCTGCTAAATCTATCACCCTTGCCGAAGGCCGTACATGATATCCAATGATAATCGCGTTCGACGCAGAAGCCAACATTACGTCAGATTCATTGATGCCGCCCGTCCCGGAATGGATGACTTTCACCCTCACCTCACCGGTGGAAAGCTTTTCAAGCGCTTCGCGCAGCGCCTGGGCTGAGCCGTCCACGTCGGCTTTGATGATGACGCGAAGCTCCTGCACCTCGCCCTCGCGAATCATCTCGTTTAAGTCTTCAAGAGTCACTTTCCGCACTTTTTTCGCTGATTCAAGCCGCAAAAGCTCCATTCGCTTCTGCGATATTTGCTTGGCGTATTTTTCCGATTCAACAGCCTCAACCGGGTCACCTGCCGAGGGCACGCTCGAAATGCCAAGCACTTCCACCGGCATCGACGGCGTTGCTTCAGTCACGGGGTTCCCCTGATCGTCGAACAACGCCCGTACTTTGCCAGAATATACGCCGATGACAAGTGGATCTCCTACGTGCAGCGTTCCATTTTCAATAATGACCGTCGCGACAGGTCCCCGACCCGCATCGAGTTTCGCCTCGATGACCTTGCCACGTGCCATAATTTTTGGATTGGCCTTGAGATTTAAAAGTTCCGCCTGAAGCAAAATTTGCTCAAGCAGTTTGTCGATGTTGATATTATTCTTCGCGCTAATTTCAGCATAGAGTGTGTTTCCACCCCATTCCTCGGGAATGAGACCGTAGTTCGCGAGCTCATTACGCACGCGCTCTGTGTTGGCATTGGGGAGATCAATCTTATTGATTGCCACAACGATTGGCACATTCGCATCCTTCGCGTGATTGATCGCTTCCACGGTCTGCGGTTTGACTCCATCGTCCGCTGCTACCACCAGCACCACAATATCGGTCACCGCAGCACCACGGGCGCGCATAGTGGTGAACGCTTCGTGACCCGGAGTGTCAAGGAAGGTAATAGGCTGTTCCTTCACCCGGACTGTATATGCACCGATATGTTGCGTGATGCCACCGAACTCACCTGCAACAACATTGGTTTTTCTGATCGCATCAAGGAGTTTTGTCTTCCCATGGTCCACATGACCCATCACCGTCACAATAGGAGGCCGGAATATGTAGTCCTCCGGCTTGTCTTCTTCCTCTTTTACAATGAGCGTTTCCTGAAAGAGAGAGACAACGTTAACCTGCGTGCCATATTCCGAAACCAGTATTTCCGCAGTTTCGGCATCGATAACCTGATTGATGGTAGCCATCATCCCCAGCTTCATCAGTTTTGCAATCAGATCGCTTGCTTTGATATTCATTTTCTTCGCAAGATCACCAACACTAATGCTTTCAGTGATATCGATCTGTTTGGGTATGGAAGATTCTGCGGCGCGCTCCTGCTGTGCCTTTTTCTTTCTTAAAATAATGTCCTTTTCTTCGGCAAGTTTATCTCGCTCTTTTTTATACTTCTTTCCCTTTTCTTTTTCCTTTGCGGTTTTTTTCCTTTTGCCAGCCCCTTCCTTGCCCCCAAAAATATCCGCAGTTTTTTTCTTCTCTCCCTCAATAGTGATTGCCGGCTGTTCCTTTTTCGGTTTGAAAAGGTCCTTCAGATCTTTCGGAGCGGCGGATTTGTCCCTTTGGCGTGCAGGCCTGTCATCTCTTTTATTTTCTTGACGCAGCTCGCGTATTTCGCCGCCCTTTTTTCGCGCTTCTTCTCCATGGCGGTTCACATCCATCTTAGGTTTTGTTTCTTTCTTATCCTCTCTTTGTGGTTTAGCTTCTGCCTGCTTTGCCTCTTCTCCTGGTTTCTCTTTTATAAGTTCTTTTGAAACATGCACCTTTCTCTTGAGACGAATCTTTTTGCCTTGCTGCTCGCGCATTTCAGCGTTTTTCTTGATGAAATTCTGTGCTTCTTTGACCCTCTGCGCTTTGATAGTTTCAATGCGCTTTTCCACAAGAAATATATCATTGCCCTTGATTTCAGTATTTTCATCCGCGCAGGGAATATTCAGCTCTCTGCATATTATGAGAATATCTTCCAAAGATACGTGGTTGTTCTGTGCAATTTCAATTGCTTTCATGAATATCCTTACACTTACTGCAAATTTCAAGGCCATAAGACGGCCGTTTCGTACTCAAACTTACTGCTTTTCACCATCGCTGGAACTTCCACCATTGCGTGAATCATCCACGGTGTTATCTTCCGCTTCCTGCTCATCCTCACTGAAATCGACCAGTTCGGATACGATCTCAAGAATTTTCTTGGCGGATTTCTCGCCAATTCCGTCTATTTTAATGAGATCATCGTACGATCTCTCTACCAGATCCTCAACAGAGAAAATGCCACCTGCTTCAAGCAGCTTAATGATTCTGGGCTCAAGGCCAAGCGCTTCAAGCGGCGTTTCCTCCTCGTCTTTTTTCGCAAAGAGCTGTTCTACCAGAGCTCTGGATTCGCTCGAGCCCAAAAACTCGCGATACTGTTCCTCAGTTTTTATATCGATATCGAAACCGCAAAGGCGCGATGCAAGCTTCGCGTTATGGCCTCCCTTACCCACAGCGAGATTATATTGATCTTTGTCCACAACCGCAATTACCCCACCACCGGAGGTTTCAACTACCTCCCGAACCCGCGCAGGAGTCAGTGCATTTGCCGCCATAGTCGCCCTGTCGGGTGAATACTCGATTACATCCACTTTCTCACCTTCAAGTTCACGCACAATAGACTGTATGCGCACACCTTTCATACCGACGCACGCACCGACACTGTCAATATCGTCACGCTCGCTCGCCACTGCGACTTTCGTTCGAACACCGGTAAACCTGACGATATTGACAATGTTCACTATTCCGTCATAGACTTCGGGTATTTCCATTTCGAACAATTTTTTCACAAACGCGGGATGCGAACGCGATAGAATGATGGTAGGACCTTTTGAATCTTTAGTGACGCTTAAAATGATTGCTTTAATGCGGTCACCAATTTTATAGTGTTCAAGGGGAGACTGTTCCTTGGCCGGGAGTATTCCTTCGGTTTTCCCGAGATCAACAAAGATGCGGTCTTTAGTCTTTCTCTGAACATAGCCATTGATGAATTCGTTCTCCTTGCTCTTGAATTCATTGTAGACGATATCCTTTTCCGCCTCCTTGATGCGCTGCATCATCACCTGTTTTGCCGTCTGCGCGGCTATTCGTCCGAACGATTCAAGCGGATTTTCCTTTACTTCCACTTCATCTCCAAGCTTCACGTCCGGATTGAATTTCCTCGCTCGTTCGAGAGAAATTTCTTCCGCCAGATTTCTGGGATGGTTTACCACCATTTTTGTAGTCGCAAGCATGACGGTATTCGCACTGCGATCGAAAATCACCCGGACATTATTAGAAGTGCCGTATTGCTTTTTATATGCGGAAAGCATAGCGGTTTCGACGATCTCCTCGATAACTTCCCTGGGAATACCTTTTTCAGTCGCGATTTGGTGCAAGGCTTCAAAAAAAGTGCTGCTCATGACAATCCCTTCCGCTTTATTGTGATTACCTCATATTCAATACATTGCTTCAGATTTCGACAATATAATCTGCTATCTGCAACATGCCTAATACGCTAAATTGGCATTCACCACTTTCGAAAATGCAATTGCTATTTCGCCGCGTTCGGTGCTGACCGATATTTCATCAGCCGTTACCGCACCGATCGCACCCTTTATTGTCTTTTTTACCCCATTGTCCATGTATACTATTTTTACAGGCGCACCGGCAAATCGAATAAATTCTTCAGGAGTACGAACCTTTCTGTCCAGGCCGGGCGATGAAACCTCAAGAGAATAATTGGGAAGAACCTTCATATCGTCCAGCATCGCGGCAAGACGCCTGCTGTATTGTTCACAATCTCGGTGTGAAATTCCCCTCAGATGGTCAATTTTGACAATAACTCGCGAGTTTTCACCCCTGAATACAATCGACGCATCGTACACCAAATACCCAAGCTCTTTCGCAGCATCGTGCACCGCCTGTAGAATTCTTTCCTTGCCCGTAACGGCATCCATGATTCCGACCTGCCTGTATCTACGAAAAAGAGAGTGGCTCTGCCACTCTCCTCAACGCGCAACCAATAGATAATATACAATCATAATACCAGAGAGACTACCTTTAAGCACTATCAAAAATATCTATGAAAAATTCAAGTTTTTTTTATTTTTAAATCATGGAAAAATAATAGCGTTCGATAAGATCGAAATTTCGACGAACGCGCTCGGCCCCGTGCACAATATCCATATGGCCCGGAAGAAGGTATTCTATATCGAGCGTTGAAATTTTTTTTATGCTCTTCTTTAAAAGTTCGCCATCACCTCCAGGAAAATCAACTCTCCCCACGCTCTCCTGAAACACCAGATCGCCACAGACAATGACTTTTTTCTCTGGCCAGTACACTGATATTGATCCAGGAGAATGCCCGGGGGTGTGATACACTTCAAGGCATCCGCCATTTATTTCCCAGCGACCTTCTTGAAGCCGTATATCGAATGTGAAATCAGGGAATGCCATGCCGAACATCGCAAAAAAGCGGGGGCCTTCCACATTGAGAAATGTAATTTCGTCTTCATGCATCGCAACCGGTATATTTCTTTCCATAAAATATTTGCTTCCCTCAAAGTGATCCGGATGGCAATGCGTATTGACCACGCATTTGATATTGCCTAAATCAATTCCATCTTTTTTTAAATCTTCGAGACGAACATCAATATAATTCTTCAATCCAGGATCGAAAAGTATATTGAACGGTTCACCGAAATAAAACATATTGCAGTTGTTTTCAAAAAGTCCTCTCCAGATATACGCATATACGCCGTCGGTGATTTTCATGTGGGGTCTCTCTCCTTTGCAATAAAACTTTTCTTTAAAATATTCTATCACAACGTATCAAAATTTCCTGAGCAAAATGAGATAAAAAGGCTGCAGGTCAAGATGTTTTTATCCCTCACACGGCAAAGCATCCATGTTTTATTTTACCATACAGCCATATACCGCCAGGTGGTGTCAGAATCTTTCTAAATGAATTGACATTACTACAGCTGTAATAAAAATAACGCAGGCAAAGCAATACCATTAATTTTCACCACCTATGTCAAAGTGCACATGCATATGATAGCAAACGATCAATTATACCATACACGCACACACATCGCTGCCAAAGTACTTAAGAAGAAGACAATATCTCTTCTCCCAGCCGCGTGTATTTTTCTCCTTTTCATGCAATTCTGCGCCAGCGATGAGCCGATGTACTATTTCCCAATCAGAAACTCTCGCCGGGTACATACAGGTCTGGAAAATTTCTCACGACACGAAATGTCCCACTACAAAGGCAAGCACGCCGCACTGGTAGTTAACCATTCCTCGGTAGATGCGAATTTCAGACATATAATAGATATCGTTCGCGACGGCGGCATCATTATCGACTTCATACTTGCGCCGGAACATGGCCCCTTCGGCGAAAGAAATACCTATGACAAACATACATATGAAGACTACGAAGAAAAAAACCTCATTGTGTATCATCTTCATTTCTTTACACCCTCATCGCTGAAAACCATGCTCGAAGTACCCGACATGGTCATTTATGATATACAGGATATGGGTATGCGCTGCTACACCTATGTATCGTCCCTCAAACTCGTGATGGACGCCCTGGAGGGAACAGGCAAAAAGCTTATCGTACTCGACAGACCAAATCCCATTGGATTTATTGGCATTTCAGGACCTTATTTGGATAATAATTTTTATTCCAAACACGTGGCTTCATTTCCTGCAACCCTTTTTTATGAAATGACTCCCGGGGAAGCCGCCCAATACTATCGTGGGGAATTCGGGAAAAAGATCGATCTCACCGTTGTTCCTCTTTCACACTATATTCGTGACATGTATTTTCACGAAACAAAACTCCCCTGGGTGCCTCCCTCTCCAAATCTTCCCACCTACCGCAGCGCCATCAATTACACAGTCATGGTGTTGATGGAAGGCATCAATATCTCACTTGGCAGAGGGACATCAAATCCATTTGAATTTTTTGGCGCTCCCTGGATAAACCCGGAAATCCTTGCGGAAAATCTTTCCGCGCTCAAGATAAAAAATTTTAGATTCAGGCCTGTGTATTTCACCCCCAGCTTTTCCACACATCAAGGGAAACTCTGCGGCGGCGTGCATCTCTACTATACGGGCGGCAAGTTTGACCCTTTTGAAGTATCGTATTTGATTATCAGATATTTTCGGGAAAACGATCAGCACATCCAGTGGCGAAAAAATACAAAAGGCTACGTCATCGACGAACTTGCCGGTAGCGACAGTTTCCGAAAAGCAATAGATTCCGGCCTTCGATACAATGAATACCACAGACAAATCCAGAGTGAAATTGCCCGTTTTTCTCGAAGGAGAGCACATTACCTTCTGTACTAGCGATTTAATTGTATGATTTCATTTGAGCGCCAAGATGGGAATTGTGAGCATCGCAGTGGTGTTGTTCGCGGAAATGATGGTAATGGAGTTATCCGGATTAAGTCCAAGATTGGCGAGAAAGCTATCAATGGTCGCATACCCAAGACCGAAGCCTGAGTCCGATGTATCAATATTGTTGATGAAAAAATCCTGTTCTCTTCCCTGCTGACGATAGACTTTATACTCATCTCTCTTTTCGTAAATGCGGTTGAGGTCGTGCGTCATAATCGGTGCGGTATTGGTCACTTCAATATATATGAAATCATCATTCCCTTCGATTTTCAAAATGATTTTGATGTCCTTCTCCTTAAGCTGGCGGCGGATATCGAGAAATTCCACAAGCCCTGCTATCGTTTTCTTTTCTTCATCGGTATAATCCCGTTTCTCGGTATAGGCCTTGTTGCGAATGCTGAGGTATCTCCCTTCCTGCGAAAGTATTTCTCGCACTTTGTTTGAAATGAATTCATTTGAAATGATCTGCGAAGCCATTCTATCGTAGGTTTGACGGTCTTTGAGTATTTCAAAGATATTTTGTTTTATCTGTTCTTGAGTCTTGTCAGGATATTTTTGTCGCAGCTGTTCGGCAATTTTATTCGCGACAAGCAAAAATTTATAATTTGCCTTTACAGCATTTTTTATGAGCTCATCCACACAGGCAAAGAGATCTTCGGTCACTTCCGGAATCCCCGCCTCTTTTGCGAATTTTAATCCGATGCTGAATATCTGATCGCGAGCTTTTCTGCTGTAGATCTGTATGATGCCGGTAACTTTCTTTCTTGCAGCCATGTATTTCACGTATTTAAATAATCCATAAATTTTTGCAAAACTTCGGGAAGATTTCCTGCTGCGTCGCGGTATTTTTTAAACTTGCGCTCATACTGCGTGATTTCCCTGTTGTAGACATTGCGAAAACGCGTTGCAATTTCGCTGAATGCGGGCATCGACTGCAGTTTATCGCGAATCTCTTTCTTAAACCTGATGTTCTTATAAAAAATATCCCGCACCACCGTATTCAGCTTGGGTATCCCATCTTTTTCGTATAGCACCCAGAGTATATAATCGTCGGCGAAGCGGTTTCGGTCATCGCGTATGCTTCGAAACTTTTCCGCAACCTTCTCTTTCGCTTCAATTGAAAGCTTTGAATTTTTCTTATAGAACTGCACATAATCCAGATAGATCCCTGTAAGCCCGCCTTCGACTGGATCGCGCCAGGCACCGCCTTTGATCGATCTGTTCAGTTCGTATCGAAAGCACGCGAACGTGTGTGCCATGCTGCGAATAAGGTCACCCATAAAAAGGCCCGGCACCACAATTCTGCCCCTGCTCTTTCTGTTGGGGCCGTCGAGTTCCTGCCAGAGCATGGTTTTTGTTCCCAAACTCGGCAGAACGATAAAGTTGGGAATGACTTCTTCTTCTATGACTTCACGCGCGTCACCGATTTTTGCAACAGTTTCCCGATAAAATACGGAAAAATCTATATCCCTGAGGCGGAGTACCGTTGACTCGAGCTTTTTTTTCGAGACATGAAAGTTCGCCGGGCTTCCCTTCATCACCATTGAGGTGAGAATCGGAAAAGCCGTTGCCGTCGATCCGGAGCACACAGAAACCGCCGTTGCCAGTCGGTGATCGATTTCATACAGTACCTTGTTGATATTCGCATCGGATGTTGTTCTATCTTTTTCCTTTGTTTTCCCTTTGCCCTGCTCCGCAAGATGCTGCTCGTAGGTGAGTCCCATCTCATTGATGCTTGGATTTATTTTCTCTTCGTAGACTAATGTGAGAAATTCCTCCTCAGAAAAAATAGGGATTTTCACTTTTTCAACCGCCCGTGCTTGAAGCTCGTGCAGTTCCGGAATCTGCGCTTCATCCATCAGGGTTTCATCAATGAATCCGAAATGCAGCATGAGGCGAGCAGGCGGGGGAGGCATTTTAGTCTTGCTCATCACAAAAACCTTACCGTACAATTCCCAGTAAAATCGTGCGAGCGTTCTTCGTATTTTTCTGCCTTCGATTTCGGTATCAAAGGGATTTTTCATATTTTTAAAGGTGTTGAGCGCCTTCAAAAAATTGGTCTGGAATTCTTTCTCGGCAAGCGAATACTCGAAAATCTGATGCAGGGAATTCCTGTACTGGGAAAGTACCGTCGATGATACGCGAGAAGACCTTATTTCGGAAAGTTTTTGCTCGTTATCCTGGGAAGCTTTTGCGCTTTTCTGAGAAATAAACAGAGAATGAAGCTTTCTAATACCAGGATATGTATCCACCATGCTCTGCCCCGATATCTCCTGATACACAGTGTTGAGCTTGGCGAAAATTGAAAGAAAATTCTTTAAAAAATCGGATTCAAGCCTTCCGCTTGAATCCAGCTGCGTAAAACCATGCTGATCAGCTAAAAACCATGACCAACTCGAATCTTTCCCGAACAGCATGTTAAGCATCTCATCAATTTCATTCGAAACCGCTTCGATGCGATCGAGTACTTTGAGAAGATGCTCGGAAACAATTTCAAACATATAGATTGCAATGTCGGGCTTCTCTCTAATTATCGTCTCAAGTGTCGGACTGCTCACGCCTAAGAATTTCTTGAAAAATGATGCCTGTCTGAGGTCGATGAGAGATTCAAGAGGAAGTCCCGGAAAATTATAATTCTTTTTCAAAATCGTCGAATTGTCGGCCAAAATAAATTTCGAATCGATCACCGAGGGAAACTCGCCTCCATTGGAAATGAACGTATCATAGAGCGATTCCATCACATTTTGCAAATTTTCCGCATTTGTCTGTATGGCAAGTTCCCGGAAAATCAATGCGATATTATCATTGATTTTATCCAAATTCTGATACATCTTCGTATACTTCGACGCATCGCCGATGGAAATTTCGAATCTTTTAAAAAGGTGGGTTAAAATATTCACAGCCAGCGCAGGATCCTCCTGAGCTATCTGTTTGAAGCCGCCTTCTTTAATTGGATATTTCGTTACAACCGAATCTTCGATTGCGCGGATAGATTTTTGATACGGTTCGGTGAAAAGTATACTCAACCCGGATATTAGCGTATTGGCTCCTATGGTGCCCACGCGTTTGCTTTTGGAAACTACAATTTCTTGATCGAGACCCTCGTATTCAGAGGGGCACGAAAGGATCTCAACAGCCCCGCTGTGCAGATAGTACAAAAATTTCGGCTCCTGACCCTGGAGAATCAGTATTTCTCCTTTTCGTATTTGCTCTTTGCTTTTATCTGACATCCCAGTTCAGCTAATAATTATTTTTTTCCGTCTGTCTGTTTCTTCAATTTAAGATACTCATCCCATTCCGTAGGCATCATGTATTTTTTCCTGCTATTGCACTCCCTGCAGGCGGCAACAATATTGATCTTTTCGGATGTTCCACCGCGAGAAAGCGGTATCTTATGATCCATTGTCAATTCATCCGGCTTACATGTCCTGCCACAATAATAGCACGTGCCGGCAGCGATTTTCTCTTTCCACCAGGAGCTATGCCGCAGATCGCGCGCTTTTTTCTTTTCCGCCGACAATTCAGCGTCCATTTCAAGGAAATCGCGTCTTCGGTGTCCACCTCCAACGCGGGATTCCCTTTTGCTGAATCTTTTAGTCATAATAAAGTCGATTTTTATAGAAATGATTTCATGCTGTCAATAAGATTTCATGCGAAATTCTCAGAGCATGTATTTTTATTGCCTTTTGAGCTGATTGTGATATATCCTTCTCACATTGTAGAAAAAATGCATATATTCAGATTTGCGATAATCAGGATACGTCCATTCCCACGGCTCAAACTTTTTCGCAACATATTTTAATTCATTTTCAAGAAAAACCCCTTTTGTCAGATACATCCTATGAAAATAATCTTTACAGCTTGCAAGGAATACATTTGAAAGCGTCAAATACCCGGGATCGATGTTGATAAGCCTTTTATCTTTCCCTGAAAGCTTTTTTTCCAATTTATTCGTAAAAAGCTTTATGCCAACAATATCCTCGCGCTTAATGAGTTTTTTGAAAGAAAACAACACTTTGAATATGTTTTTACCTAATGAGCTGTAGTACGAGGTATGAGTAAATAGAATTTTTGCTGTGGCAAAATCAATTTCCCCGTATTTGTTTTCTATGATCTTCCTCGCTTCCTCAAAGAGATCATCTCTCGAGGTGAGAATCCCTATGAAAAGCTTCGCGCGCGATGGAATCATTGGTTCCGCCATACTCAACACCCTGTATAATCTACTAGAAAAATCACCATACATCAACAAAAAGGGAAAGAACAATTGTTTATTCATGGCTCCCATCATAGGTACACTCATAAAGACCGCATTAAAATCAACTATATTTCTTTAATATTAAGGTAACATCTCAGAACTATCTTCATGGGATGTTCCCTTGCAGGCACAATACAGGCAAAAACCGTTTTCTTTGATGTTGATTTTTTCGGATGAATGAGGTTTTTAGCGGTGACCCCAAAAAATAGTATTGACATTTCACCTAATAATTTTAGGTTAGGCATTTACCTGCGGTTTTTTCGAAAATAGACGAAAAGCGGCGAATATTCGCCCAAATGCCGTATTATCGCACTATTCGCGACATCGAGCCGCTGAGCAGTAAACGGATGCATAACCGGCCTTTATACTACGAAAAGCCAATGCACTATGCAATATCAGCTATATTATTATTTTTGAGAGGGTACCGACATGAAGAGAACATATCAGCCCAGCAAAAGAAAAAGACTCAAAACACACGGGTTCAGAGCCAGAATGAGTACACCCGAAGGACGGGAAGTATTAAAAAGAAGGCGTCGGAAAGGCAGATATAAACTCACCGTTTCCGACGAACGACGCAATAAAAAATAAGGAGATTTTGCTGTCAAATTTTCGTGAAGAAAGCATTTATATTAAAAGGGAGGAAAAATTTCCAGGAACTGTTTACAAAAGGAAAGAGATTTTCCGGAATTGCAGTAATTATTATTGTAAAGAAGGGAATGAGTGTTTCGAACGAAATCGAAGCCGGCTGGAAGCCGGATGACTGTAAAACGACCGGAACCCGAATTGGAGTTTCAATTGGGAAAAAATTTGGTAATGCAGTGGAAAGGAATAGAGCCAAGAGAGTAATTATGGCTATCATGAGAGAATTGGTTCCGATTATGAAAAACAATGCTTATGTCATCATCCGGCCAGGACCTGTTTTCAAGCAGTATGCTTTTTCTGAAGCAAAAGGTGAACTCATGAGATTATTACACAGAGCGGGGTTATTGATCCAGTGAATTATTCTATAATAAAATATATTTTTATCGCTCCTTTCGTCATTGCAATAAAACTTTACAGATTAATAATCGCACCGCTTCTGCCGCCCTCATGCAGGTTTTATCCTTCTTGCTCGCACTATGCCGAAGAAGCACTTAAAAAGCACGGCCCTATATATGGATTGTATCTGACAATCCGCCGTTTGCTTCGCTGTCACCCTTTTTGTGACGGCGGGTACGACCCTGTGCCCTAACACTAATCGTTCGAACGCATTCACTTTTTTCTCACGTAAGCGGTATATTCTAACTCAATTTCCATGCCGCCCTGGAAACCAACATATCTCTATGCCATGTTTTTTATCAATTCGCCGGAGGAATTTTCATGGATAAACGTTTTGCCCTCGCGCTCGGCCTTTCGCTGCTCGTCTGGTTTGTGTGGATGATGATTTTCAATCCCGCGCCTCAACGCCCGCATATTGCAGTACCGCAGGCACAAAAAGCCGAATCAAAACAAAAACAAGACACCTCGACGGTTCCAGCAATCAATGGCGCAGGCGCCATCAATACCATGGTGCAACAATCCGCTCGCGACGAATCGGACATAATCCTCACGACTAAACAATACGATGTAAAAATAACCAACCGCGGCGCAAAAATTAAAAATTTCCAATATATCTACTATGGGAAAAAAATCGAGCTTGTCGTCGAACAAAAAGATCTTTCACCGACCTCGATAGTAGCAAAAAGCGATCTTGATTTTCAGGTATACCTCTCAGAAAACGAATTTCTCAAAGGGAGCGCACTTGATAATGCTCTCTGGGATTTTGAAAAGATCGATAAAACCGGTGTTCGTTTCAATCTTATTGTGCAAAACCAAACTGGCGAAAAAATATTGTATGAAAGGTCGTACATGTTCATAGAGGGGAAAAATTATTTTGAGCTTCAGCAAACGGTAAAAAACATCGGCAAAGCTCCTCTTGCATTTCCTGAAAATCGTCTCATAATGGCTACTCCAGACTATCTCGGCCCAACGATGGATTTCAATAATCGGTATAATCAGGTTGAAAGCGTATACTTTCTGAATACCAGCTTTGAAACAGGAAGTCAGGGCGGGGGCATTTTTTCCGACGAACAGACCATTCACCGGGAAACCGGTGTCACAAAATGGGCGGGGGTCCGTAGTCGATATTTTTTGCTCCTCATGGCTCCGCAGGGGTTTACCGGTTCTGGCATCATTCATGATGGAAGAAAGAACCATGGAAAACGCATAGGAATTCAGATTCCGACAGCCGTGCTCCAACCCGGTGAATCAACAACCAAAACATTTAAGGTCTACGTTGGCGAAAAAGATAAGCAAAAGTTGGTTGAAGTCGATGAATCTCTCCGCGATGCTGCCGACATCAATGTATTAATAGAACCAATTCGTGATTTCTTAGTGTGGTGCCTCTTAAAAATCAATCATCTCTTTGGCAATTTCGGATGGTCGCTTGTGATATTCTCGCTGTTGACGAAAATTGTGCTTATGCCGCTAACCATCAAATCGACCGAATCAATGAAGCGCATGCAGGAACTCAGCCCTAAAGTCAAAGAACTACAGACCAAATACAAAGACAAACCAGATCAAATGAACAAAAAGATCATGGAGCTTTATAAAAAGGAAAAAGTAAACCCGCTCGGAGGTTGCCTGCCGCTTTTACTTCAACTACCGTTCTTCTTTGCGCTTTACAGCGCGCTCATCAATTCCATAGATTTATGGAAAGCGCCGTTTATCCTCTGGATTAAAGACCTGTCTCTGCCAGATACCGTTGCAACCGTAGCGGGGTTTAATATCAATATTTTGCCCGTCATCATGACTGCGACTACATATTTCCAGCAGAAGATGACTCCGGGCAGCGATTCATCCCAGCAACAGATGATGATCAAGATGATGCCATTTATATTCCTTTTCATTTTCTGGAATATGCCCTCCGGCCTCATCATATATTGGATAATGCAGAACGTTTTGCAAATTGTGCATCAGCTGTATATAAATCAAAGAGCTAAAAAAGCAACTGATGGAGGTAATTAAAATCTTCATCATTACAAGTTGAGTCGTTTGGCATTATTTACTTTTTTCGGCATTACCCGCAAGCTGTCACTTCATCAGCAATACGGGAAACCGCCGTATTTGAAAACTGTTATTACATGCATTCGAACGTTTATCGGCTTTCGGGAGGATATTATGAAGGTGATAGAAATTGAAGGAAAAACAATTGATGATGCAAAGAAAAAAGGATTGATCGAGTTGGGAATATCCGATGCATCACAAGTGGAATTCGAAATCGTTGATGAAGGGAAAAGCGGAATTTTCGGTTTCGGTGTGTCTCGCCCCGCCAAGATACGTATATACTACAGTGGCGTAACTATGGATGTCGGCGATATCACAAAAGAGGTAGTATTAACCCTTTTAACGAAAATGGGGATCGAATCGAAAGTTAAGGATATGAAGGAAGGCGAAAGCAAAGTGTATGTTGAACTTGACAGCAAATTCTCGGGGCTCATCATAGGCAAGCGCGGAAAAACCCTTGAGGCGTTGCAATTTCTCGTAAATCTGATCGTAAACCACAGGACGGGGAGCAATAAAAAAATCATTTTAGACATCGAAGAATACCGTGCGAAACGTGAACGTGCTCTTCGAAAAATGTCAAAGGAGATTGCGGCGAAAGTATCGAAATCAGGGAAACCGTGGGTTCTCGAACCGATGAATCCATTTGAAAGGCGTCTGATACACTTAGCCCTTCAAAACGACAGCCGCGTTACCACAAAAAGCGAGGGGCAGGGAATATACCGCAAGGTTAAAATTTCACCCAAATAATGTATCAACGTGTCTTTCCAGAACGACACCATCTGCGCGCCCGCAACTCCGCCCATGCCATCATCGATTGCCGTTATCAGGATGAGCGGTCCGCAGTCATTATCCATTATCTCTGAATGCTTCGAAAAACCTGCTTCGATTGCCCACAGAAAAGCTGTACACGGCAAACTTTTTTATCATTGGAATGAAATCGACGATATTGTTCTTATATTCTATTCAGCACCCGAGAGCTATACTGGCGAGGACATGGTTGAAATTTTTTCACATGGCAATCCCATTATCATAAAAAAAATAATTGATCTTCTAATTCGCAGGGGAGCACGATTTGCAGAACCGGGTGAGTTCACCCGCCGCGCATTTCAAAATGGCAAACTCGACCTCACCGCTGCTGAAGCGATCAATCGTATTGTAAAAGCTCGCGGCGATTGGGAAATCAGCGCCGCACTTTCCCAGATGCACGGATCGCTTCGACAAAAAATCAATTCACTGCGCGAATCTTTGATACTTATGAAAGCTGATGTCGAATCCGGAATCGATTTTTCAGAAGAAGATATCCAATTTCTATCAAATGATGACGCCATCTTGCGAATGCAACACATACACAACTCACTCTCTGAAATTTTAGACCGCTGCAGGATCGGAGAAAAAATTTCCCATGGAATTGATATACCCATTGTGGGAAGGCCGAATGTCGGCAAGTCCAGCATACTCAACCTCATTCTCAATGCCGAAAGAGCCATCGTATCGGAAATTCCTGGCACCACACGCGATTTAATCCGCGAAACAGTACAATTTGCAGGATATCATGTAAATTTATTCGATACCGCGGGCATCGGCATTCCTGGTTGTGAAATCGAACGTCTGGGCATCGACCTCACCCGGAAGAAAATCGATGACGCCTCAATACTCATCCTGGTCATTGATGTTTCCGCTGACAGTACAAATAGCGATAAAGAGATTTTAGCAAGTTCAAGAGAGAAATCCTGTATTGTGCTTGGGAATAAAGTCGATCTGATTCCGGAAAACCGCAGGAAAGCTCATCTTACCCTGCTTGAAAACGAACTTTCAGTCCAGATATTACCTTTTTCAGCAAAAACCGGTGAAGGTCTTGCGATACTGGAAAAGAAAGTCGGAGAAATGCTCATCTCGCAACTCCCAGAACAACGTAATTTTTTCTTCGCCGATCAAATAATGATTAAATCTCTTGCAGATGCGAAACAAAAAGCATGTTCAATACAAAAGCTTTTCTCACGTGGCGAGCCACCGGAAATAATCTCTTTCGAGCTTCAGTCTCTTATCGATTTGCTACACGAAATTACGGGAGAAATCACAAGTGAAGATGTTCTTAATTCGATTTTCAACAGGTTTTGTATTGGAAAATAAATATTAAATAATGTATATTATATTTATTATATAATATAAGTATATAATATTATTGACACAATTTATATTTTTTTATTTTATGAAGAAAATGTAAATGCTGTAGTAAAATATTGTTCTTCTGTGAAAATTTTTATAGAGGAAGGGATTGTCATGAAAAAATATTTTCATTTCTTTCTTTCATTTTTTTTCCTTTGCACATCACTCTTTGCCCAGACCCAATGGCAGGAAGTAAAAAATTCACACGGCATTAAAGTCCTCACGCGCCCGACTGAAGGCTCTCCGCTTGATGAATTTAAAGGCATCACGATTGTCGAGGCCCCTCTCGAGGTTATTGTCGAAGTTATTCGCGATGTAGATGCCCAACCCGAGTGGATGGCTGACTGCATTGAAGCCAGAGTCATAAAAAAATTCAATGATAATGATTATCTGGTGTATTCAATGAACAGAGCTCCCTGGCCTGTGTCAAATCGTGACGTAGTAGTACGTTCAAAGGGAACTGTCGATAAGGCGAACGGCAAAGTGACGATCATTTTCAAGGCGCTGAAAGATTCATCCGTCCCTATCCGCTCGGGTGTGGTCCGGATGACTGATCTTCTCGGCCAGTGGCATTTGAAAAAATTATCTCTTTCGAAAACCGAGGTGGTATTCATCATACGGGCAAATCCGGCAGGACACATCCCCGCAAGTATCGCAAATATAACGAGCAAAGAAATTCCATTCAAGACACTTCAAAATTTAAAGAAAATGGCAAAAAAAGAGAAATACATTAATTTAGCGCGGGAGAAATACCATCTATAAATCAGAACCTCATTTTATTTCTTTTAAGAATGGGTCGTTCGAAAAGAGATCTTCGCCGATTTTTTTCACAATGGCGACAAAACCCGTTTTGTCGCCTGTATTTGATGCAATGAGCTCTTTGAACGCAGCCAGATACTTCACAGCTTTCTCTCTCTCTTTTTTTCTTGCGCAGATTCGTGCCAATCGATAGAGTGCTATTCCTCTGTCTCGCGGGCTTTTTTCGGTTTGCAATAATGCATGAAGCGCCTTTTCTGTTTTCTCATCGTTTCCTTTATTTTCTTTCAATATTCTATTTAGATTTTTCAACGTTCCGTACGGAATTCCCTTGTAATAATGTAGCATTTCTTCTTCTAGTGCTTTTTCAATCTGCCTATATTTTTGATAATTTGCTCTTGCTTTTGACATTATTGCAAGAAATCTCGGATTTTTTCTTACATGCCGAAACAATGGATCAAAACGCAAAATGGGAAGATCCGGTAAACCAAGCTCCACCGCTTTTTTTAAATGCTCCATCGCCCCGTCCTCATCTTCGCGCAGAAGCTTTTCCTCCGCTTTGCGGAACTCAACCCAATACGCACCTTCAGTGTGTGATAGATTCCCTAATGCCACAATCGCATGGCGCGGCGATTCCTTTTCCTGTTTCGCATACATCATAAATAAATATAAAACTGCACTATGCTCCCCGCTTTGAATCGCTTTACGATAATACTCTTCGGCTCCACGAAAGTCATGTTCTCTTTCAAGAAGCATTCCATAATTGATATACGCTCCTCCCGTATATTTTTTATCATTGGCTGCTGTGAGAAGAAGACGCTTTGCTTCTTGTTTTTTATCCTGATAATAGAGCACCATCGCATCATGAAGAGGGCTGGAAGGCTCGTGATAATAATCTCCCCCAAAAAGGCAGTGCGCCGATAAAAAGAAATAAAAAAAGATTGAACACGCTGAAATACCAGCGATACTTGACAGCGCAATTGCTAATTTTAACGATGCAATTTTTTTCATACGCCTAACCTATCGTGAGCAATATGATAAGAGGAACCGGCTGCATGTCAAAGAAAAAATGTTTTATCTTCATTATAATTTTATTCTATTCTTTTTTCCCAATGTTTTCTTTCGCCGGTGAAGATAGCCGTGAAATTCAATTTCTGGAACTTAAAGCAAAAGACAGAATTGCAGAAGCTTTTTCAATTGCCGCAAAAGCAATTGCCGAGGAACAAAATCCCGCTCATGCTGAAGTCTGGCTTTTTCGTTTGAAAGAAATTCTTCGGTATCGTGAGCTTTTGGATCCCGCTTCAGAAGTTCTTGCAAAATCCCTTCGCGAAAACCCCGTTTTCGTCGATCCCCATTTTGCGGCACGGGCCAAGCTTATCCTTTTAGATATATATCTCCGTCGAGGCTATCTGCAAAAGGCCCATCAGCTCTCTGGCGAATTGGGATTCATCAGTGAATATTATGCAATTGGACCTTTCCCTCAGATATCGATTCATGAACTTGAATCATTGCATGAATTAGAGCGTTCAATTAATTTAACAGCTCATTATCAAGGGAAAAGCGGAAAAACAGGGTGGTTCCGCGTCCGCACTGAAATATCCGGAAAGATAGATTTTGAAGATTTTTTCTCAAAAGTCGATGAGAGTCTTTTCTATTTATATACAGAATTATCCATACCCCGTGAGGGAGAATACCATCTCCACATAGGAAAAAACTGCCCGATTATTATGCGATTGGACGGGGAAAAAATTTTTTCTGACGTAAAAGGGCACGGCTTTGAATTCGATCAATTTTACATTTCGATGAACCTGAAAGCCGGCACACATCCCCTCATTATAAAAGCTTCCAGTACAGAGGAAGGATGTTCTATCGCTCTCAGAATAACCGACAAAAAGGGGAAGCCGATATCTTCAACACGCACGTTAATTCCATCATCAAAAAATACGCCGAAAAATGTTACGGTTCATCTATTTGAAGGATTCCAGAATGTTCATTCCAAAATCGATGATGATCCGTGGACTTCTTTCAGATCTGGCTACCTTCTCTATATGGCGAATCTCATCTCAAAAGAACGGCCGGAAGCCATAGCTTTTTTCAAGAAAGCTGAGTCCAATCCTTTTCTTTTTCCTTATGCATCCTTCTACTCCGCACTTTCTGCAACAGAAACCGCAATAAAGGAATCTTCACTTCACACTGCAATCGAAAAGAAAGAAGATTATCTGGAAGCGCTGGCAGCTCTTTCAGATTTTCACATCGACCATAATTTACCATATCAGGCTTACCCGCTCACGAAAAAAATGCACTCAATCAATCCTGCTTCAGCACTTCTTCACATTACCCGTTGCAATCTCTGGCTTTCAAAGGGATGGCATCTGGAAGCATTGAAAGATGCTGAAAAATTACTAAAATGGCCTTCCCCCTCTGTGGCATATTATATTTTAGGAAAAATTCACCAGACAAACGGAAACAGTATCCTTGCCGCAGAGTATTATAAAAAATATTATTTATCCGACAGGCTCGATCGCTCTTCGCTAATCGCAACAGCCGAATGTCTCAACAATGCAGGAAAATTCGATGAGGCAAAACAAATTCTTTCCATGGGTTCTATCTTTTTCCCGAGCAATGTAGAATTGCGCCTGAAGATCGCTGAAACTGCGGACAAACAAAACGGACCGCCTGCAGCGCTCCCATTCCTCGGATCCGCGTATACTCTTTCCCCTTATAATGAAAAGGTGTTGTTCGCCCTCGCAGAAGCCTATCATCGACTTGGGAAAAAAGACCAGGCTAAATTTTACTTTATGAAAGCGGCTGAATCCGATGAAAAAAACATACCCCTTCAGCGCTATTTTTCATTTCTTTATGGCAGCAATGAGTATCTCAAAGATTATCTTATCGACGTAGATATGCACGAAATACTTACAGAAAGTAAGAAATACAAAAGCGAACCGGCAATTGTTCTTCTTGATGAGACCGTCTATAAAATTTCATCGGATGGCTCACAGGAAAAGCGCGTCCGTATAATATACAAGATAAATTCTTGCACGGCGATAAAGGAACTTTCTCGTCAAACTGTAATCATATCTCCACTAAACGAATCTCTTGAACACATTCTCTGTACGGTCACCAATGGGTCATCACGCGTTGAAACATCCGATACAACAATCCAGTCTCTTTCAGATCCAGAAAGCAGGCTGTATTATGACGAGATTGCCCATATCCTTTCAGTACCATCTCTCCGCGAAGGCAGTATTGTAGAATTTTCATATGTGCTTAAAACAAAAAAAGCAGATGAATACCGCAATGCCTATGGATTTATTAACTTTCTCGGAGGGAAAAATCGCGTCATGCGCGGACAAATCATCCTGGATGTTCCGAAAGAACACACCCCGAACTACAAAGTCCGAAACCCAAACTTCTTAAACCCGAAAATTGAAACAAGAGGCGATCGTAAAATCTATCGCTTTTTAATAAAAAATATTGAGCCAGTTTATGAAGAACCATATATGCCGCACCTTTCAGAAATTCTCCCAATGGTGGCAATAACCTCTTTCCCCAACTGGGAAAGCTTATATCGTTGGTACTTTAGCCTTTTGCGCGGGAGGGATACCGCAAGCGAGGCAATGCTCCGCGATTTGCATTCAGCTATAAGTCCTCACGATACTCCTTTAGAAAAAGTCAGAAAAATTTATCATTTCGTCACTTCCCGCATACGATACGTCGGCTTTGAATTCGGAATAGGGAGCATTAGACCGAGAAGCGCGGCAGAAACCTATGCTTCCGGAATGGGAGATTGCAAAGATATCGCACTTGTACTGGTGGCTCTTCTAAGAGCAGCAGGCATCGACGCTCGACTTGCTCTGGTGAGAACTTCCGATCATGGAGAAATCGACATATCCATTCCCTGGATCGGAATATTCAATCATGCCATTTGTTATGTTAATCTCGAAGGCGGCTTCTTTCTTGACGGAACCGCTTCGTTTTCTGGTTTTCGCGAACTTCCCGAAAACGATTTCGGCGTTTTAGCCCTCGTGATGGGAAATGAGGGTTTTCGCATGATTGAAGTGCACCATCCAATCTTTGAACCAAATATCATGCATATCAACAACGACGTGTGCATTTATGAAGATGGCGCTGCGCGCGTCATCCGGCACTTTATTAAAAGAGGAGGATTGTTTGCGCCTCCAGCCCGTCATGCACTGAGCAATCAATCCAGAATGATGAAAAACATAGCTCAATATTGGAACAAGGCATATCCAGGATCCGCAGTAACCGATTTAAAAATTATTGAAAACAGCCTGGACATGCCTGTTTCATATTCCTATCAGGTGATTATACCCGCATTCGCACAGAAAATTGAAGGTGCGATGGCTTTTAAAAGCATAATGGTGTCTTCTGAAGAGTTTCAATCATACGGACAGATAAAAAAAAGAAAATACTCTCTCAACTTAGGAGCACCTCACACTATCAAAGAATCAACAATATTCACTATCCCGCCACTTTATGAAACTGTGAAACTGCCGGAAAATAAAAAATTTGGAGATAAATACTGCAACACCGAAATATTATCTAAATTTAATTCATCGAAACATACCATCGAATTTTTTTATACTTCACAATGGAATCTGAAAAAAATCACCGCATCAGCCTATGAAGAGTTCAGGAATCTTCTTCGATTCAACGCATCCGAAGAAAACCAAAAGATAATAATAAAAAAGAAAATGCATTGACAAACATATTGCATTCTCTATAGATACATGCGATCCGTCTGACACCTCACACGTCTTAACGGATATAATTCCAAATATGGAGGAATCTATCCATGAAAAAGTTTATGCTGGTGCTCGTAACAATCATGTTCTGCATGTCTCTTGGTTTCCTTGCCGCCGAAGAACCTGCCACCTCTAAAGGAACCCCAACAGAGCAGAAAGCCGGGAAAAAGGAAGTGAAGAAAGCACAAAAGAAAAGCGTGCATCGAAGGGCATCAAGACCTGCGCATCGTAAAGCCGCAAAAAAACAAGCAAAGCAAGAAGTAAAATCAGAAGCGAAGAAAGATACAGCCCCGCAGGCGCAAGAAACAAAATAATATTCCACTTTTTTTCGATAAGGCCGCAGGTAATGCGGCCTTTCTCATTAAAAATTACACGTTTCTCAAATCGAAAGATATACAATTATCAAGATGAGAAATCAACCACCTGGAGGTTTGTATGTGGTCGAAAGTCAGAATTATTGTGTTCTCTTTAATAGCTTTATGCAGCGGATTACACCCTCTTTATGCGGCGACCATGACAGTCGTCCAATATCCTCAAGATGGTGTGAATGATGCCGCTCTTAAAACTGCTCTCGACAGTACCGTTGCATCTGCCAATACCCAGCTTGCACTCTTTAAGAATCAAACCGAGCTTGCAAAGGGCTTTGCCGATGCAAATGCGTTTTCATCTCATTCAGCAACGCTTCAGGGATTTCAGAATTACGATCTCTTTGCCGTCGGCGTTGGTTTTATGGCGGGAGTGCAGGCCCCCAGTTCCGATCCGAATTATTATCAACAGAGTAATATTGAAGACGATCTCCGGAAGGATGGAGATATCTTCGCAGGTTTTTCCTCAGGAGTTTCACTTTTTGCCGGCTTTCATGCGCGCTTCCTTACACCTTCGCTTTATCTGAATGTACGAATCGGAAAACTTGACTATGGCAACGCAGAAGAATCAGAATCCTACAAATTTCAAAATACCATATATGGTTTTGGCATCAACTATGGCCTTTTTATGCCACGAAGTATTTTCTTCGGATTCTTAAAATGGAGGGGCATCTCTCTCGGGACAGGTATCATATATCAACACAATAAAGTAGATTTCGAAATGCAACTCGATCCTATTACAGAATCAGTTGCCGGCCCCATCTCCCTGACGCTCGATCCCACTGTAAACTTCGGCCTTGATATTACCACCTATACTATTCCTGTTGAAGCAATAACCTCGGTTCAATTCTTATGGATTTTGAATATTTCTGCCGGGATCGGAGCCGATATTATCTACGGCAGTTCGGATATATTAATCGCATCGGCAGGAGATGTTTCCGTCACCGGCACCACCCTTACCCAGCAGGGAATTGTTGCAGTGGATGGAAGCACAAAAGACGTGAGCCCTTCAAAATTTCGTCCCAAAATTATGGCCGGGATAGGGCTTAATATTCTTTTAGTGAAGATTGAAATGCCTGTGGTATATTATCCAGAATCCGGCGCCGCGATTGGGCTGACTGCATCAGTAGTTTTTTAGAATCTACTTTTTTGTCTTACCGGTAAAGGAGATCTCTTCGCGAATTCTGAGAGGAATTCCGCAGAAGAAAGGTATTTATCAACAAATGTCACCACGAAGGACTCTCTATACCGCGGCGGCGTGAATGTCAACGGCCACATGTGTTTGACGATGATGTCTTTTTCTTTATCCGATAGTGCAAAATACCGCATTGAATTTTTCAGTGCAATTTTTGGATGATGCAATCCGTGAAATTTTTTCGCATCAAGCTCAGGCTCCGAATGATTCCGCCAATCGTAGAGAAAAAAATCATGGAGTAGCCCTCCTCGCGCTGCTGCACGGTAGTCAAGATTAAGGAATTTACAAATTCTATAGGATACATACGAAACCCTTCGCGCGTGCTCGTAAATCGATGAGTTGTGATGAAAGAATTCCTTCAGCCTCTGAAATTCTGAATTCATTAAAATATCTTTCACCATTGAAATATATTCTTTATCGATGGGCTGTCGCTTTTTTAATTCATCTACTGCCTGGGAGGATATTTCATTAACAATATTACCCAATTTCATTTTGATATTCGCTTTCACGCTTCCATCAAGGTATGTATTTAAGTTCGGGAAAGAGCTAAGAAGTCGTTTAAAAGATGCCAGTACCGCCTGTAATTCTGCATCACTTTTAGTTGAAAAAGTCGAAAGAAGATCTTCACTCTTCTTTTTGAATCCCAATGCAGATGCGGTTGACAGAATAATATCAATTACATAATACCCGGAAAAAACTATTGCTCCAGTTTTCGCAAATGCATAATCAAGCGCGTGAATTGCCGATGAAACTTTTGGATGCACAAAGATAGCCAGCACATAAGCCAACACCGCCCATGTGACTGAAAAAGAAAGACATATCCTTCCATGAAGATTGAACCGGTTTGAACTATAATCCCACAGTTTGAGACCAAGCACCTTTTCGCTTATAAATCCAATTATGTATTCAAGGATTGTCAGAGTCACACCAACAGCGATAATAAAAAAAAGAGGATTGTATTCTGTGATCAAAATACCAATTCCAAGAACCAAAAGAGCTCCCATGCCGTAAAGCGGAACAAAGGGACCATAGAGAAAACCCGCATTGACAAATTGCTTCTGCGTCCAGGAGCGATAGATAACTTCAACAATCCAGCCTGCAAAAGAATATACCACAAACACTAATATCGAATCTATAAAGGAAATAGGTAAAACTGCATGATCTAACACAGAAAGAAGTGCCTCCTAAATAATCGTGCCCAAAGCTGACAAACTACTCCTTAGCGAATTATTTTCCGGTAAAATTTGGCTTTCTTTTTTCCATCATCGCGGTCATTGCTTCGTACAGATCATTTGATGGTATAATGTTTGCGCTGATTGACGCAACGTATTTAAGCCCGTCATCTATTGTTTTTCCCACACAATAATTTAAGACATCCTTTGAAGCCTGGACCGCAAGCGGGGAATTCGCCACAATGTCCATTGCCATCTTCTCTGCACCCGCCATCAGTGCCTCATGGTTTTCATATATTTCATTGACGAGCAAAATCTCCTTCGCTCTTTTCGCATTGAAATTTTTTGCGGTATAGGCGAGCTCTCTGGCAATTCCCTGTCCCACAATATGAGGCAGCCTTTGTAGAACACCCACATCAGCCACAAAACCTACTTCAGCCTCGCGGAGAGAAAAAACCGCATCCTGCGTGCAGAGCCGAATATCGCATGCAGTCGCCATGTCCAATCCTGCTCCGATGCAATACCCATGAATTGCCGCGATAACCGGTTTACGACACTTTTCTATACATGTCATTGTATCTTGAAGCATATATATCTTTGGAAGCAATTTCCATTTAATTGCTCCCAGTTGTTCCTTGATTCCCATTTCCGGAATAACACCGGCCATCCCCATCAAGTCGATTCCCGCAGTAAAATGTTTACCTTTTCCCGAAATAATGACGACTTTGATGTCTTCATCATCGCTGAGATTCTGAAAAATTTTTGGTGATTCCCTCCATGCCGGTTCGTTCATCGCATTGAATTTTTCTGGACGATTGAGGTATACCCAGGCAATAGGGGGCTTTTTCTCAACCACATAAAATTGATATTCGGACATACTCGCGCTCCTTTGTGTATTGCGTAAAACTGTATTTGCGAACGATGGAATTTTTGCAATTATTTTATTGAAACCTGAAAAAAAACTCTCTTTTCATAATATTCAAAAAAAAGCGAGTTGGCAATGTATTATGACAGAATTATGGAAGATTTAATGTATCGAGATTGCTGTTTTCGGTCGATTGGCCTTTACATCACAAAGGGCACCAAAGAATGAGTGAAAATACATCTCTCCACCTCATCTTTTTGATGGCAAATACGATGTCGCCTCAGCAATAAAATTTTTGTGTGTACAACAAAAAACCGAACCAAATTTTATCAACAAGTGAGCTCGATTACTTGATATTGTATTTTTTCTTGAACTTCTCAACCCGGCCGGTGCTGTCCACAATTTTCTGCTTTTTCGTGTAGAAGGGATGGCAATTTGAACAAATTTCCACATGCAGATTGGGCACCGTCGAGCGGGTTTTGATTTCGTTTCCGCACGCGCATTTTATTGTTGTTTCAACGTATTCGGGGTGAATTCCTTTCTTCATTGTATCTCCTCGCATCATGTGTTCATAGCTTTAAAGAAAGCTTTGTTATTCTTTGTGAGCCTCATTTTTTCGGTCAAAAGCTCCATCGCTTCAACAGGGCTCATCGCTGATATAACCTTCCTGAGTACCCATATTTTATTGAGTTCTTCTTCGTCAAGCAGAAGTTCTTCTTTTCTTGTGCCGGACTTGTTTATATCAATGGCAGGGAAGATACGCCTTTCAACAAGCTTTCTGTCCAGATGCAATTCACAGTTACCGGTACCCTTGAATTCTTCGAAAATGACCTCATCCATTCTGCTACCGGTATCAATAAGTGCCGTCGCCAGAATCGTCATGCTCCCCCCTTCCTCAATATTTCGTGCAGCACCGAAAAACCTCTTGGGCTTGTGTAAAGCATTTGAATCGACTCCGCCTGAAAGTATTTTTCCGCTCGTGGGCACCACCTGGTTGTAGGCGCGAGCAAGCCTTGTGATAGAGTCCAGCAGGATGACCACGTCTCTCTTGTGCTCAACCAGCCGTTTTGCTTTTTCCAGCACCATTTCTGCCACCTGCACATGACGCGATGCAGGCTCATCAAATGTCGATGAAATCACTTCACCTTTCACAGAACGCGACATGTCCGTCACTTCTTCCGGACGCTCGTCAATCAGAAGAACAATGAGAACAACTTCCGGATGATTGGTTGTGATTGAGTTTGCAATTTTCTGCAACAGAATCGTTTTCCCAGTACGCGGTGGCGCAACGATAAGAGCACGCTGTCCTTTCCCGATCGGAGTAATGATGTTCATGATGCGCATTTCAATGTTTTCTGTATCCGTTTCGAGATTGATTCTCTCCATCGGGTACAGGGGAGTAAGATTGTCGAAGAAAAACCGCTTCTGCAAGTTTTCGGGGTTTTCAAAGTTGACCGCTTCTATTCTCAGAAGGGCGTAGAATCGCTCGTTATCCTTTGGCGGTCTGATCTGGCCTGTTACCGTGTCGCCCGTCCGCAAGCCAAATAACCGTATCTGAGATGGTGAAACGTAAATATCATCTGGCCCAGGAAGATAATTATAATTTGTCGATCGAAGAAATCCATATCCATCGTTTAATATTTCAAGAACACCGCTTGAAAAAATTAACCCGTTGCGTTCTGTCTGTGCCTTTAAAATTTCAAAAATTAAGTCCTGTTTTTTTAGTCCTGATGTTCCTTCCAGACCCATATCCTTTGTGATCGAATACAACTCGTTGATAGTTTTTGTCTTCAACTCTGCAAGGTCGAGCCTGTTTTCGGGCATATTTCCTTTTTTCTGTCCACTTCCATTGCCAGAAGGACGTTCATTCTGAGAATACGAATTGGAATTTCCGTTTTTTTCCCGATAATTCGGTTTAGAAGTTTCAGATACTCGTGCCATGAATCACCTTTTTTTACTTAATCTTCCAGAAGAAAAATCTTCTGGTTTAATTATATACTTTTCGAAATTCGTTTTTATATAATCTCGAATTGAAAAATGCAAATTTTCCAATTTCTTGTGTCAAAAATGGTGCATAAAATAATTTTTTGAAGTCCCCCGGATATGAATACACGTGAATGACAATTTACTCCGTATAAGGAACGGTCGCAGGCCTGCAGCATGCATCATTCAATTATGAGACTTGTTGTAATGAAACATCGCAAGGAACAAAACATACATCACTTTTATAAACATAATGTCGTGAACTGGCACAAACACGAGAGGAAATCTTCACGCAAAAACCCATCTCAAAATTATTGATTTACGACAATGTCCTGATTACAATTAAGCCCACCTCTATTGGCGGCAACCACTGCATCATAGAGCAAAAGCCACCGCGTGCACGCCATCTCATCTGATAAAATCTCATTTATATATTCAAAATATTAATAGTATTATTTCTGTTCCGTTTAGGTATATTTCAACAGCAGTATCTATGAACCGGCTTAGGGGAATGTTGCGAACAATCATCAACGTACGCAACGCTATCGAATATACGGTTTTAGTCAATAAAAAAATTACTTTTTCCCTCCTGTTTTTTTCCGTTCAATTTCAATACCGTACACTGCGGCTTTTTCGTACAGGTTTTTCCTGGTGATGTGAAGCGCTTTTGCCGCTTCATCGACATCATTGTTTTTTTCTTTTATTGTTTCCGAAATAATTATTTTCTCTATCGTCTTGAGGCGCGCTACGAGAGATTGTTTTTTTAAGTTTTTCCTTGCAACCAGCGCTGATACGGGTATATTCGATTCTTTATCGCAAAAGATAAGAAAACCGATCTGTTTATCTTTACTTTTCATAGGAATTTTTTCATAATACACATTGAATTCCTGATTATAAAAAAGTATGTCTTCATTGTCGTTATAGTAAAAATCGTTTTTTTCAGGATCGGTAAATATATTCTCCACATGAGAAATATCATACACATTTCCAAGATTCTGTATCACAAGCTCTTCAAAATGGCCGTTGTAAAACATCGTTTTTCCGTTGTTATTAAGTGCGTAAAGCGGCCGGGGAATGTGCTCAAGGATGGAATAGATAATCCATTCAACCATTTCCCGATCTTTCTGTTTATCAATATCTGCAGCGGGATGTTTTTTCTTCTCCGAAGATTCGCTCGCTTCGAGCAGCTGCAGCCTACTCCATTTCCCCACATGTTCACCGAAGATGTTGATGACCGAAAATTCGCGATGTTTGGTCACAAAGGGGAGCAAATCATCGAGCGTCATTTTTTTCAAAATTTTTTGAACAAGCTGATCCGTCTTTTGCTTTTTCGCTCTATCCAGATCGCTCAATTCCGATACAAGATCATCTTTTTTCAATATACCAAGAAGCGATCCGCTTTTCGACACCACGGGCAGGATTGGAACCTCGTCGATGAAAAAGTGTCGCATCACATCCTCGGGATTCATCCGCTCAGGATCGTATGGATTTACCTCAAACTCCTTCGTGTCATCCTTTTTTGTTAAATCCTTATCCTGCATTCAAAACCCCAGGACATCAAACATGGAATACATGCCGGGAGGCTGGCGCAATAAAAACTCCATGGACAAAACAGCGCCCATGGCGAAATTGTTTCTGCTCGTAGCCCTGTGTGTCAATTCAATGCGTTCCCCTTCGCCAATGAAAAAAACTGTATGCTCTCCGACTATGTCACCCCCCCGGAGCACCATCATGCCTATCTCATCATTACTGCGTTCGCCGATAATTCCAGATCTCCCATCTACAGAATGAAAATCTTTTAATTCAGAAGATGAAGATTTCACAATTTCCAATAATCTCTTCGCCGTTCCAGAAGGCGCATCTTTTTTATGCTTATGATGGGCTTCAAATATTTCAATATCGTACCTGTCTTTCAATGTCTTAGCGGCAATTTCGGTAAGCTTGAAGAGTAGATTTACTCCAACCGCCATATTTGGCGAAAATATCACGGGAATTGTTTCAGAAGCTTTTTTAATTGCAGTTTTCTGGCCTTCACTCAATCCGGTAGTTCCGATGACAACCGGTTTTTTAACCTTCACTGCCGCATCAATCAACGAAAGCGTTGCTTCCGGTGCGGAAAAATCAATTACTCCATCAGACGCTGCCAGACGATCATGCGATAAAACCTCAAAAACAGTGCTCAAACCCTCTCGCTGCGCATCCGATACGTGTAAAAATGAATGTATTCGCTTCCCGATATGTGGGGAACTTTTATGTTCGAAAGCGGCCGCTATCGCATGTCCTCGCGACACAAGCATATTCATAATGGCGGTTCCCACTCTCCCCGCCGCACCCTGAACTGCTATCGCGCTCATTGTAAAACTCCATACTCTCTCAGCATAGCCGCAAGTATCTTTGTATTTTGTTCGCAAAGCGGCGTGAGAGGTAAACGAATCTCACCTGAACATAGCCCTAAAAGCTCCATCGACTTCTTAACTGGAATAGGATTCGTTTCTAAAAACATTGCTCTGCACAGTGGGAGAATCCGATAAAATAGCAATCTCGCTTCATCTATCTTTCCGCTTTCATAAAGCGTAATCACTTTTTTTACATCTGCCGGTATGATATTTGAGAGTACAGAGATCACACCGCGTCCTCCAATTGAAAGCACGGGAAGGAGCAGGTTGTCATCGCCTGAAAGAAGCGTGAGTCTTTCCCCGCATAGCTCAATTACCCTCATCATTTGTGAAATATCACCCGAGGCCTCTTTTATAGCCACAATATTCGAACATTCATCTACAAGCACTTTAATGTTTTCCGGAAGGAAATTGACACCCGTACGCCCGGGAATATTGTAGAGCACCACAGGAATATCAACGGATTTTGCGATTTCAGAAAAGTGTTTAATAAGACCCTGCTGGGTAGGTTTATTGTAGTATGGATTGACCAGCAGTAACCCATCGACCCCGTGATCACGCGCGGATTTTGAAAGGCAAATTGCCTCAACCGTGGAATTCGAACCTGTGCTGGCAATTACTTTTATTCTCCCGCCAACGAACTTTACTACCCGTGAAATAAATTCTTTATGCTCTTCAAATGAAACAGTGGGCGATTCGCCCGTGGTGCCGACCGGCACAATGCCGTCCACACCCCCTGCGATCTGTCGTTCGATGAGTTTTTCTACAGCATCGTAATCAATACTGCCATTTTTAAACGGCGTCACCAACGCGGTAAATAATCCTTCAAACATATATCACCTATTTGCTCTCGAGAATCACAACATCATTTAATTTGTCCATAAATAATTTTTTCTCAAAACGGTTATCCTTGAAATCATCATCAAACAGATGGAGAATAAGAAGCCTTCGGGATTTTAAAAAATCAACATCGGCAGAATACGCATATACGCGGATGCTGTCATCCTTTGTGATGATGTGCAACCGCACTTTTTGCCCCTTATCCAGCCGGATGCTGTCTCTCTCCATTTCTTTCTTCATGGTTGCAGTTTTGCCATCAAGGCTCATCAGCTCTCTTTCCTGTTCTTCGAGCATGAACGTGGCACATGACATCATGAAAATAATTAACGCAGCAAAGATATTTCTTATTTTATTCATTATATAATATTTTTTCCCCTCTTTATAAGAGGCTTTCAGATAGTGAATAGCTTTATTGCAAAGCTTATTGCAATTGTCAATTAAATAATACACTTTCAGTTAAACGATTGTCACTTGTGATAGGCGGTTCCCTGCGCTGACGCGATAAGCCTGCCGTCAACTCCCTTCACTTCGAGCAGCCACACACTTATTTTTCGCGCAATATTTATTGGCCTCGCTTCAGCTACGATTCGCTCTCCGTCATTCGCCGCTGAAAGATAATTTATTGAAACAGTAAGCGCAAGTGCCATCGTCCCGAGGGAATTGCACGCAACCGCAAACGCTTGATCGGCAAGCGCATACACCAGTGCCCCATGCGCGCGATCAACGGCGTTAAGATACTGAGGCTTCACCGTGACGGCACACCGTGCATATCCTTCACTTGCTTCTTCTACCTCTATTCCCAGATGCACAGCCCACGGATCTCTTCCAACAACCTCTCGTGCATACTCAACTGGTTTATCGACAGTTTCCGGCATAGACAATACCTCTCATAGCGTATATAATTCCCTTATATCGTTTTCCGGCAGCACAAGAGCCCCGCTTTCGTCTATGATCTTATTTCTATACTTCAATACCATGACAACTTCCTGGGTTTCAATGTGATGCACCGACTCAATCAATTTAATTTCTTTTAAAAGCATCTTGTATTTTTCATACTCATCAGCAATCACTTCGCAAATGAACGAACAGGCACCCTGAACGTGCAAGATCGAAACCATAATAGAATTTGCATAGAGAATCGAAATCAGCCTTGCATCCCCATGCGGATTATCGATTTTCATAAAAAAATGATTCTTTTCTTTCATCGAAAGGTATTGCTCAAGTCCGAAATCACTTTTCGTTTTCAGTGCTTCAATTATCTTTTGCGATTCCATTGCGATTACTGCAGGTATGCCGGATGAAAGCGTAATCGATTTTACGGTATTTATCCAATTTTCCATTTGTGATTTGCTGTCAAAATTTGCATCGAGCAAGTAACTGTGTTTCCCCATAATATGAAACGCAGATACCGCATGTTGATTATTTTGTATAAATTTTACAAGAGGAACACTGGTGCCCCAGTTCTGTAAAAATACTATGCTATGAATCACATTCATAATTTCCCCCTTCGCTGCAGCACTGCCTTTTTGTATAAGTGAAATAATGTTCTTTTTTTTCAAGAACATTATTACAATAATCATTCAAATATTTCCTTTGCAACTTCATCGAATCTGTTTTTCCGTTTCCTGCATTTCCGCAATAAAACCATCAACGTCTTTTTCCATATCGAGCCGCCATTCTCCACTTTCTTTCTTAAAGACGAACACCGTTTCACTCCCCCTGATATTTTCGACTGGATGACGTACATACCGCACTTTTACTTTTGCCACATCGCCCTGAACTATTTCATCAACGATCTGCCACTCAGCACCTTTTCTAAAAAGAACTCCCATACCGAATCCCGCCTCCGCTATACCCGGAAAACTCGACGATAGTCTCCTGAGCGATTTCTTTGTGCCCGATGTCATAAAGTCCAAAGATTCATCGTATTTTTGCTCTTCAAAAAGCGACTGCACTGCGCGCAGATTTTCTCCATATCCCTGTTCGTTTTTCTTGCACGATACAAACATCAGTACCATCACTGCAACAGCAATCATCATTTTTTTCATTTTAACACCTCCTACATTCCACGGAATATCCGATATCGAAAATCATTGACTACAATCATTATATGCTTTATACATTGCAACAACGTATGGAGGAACATTCACATGAAAAGATTTTTTTGGACAACTGCCATTCTGTGTATCTATATCACTGCCTGCAATCAAACAGCACCGAGGCACGATAATGAAGATCTTACATTGCACACCATAAAATCGCTCCTTTTTGAACAGGAGCGTTTCGCCGATGCACTCGCTGAAATCGAAAGAACACTCAGTCACCGCATCAATGATACCACACTCCTCTACCTTCGCGGCATGGCACAATTAAATTTAAAAAATTATGATAAAGCCATGGCAGATTTCTCCGCCGCAATGAGAATAGATCCTGAAAATCCGCTACCCTTAAACGGAATTGGCAATATTTTCTATCTCAAATACGACGACATCATTGCGGAAAAATTCTGGTCTCATGGGCTAACGCTTGCAAAAAAACCCTCAGAACGCGCCTTATTTTTGGGGAATATGGCTCTCCTTGCTATGAATGAAAAAAAATATTCCGAAGCAATCAAACTATTAGAGAAAGCGCAAAAAATTTCGCCCGATGGCCGATATGCAAATCTACAAGGGCGCGTATATCTCGCCATGAAAAATTCCAAAAAAGCGCAAGAAATATGGCTTTCCGCTTTAACCGATTCTTCATTACCCTGGGCTCAATTCAATTTCAAACACAATACGAATTTCAGGTTGGCAGAACTGTATTTTTCACAAAAAAAATACACTGAATCGCTGAAATTCTGTGAAATGGCATTGCTCATGTCTCCCGCATCGGATGAATATCAAAAACTATATGTGCAGTTAAAGCAGAAAATCAAATAACGAATTCCCCCCTTACAAGCGCTTTCACTGCTTTACATAGCATAAGAGAAAGCGCTTTTTACCACATATACAATGCCCTCCTGAGAACAACCAGTCAATGAATAGTTTTTTGACCTCCCCTTATGTGGAATGTTTCACACTCCTTTCACTTCCCCGGCTCAAGTTTCATCACCTGCGTAATTTTCCCCGCAAGGCTTGCTTCTGAAAAATTAAGCTTTCGATACTGGCCGGCAAGGTACATCTTGACTTGATCGCCATAATGAGGGCTTTTGAGATTACCCGAATTCCCTGCCGGCAAAATTGAATATGAATTATCAGGTTCCCCGATGATGATGAGTCTGCGCGTCGAAGGTATCGATGTCACTTTAAAATCCATTTTGCCGAAATGTGTTCTTATTCTGTTCACAATATGTGCCTCGCCCGATGCCGGATATGGCCCCATATTGTACAGTAAATTCATGGGCTTTGCCATACCGACGGGATGCACGTATTCGAGCTGATGAATATCTCCCCATTTCCATCGTGACGGAGATGAACCGAGCCTGAAGTATGCATCAGCCACAGCTTTTTTCATTGCCCGAACAATTATTGCATCTCTGGTTTCCTTTTCCGGTGTTTTTACATCATCCCAATAGCGCGAAGACTGATTATTAATAAAATTTTTTAAAAAAATCCAGTGATCCGGTAATTCAGTGTACTCAATAAAGTGTTTGCCTAATTCATCACCTACGCCTTCTTTTATAATATGATGCATGAGGAAATGAAACACCACCGCCCCTGCCGCATCTACATCAAAGCGCATATTCCACAGTTTTAGCATATTGTACGCTTCTTTCTCGGTTTGGTTTAGCGTGCCTTTCTTTTCTGCACTTGCAAGAATTCCAAGTATTGCCGGCATTGTCTCCTGCGCTGCTATTGAATACGCATCGGTTTGCACTGCTTTCAAATCTTCAATCGACCATTTTTTCTTTTTGGAAAGAAGATCAGTAATACGCGCCGCTCTGTCATCGGGACGCCAATAACCGGGCACATTCGCAATACCGCCCACCGGTTTCAATGTAGGGCGGTTATTTGACGTAATGATTATACCGCTTTTGGGATTGATGAGTTTTGGATTTTGACTAAACGGCACATAACCTACAATCTCGTCCTTTCCCGATGCCCCATCCAGTATTTTTTTATTATTCACATGCGCAGGACGAATTGGAATATAGCCTGCCCCCCACCAGCAAATATTGCCTTCGCTATCAGCCCAGGAGAGATTTAATCCCGGTGCGGCAAGTTTAGAAATCGCTTTTTCATATTCCTTCCAGGTTTTTGCCATCAGCATATTATAGGTGATATCTATCAGCGGGTTTTCCTCTTTCAAAAACACCCAGAACATCGAAACAGGTTTTCCCCTGTATTCTTCAATAAAATCACTGATGACAGGACCATGGGGGGTGATTCTTATAATGTGTTCAACTTCACCCTTTCCTTTCACTATGATTTTTTCTTTCAGCACTTTTATCGTCACCCATTTCCCACGGTACATCACCTCATTTGGATTTTTTGGATTGAATGTTTCATAATAAAGATCAAGATCGTCGTTTTCAAACATTGTGATGGTCCAGCCGCGTTTTTCATTATGGGCGATAAGTGGAAAAGGGTACATCGGCAAAAAATAACCGTAGTTATCGGTATCAGCAAATTGTATACGCGCTTCATACCACACACCAGGAAGAGAATGCGCAATATGTGGGTCATTCGCAATAATCGCTTTCCCATGCGCCGAGCGCGATGGCGCAATCACCCATGAATTGCTTCCTTCGAAACCCGGCAGGTTTTCATAATATTGACTGATTTCCCCAATAATATCATCCCGCGAAAAAAATATTTTTGTAAACCCCGGGATAAGGGTATTCAGAAGACCATTTTCTGAACCATCACCATCACGCAACGCATGGGTTTGTTGTGTATCAGAAAAATATGCCTGCCGGTCGATGATGGTTGTGCTTCCTTTCCTTTGGTATTCCGGAAAGAGCTCTTTAACATTTCTATCCTTAATTGCTTCTCCAAGCATTGAATTCAATGAATCCGTGCTGATGCCGTCGTTGAATGAATATGCCATGTAGCCAAGCATGGAAACACAGTCGATGCGCGTAAATGGGCGTTTTGGAATGCCCATCAACGTGAATTCGAACGGGAGGGGGCCTGTTTTTAAAAAGTGATTTACTCCGGCTATGAACGCATCCACAATTTCAAGCGCGCGGGGATTTATCTTTTTCGGATTTTCAAGAATTTTTTCGGCAGTCTGACGGAAAAGATAGGTTCTGAATTTTTTATCGATGGGCAGAAGCTTCTCGCCGAGTATTTCAGCAAGTTCGCCTTTCGCAAGGCGCCTTTGAATTTCCATCTGAAAAAGTCTGTCCTGAGCGATGGTATAGCCGTATGCGAAGAAGGCATCTTTACTGTTTTCCGCCTTTATATGCGGCACGCCCCACTCATCGCGCGTCACCGTCACCGGAGCGGATAAATACTGACAGATAATCGTGCCTTCAGTTGAAGGCGTTTTCATCCGATACAATATTTCGATAAAAGCAATAATCACCACAACCAGTGCAATCACCAAAATGCCGATAATTTTCAATGCCTTTTTCATGATAGCATACCCCCTGTGAAGATGTCTAAACCATTTTTAATACAATACAACGACGCTCTCAATATGTTAATTATGCTTTGTCAATCGCCTCGAACAATTTTTCAATCGGCTGTGCCCCTACCAATTTCTGCGTTTCATTGATGACTGTCATAGGCACCGATTGCACGCCGTATTTCACTGCCTGCGGCACAAAAGTTGAACTTTCGATCATGTCTGCACGAATGCGAGCGCTTTCTAGTGCAAGACGATGCGCGGCACTCACTGCTGCTGGGCAGTACGGACAGCTTAAAGTCACAAAAACCTGGATGTGCACATCTTTTTTTATCGCTTCGATTTTCGATTTTATCGTGTCGGGCAATTCTTCTTTATGGCCTGATGTTTCAAGAAGGCTTGTTATGAAAGAATTGATTTCATAGCCTCCAGGCAAACCATAGAATTTGATTCCAGTATCGCTCCCTGCACCGTCCAGCACTACAATTGCAGGTATTTTATCAACATGATATGTTTCCGCTTGATTTTTATCCTTTACAAAATCGTAAACTGAAAGCGACAACTTATCCGAAAGTGAGCAGAATTCATTTAGAAACTGGTGCGTTTCACTGCACATGGAACACTCAATTTCCTGAGTGAAAAATGCGAGTTTCACCGGATTTTTTAACCCGCTTAAAATTCCTTTCAGCTGGCTTGATACTTTTTCATCGAAAAGTGGCATATCGTACCTCCTTTATTTTCTCAACACATAATCGCAGGCGGAAAGCGCCGCTTTCGCCCCTTCCCCTGCCGCGATAATAATTTGCTTATAGGGCACGCTTGTCACATCGCCCGCAGCAAAAATGCCTTCAGCGCTTGTTCTGCACGCGCAATCAACGGCAATTTCACCCCGCTCATTAATATCCACCACCCCTTTCACCATATCGCTGTTGGGGCTTAATCCGATCTGAATGAAAATCCCATCAATCTTCAATGTATTTTCTTTCCTGGTCTTACGATCAACAACGACAACTTCGTTAACCAGCCCGTTACCCAGAATTTCCTTCACTTCATGCATATATAAAATTGTGACATTTGCATACTTACTCAATTTATCAATCAAAATTTTATCAGCCGTCAGTTTTTCCAGAAACTGCACCACTGTCACTTCTTTTGCGACTTTCGCAAGGTCGATTGCACCCTCCACACCTGAGTTGCCGCCTCCAACCACCACAACCTTTTTCCCCACAAAAAAAGGCGCATCGCAGATGGTACAGAACGCTACACCTTTTCCAATATGTGCATCTTCACCGGGCACATTGAGTTTTTTCCATCTATTGCCCGTGGCAATGATGACAGCCTTCGCAACATACTTCTCTCCGGTCTCGAGTACGACGTTTTTGTTATTTCCCTGTATGATTTTAGTGACAGTTGCGCCCTCTTTAAACGCAATTTCAAATTGTTTCACCTGCTCCGAAAATTTATTCACCAATTCATGGCCTTCGATGTATTTATAGCCTAAATAATTTTCAATGCCCGAGGTTTCACCCACCTGCCCGCCAATGTCCTTTGTGATGAATCCGGTTTTTACTCCTTTGCGCATACAATAGACTGCAGCAGTCATAGCGGCAGGTCCGCCTCCAACAATGAGCACATCATACAGGACTGATTGATCCAATGGTACGGTTCTATGCTCCATTGAAAATGCGCCAATATTGAGATTTAAATCCATTGGCACCTCCCTTGATTGGTAATGTAAAAATTTCTCTTCTTGACAGGCACACGAATTACAAATTACATGCATGAATAGTATACTATTTTAAACAATTGATTTCAATAAAAATTTTATGGCATCCAAAAAAACTGCTTTCTTAATAATAAATTATATAAAAGAAAGCGTGCTTTACCTACATTTTGTGCCCACAGGCGAACAACCTATGATATAGGTTTTTGAGGTTTCATTACTTTTGAAGGATTATCCGTGCATGAAATTGCTTGTCGCCACACGAAACAAAGGAAAATTGAAGGAAATTACCCAAAAATTTTCTTCTATTCCCGACATTGCACTTTTTTCGATTGAAGATATAGAGAAAGAAATCGGATCCATTTCCGAAGTTATCGAAGACGGCACCACCTTCGCCGAAAATGCCCTTAAAAAAGCACGAGATCTTTCACAACGTACCGGATATCCTGCTATGGCTGATGATTCCGGCCTCGTCGTGGATGCACTTGGGGGAGAACCTGGCGTGTATTCCGCTCGATATGCCGGAGATGGCGCAACCGACGCAGAACGAAACGCGCTCATTCTTGAAAAGCTAAAGGATGTTCCCGCACGCGAACGGAAGGCACGCTTCGTGTGCGTCCTTGCACTCGTGGTACCTGAAAAAGGTGAGTTTTTGGCAGAAGGAATATGCGAAGGCGAAATCTCTACAGAACCCAAAGGTTCACACGGTTTTGGATACGATCCAATTTTCTATCTGCCCGAATATCATGCAACCATGGCGGAAATTCCCCTTGAAATAAAAAACACGCTCAGCCATCGTGCACGGGCCCTCGAAAAGGCTGCCAAAATTGTGCAATTGCTTATCTAATTCTATATCATTCAAAAAAAAGGAGTTTTATGGAAATCAAAATGAGCGCCACTCCAAATACTTTTTTAAGCCAAACCGCGTCAATTGAAACTGCAACTTTCGCCCCCAAATATCCCCCTGCTACAAACCCCACTGCGATGATAAGCGCCACAGATAGATTGACATATCCGTTTTGATAATATTCCCACGCGGCAAGAAGCCCTATTGGAAGCACCATCGCCGCAAGCGTTGTCCCCTGTGCAAGATGCTGACTGTATTCCAAAAAATACGCAAGCGCCGGTATCATCACGACGCCGCCGCCAATACCCAACACACCACTCAGAATTCCCGCAAAAAAACCAATTCCGAGTGCAATCCCCTGTGTTACCATTTTTCACCTCTGTTAAAAATTATTCCTTGCCGAAAATTGCACATGCTGCATGCTCTTTCTCATTCAACAGTGAGTTAGAACAAAAAACAACGCAAGCACTATTCATAATTCAAAGAGGAACATACGTGCCGAACTTATTCCGTCTATTTTGCATGATGTGCATCTCCAGCGCCATTACCGCATCCCCGGTATTCTCTGCATCCCTCATTGGTGTTGCTGGCATCACCCCGGAAACTTCCCGCCTGAAAATGTTTTCCGGTATCATTGAAACACATCTGGAAAACATTCTGCGCTCCAATTTCATCGCATCCGAGAATATTTTTGAACCTATCAACAGCCCGCTTTTGCGAGATCAGCTCGGAAAATTTTCCTGCAGAGAAGAAAGCTGCATCGAACGGTTTGCCCGCCAGGCAAAAATTTCTATTATCGTGCATGGCCGCCTCGAAGAGCGAAGCGATGCGCTCGTGCTTGAAATCTCTGCGTTCAGCATCGACATTCCTTACTTTGGAAAAACAATACACCGCTATACCGCATACATACCCACATCCGCACTTTCACTTTCAATGCGGGAATACAGCTATATTTTCGAAGAACACTGCGCACAATTTGTCTTTAGCGTTCTGAAGCAATATAAAAAACCAATTTTTTTCACCATGCATAACGGCCACCCCCATGCGGTTGCATCATCTGGCACAAACGGTATTTTTACTGTATATCGACCAATATCGGGCAGCAACGAGAATATTTCTCAAATTTCCTCATTCGTGCGCTATATTCCCGTTGGCGCAATTGTATTACGGAATGGTATTCCCGTTGCAGTCCCTCCTTTTGTGAGAGAAGGCGATTTTATTCTCGTTGGCTTTACAAAGGCCGCCGATGACCTTCAAAATTTTTATGAAGGTAGAAAGCGAGAAATTGTTTTTATGCCATCTAATTCCAACGATACGCTCCTTATGATGCTGTATACCGTTCCAGGCAGTCTCACCATGCCGCTCGTGTCCCCTTTTTTGGGTTATATTGCGCATCTGGATTACTCCGGCCTTGCCTTATGGAGCGTCAACTACTCCCCCTACCTGTACCTAATAATCAATGGTATTCACGAACGCCCCCAGCGTCTTAAGACAGATCATCGCGACATTTCTTCATCCCAGCTGGCACGCTACCGATTCAGCATCTACATGCTCATGTGTGGCAATATGTCACTTTTTGTTGATGCATTTGCCCATTATAATTTATTTCTTGCATCAAATTACCAAGGCATTCAACGCCATCTGGGAAATACCTATAATGCGGCATACCTCTCTTTGGTGAGCGGTGGCGGAGGTCATTTTTACCGTGGATATCGCAGCTGGGGTTATCTATATTTTCATGCAAACAATGTCTTGCTGTATTGTACCATCAAAGAATTCTCCCCCTCTAAAAGTTATAATGAAATAACCGGTAAATATGAATCCTCGCCAGTGAATAAAACCCGGGCCTACTCATTTCTTGCTGCATACTGTGGATTGAAAATTATTGAAATTATACACACCGCGTTTCTTCCCGACAGAATTCAAAACGGAACCGTGGAAGAAACCAGCATCCTGGTACACCCGTTTTTAACATTTAATGAAAATAGTGAAAGTCTTTACGGCGCAGCACTCACCATGAGGTTTTAAAATGAAATCGTATAGCATGATATTATTATTTATTTTCCTTTCTGTTGCACTCATTCTATTTCCCACGCGTGCCATATGCCAGAATACACTGGCAATTGTCCAGCCGAAAGTCCTCATTGCATACGATACACTCCCCAACCCGTTTCAGAAGGCAATGGCTGAAGATACGGCACGTGCACTTTCCAAAACCTTCAACCGGCTAGGACGTTTTTTACCGATTG
>DYLV01000105.1 GCA_020721925.1 Leptospira biflexa
GGCGAGCCCCTTCCTCTCGACTTTCGGGGCGCAATCGTGTACTTTGTGGGTCCAACACCCGCCCCTCCGGGAAAAATCATAGGTTCCGCAGGCCCGACAACCTCCTCGCGCATGGATCCTTTCACCGAGACGATGCTCAAGCTCGGCGTAAAAGGATTTATTGGAAAAGGCAGGCGCAGCGATCAGGTGCGAAAACTTTTGTGCGAGTACCGGGCAGTATATTTCGCAACCTACGGTGGCGCCGGTGCATATCTTTCTAAGAGGATTATTTCTTCAAAACTCATCGCGTTTCCCGAACTTGGCCCGGAAGCAATGTACCGCTTTGAGGTGAAGGATTTTCCAGCCATTGTGGCCAACGACATATTCAATGGGGATCTCCATGAAAATGCAATTCGAAAACAGTCATGAGTATGCGCAATTCCTCGAAGAAATCAAAATGAGGCTGAAATCAAAATCCCGCAGGGTGATAGACAGGCCCGAGCTTGTTCCGGCTGCAGTGCTCATGCTCCTGATGAACAAAAACGGCGCACCCCATGTGCTTCTCACCAAGCGCACGTCGAATGTGGCCACCCATCGCGGGGAAGTATCGTTTCCCGGCGGCAAATGCGATGATGATGATCCCGACACGCTCCATACCGCCCTCCGGGAAACCGAAGAAGAAGTAGGGATTTCCGCGCGCGATATCACCGTGCTCGGAGAATTCGACCATTACTTTTCCATCTGGGGTTTTCATGTTTCCACGTTTATCGGCTCCATCCCGCATCCATATTCATATCTGCCAAACCCCTCGGAAATAGACGCATGCATCGAAGCTCCTCTTGAGATATTTTACCACGAACGCTATTATAAAACCGAAATCTACCATTTCGAAGGCAGGGAAGTTCCAGTATATTATTATCATTTCAACGGATTTGAAATCTGGGGGCTGACCGCACGAATTCTCACCGACTTTTCACGCATCATACTCAGAGGAGAAAACCAATGCTGAGTGCAGGAATCGACATCGGGTCAATTACCGCGAAATGCGCGGTTCTTGAAAACGGAAAAATTGCAGGAACGCGCGTCATCTTCACCGGCTACAATGCGGAAAATGCGGGGCTGCGTGTGTTTGAAGAGCTTCTCGCAGAACTTGGGCTGGAATCGCACCAGATACAAAAAATTGTTTCGACCGGCTATGGCCGAAACAGCGTGAAATTTTCCCACAAGGCTGTCACGGAAATAACCTGTCACGCCGCCGGCGCGATTTTCCTCAACAACCGTGTGCGCACCATCATCGACATTGGCGGGCAGGATAGCAAAGCCATTGCCCTCGATCACACAGGCAAGGTGAAAGATTTCGTTATGAACGACAAATGCGCAGCGGGTACAGGCCGATTTCTCGAAGTAATGTCGCGTGCACTGGAAGTCGATCTTACGGAGTTCGGTGCCATGGCGGCAAAATCATCTTCGCCCTCGCGCATTTCAAGCCTCTGCACCGTGTTTGCGGAATCAGAAGTCATTTCTCTTATTTCAAAAGGAGAACCCCGCGAAAACATCATCGCCGGCATCCACGAATCCATCTCTTCCCGCGTCGGCGCGATGGCCATGCGCGTCGGCATCAACCCACCCGTGATGATGACCGGCGGAGTGGCGAAAAACAGCGGCGTGGTGCGTGCAATGGAAAAAAAGATCGGCGCATCCATCGAGGTTCACCCTCTCGCTCAGCTCACCGGCGCAATCGGCGCGGCATCAATCGCACAGGAAATCTAACCGGGTGGTGCCATCACATAATCATATTGATGCATGAAAGAGCATTGCACGCTGCGGTTGTCCGTCATCGCCTCGGCGAATCATGTTTGGTATATTTTTTTCATGTTCAGTTATAATACCGTTGACCTTTTTATGGGAATTTTAGTATACTGTATCATGAGAGCATACATGTCTTCTCCGGATCTTTCGGATTTGAGGTCCTGGTCAATGTCAAAAATCGACAAAACAAAAGAAAATATTGGCGTCACCAATTTAGACGATAAAACCAAAAAAGACCTTTTTAATAAATTCGTCCATGCGGGTGGGCAGGTAATCGCGGAAAAAAGAGAAAGAGGGTTTAAAGACTTCGATCGCGAAAAACAGAAACAGTACCGGCAGAAAATTGAATCGCATAAAGCAAAACTTCAGAAAGTAAAGCCGGCATCCGCTCCCATGCAAAAAAAATCCGCTGTAAAACCGGCGGAAGTAAAGGTGCAGGCGCGCGGAGAGCAAAAGCAGGGCTCACTCACCGCATTCATCGACAGAATAATTATACGGTTTAAATTGATGTTTTTCGGCGTCGCGGATTTCTGGGGAGGATACTACAAGACGCGATTCATTGAGCGCTTCAACACCGAATATAAAGCCGCACTTCTTGAACTGCAAATGATCTATCTCGACCTTTTCAAACAGAACCCGACAATCGGCAAATCGATTATTTCCCGGCTGGACGCAATAAAGCCGCTCTACTATGAGCTCATCGAAATGATTGCCGCGATATATGACCGTGGATCATTTATGCTGATCACACAGGCATATGAAGAATTTCCTGATATTTCACAGCGAGTGAGTGACTACCGCGATTTTTTCATTTCACTCTTTAAAAAGCTCTATGTGCTCCATCGATACAGCACAACAATACTTGACGCTTTTGAAAGAGCGATTTTTACCCAGCAGGAACTTGAAAAAAACAAGTCGTCTCTGTATTCCTCGAAGAGAAAAAAGGCAAGAAACGATATCTACATTATTTTCAATAAACTCTTCCCGCGCCTCTGGTGGCTTTTTTGCAATTACCATGGAATAGTACTGCCGCTCAACGACACCCGTATCGAGAGCATGCTTGGAATCAACGCTGAAGATAAACCAGGAAGACGGGTCAAAGGCGCAGAAGTCACCGAAGTGGAAGTTCCACTTCCCGGAGATGCCGCCAGAGAAGCCGATGAAAAAAAGAAAGAAGAGAAGCTTTCGGCGGAAATTGCAAAAGGCATGGATTTAATGTATGCGCTGGACATGAAGAAACTTCGTGCGGATTATGACCGTGAAAGCAGATTAAAATTTTTGAAGGATGATGACATAATACTTCAATCACACCTTTTGGTCCTCGAGTTTGATAGGGAATATTCACTGATCCTCACCACAAATAAAATTAAATACAATACCACGTATGGAACTTCCGGTAAAATTGACTATCGGATCCGCCTTTCTGATCTCTACAACGGCATGCGCGACTGCATCGAGGGTCTGCGACAGTACACCGACGCTCTCGAACTGTACGAAAAAACACGCCTCGACAAACCAATCAGCAATGCGCAGTATATTGAATACAGCAAAAAACTGACACAGCTTGAAAAAACACAAAAGACGCTCGGCAACCAGGCGCGCATGACGATCGCATCCTATATGGAAAAAGTTGCCGATGAGCTGAAAGTGCTCATTGATGACATGAACGGTCCGCAGCTCATTGTGGCAAATCCCCAGGATGTTCTAAATTTTGAATCTGAAATTGAAGGAGAAAAGAAGTTAAGCGGCAAAAAGGCGTACGAATGCATTTATCTCACGCACTGCTTCGCCGCGGCGCTGGCATACCGGCTGAACATCGGCGGAGACCTCTCGGGACGCCAACCGTCTTTTCAGATCGAAGATGTATCCCAAAACCAGCAAAGCGCGCCGCAAAAAACGAAGTCGGCCGAAGCAGCACCCACACAGAAAACGGACAAACAATCCAGCGGGGAAAGTACATCAATTCTTAAAGAGCTCGACGATCTTTTGTAATTATCATTGCCATCATGGAATTAGACGACATAAAAGCGTTATTGGGATTTACCATATATGAGCGCGCGCGCTTGTACTACGAGCAGGGTCGTGTGGAAAGCCTTGCAATCAAGGCCGACAATAACATCATGGCGCTGGTGCGCGGCACAGACTCAAAACGCTATTTTGTTTCAATTCGTCTGGCCGATGAAAAATTCCAATGCAGTTGCCCTTTCCCCGGCATCTGCAAACACATAGGCGCAGTCCTTCTCTTTCTTTATCATCAAAACACCTCTGTTTTGAAGAAATACAAAAAAGCAGTGCAGGGCAATTACGATGGAATGCTGGAGGATATCACCGCGCGCGCGTTCGAAACGAGCGACATCGTCATTCCGCTTCACTTCGATTCTGAAATAAGTCATTATTTCCGCAATGACGCGTTGAACGAGCGCAGGGCTGCGAAAACAATTGTCAGCGAAAAGATGCCCAAAAGGAGATATCGTCTAATTTTCGCCATTGAGGATCATGGCCCATTTCAGCATTGCACCCTTCTTCCCGCCCTGCAGTACATCAAGCGAAACGGAACGCCGGGGCGCATAGAAAACTATTCGTTGGAAAAAATAACCGAGCCAATACCGCCATCAGCCGACCGGCTCCTTAAAAATATTTTCGCCGACAGAAGATCGTATATCCAGGACCATGATCTGCTGATCACATATCTCCCTTTTCTCGTCGAAAACGACGATGTGATGCTGCTCTACCGGAGCATGTACGAACCGATCCCCCTGAAAAAAGAAAAAATCGATACTCTCACAATAATGTTCGAAATTTATACGCTCATCGGGAAAAATCCGAGTTTTATTCCACTTTTTTCCATCAATGGCGAAGAACCATATTTTCGGGACGAGATTTCTTTAAACTCCACCGGCAATAGCGCATACATTTTCAATATGGCCGACTGCCTGTACTACTCTTTTGAGAACCCTGATCTGGCGTTCATCATAAAGCTTTTTCAGCAAAACACGCATCAATACAATCTAAACGACATCCGATATTTGTGTAACACATGCCAGGAAATGAATAACCCGACCATTTCGGTTCAATTCACCAAACGCGAAGTACGCATCACCAACCCGCTTCCCACACCGGTGGTGATGATTGAGCCGGGCGTACTTTCCCTAAGCCTCACTTTGCAATTTTCATATCTTGGTCATGAAAGGCCCTATGGAAATCGCGAGCAGTATTTGATAGTCCCGCCAGAAAAGCCCGAAGAATACCTTGTTGCCAAACGCAATTTCGCCTTCGAAGATATGTTCTATAAAAAGTTTATTATGCTGGTCGGAAAAGCACCTGGATTTCGCCTTGTAGATATCCAGCCGTTTGGGTATCAATCAACCGGGCCTTCCATCAGTGTCGGCATGACTGTTCCGAAATTCTTCGCGATGTTCGGCAAGAAGCTATCCGACGCAGGCGTTGAATTTAAAATTGAACATCTTCATTCGCGCTTCACCATGACCATGGGCCGGATGTTTCTGAGCATCAAATCCGGAATCGCATGGTTTGAAGTGGATGCGAAATACCGCGAAGATGGAAAAGAATACAATATACGAATCGACCCGGAATATCTCAAAGACGGGCTGATTCAGGTGGGTGAAAGTTACAGAATTATTTCGCCGGATGAAATTCAACTCCTCTCGCAACTCGCAGAGCATGGACTTGTGGATAATCAGAGCGCACACATAAACAAAAACGATCTTACAACGGTCAACGATATCTTCGAAAAAGCTCCCAAAGAGAGTCTCGAAGGTGATGTTGATGACGCAGCGCGCGTAAATGAAATATTTCTCAGACTTCAAAATTTTTCTTCCATCAACGAGCATCCTCTTCCTGAAGAATTTCAGGGCGTACTTCGTCCCTATCAGATAACCGGATACCACTGGCTTCATTTTCTCCATGAGTACAAAATCGGAGGGTGTCTTGCAGACGACATGGGGCTGGGCAAAACCATTCAGACTTTAGCGCTTTTTCAAAGTCTCAAAGAAAATGGCAGTTTGAGGACATCGCTCATTGTTGTGCCGGTCACAACCATGACGAACTGGATGAATGAAATCGCCCATTTCACACCCGCGCTTACCGCACTGCCGCACCGCGGAGCAAACCGCGACAGAGAGGGCTCTTCATTTCATCGCTATGATATAATTCTGACCAGCTATCAAACGCTTCAGCGCGATATTAAAATGTTTTCATCCTTTGAATTTTACTATGCGGTGCTCGACGAAGCGCAGTACATAAAAAATGCAAACAGTAAAACTTTCGAATGCGTTTTAAAACTTACCTCCACACATCGACTTTCGCTTTCGGGCACACCGATTGAGAACAACACATTCGAGCTGTGGGCGCAGATGGAGTTTCTCAACCCGGGCATCCTTGGAAAAAAGGAGCACTTTAAGCGCAACTATACCTATCCGATAGAAAAATACCAGGATGAGGAGGCGGTAAAAAAACTCAAAAAGAAAGTGTATCCTTTCATTCTGCGCAGAAAAAAAGAAGATGTCGCACAGGACCTCCCGCCCAAGGAAGTCATCACGGTATACATAGACATGACCGATAAGCAGCGCGAGCTCTACGAGACATGGCGCAGCCATTTTAACAATGAAATCGAGGAGGCCCTTTCGACGCAGACACCCGAGCAGGCCACCATGACAATCCTTACTGCAATCCTCAGGCTTCGTCAGCTTTGTATTTTCCCCGAACTTTTTAAAAAAGAATATATCAATGCCGGATCGGGGAAGTTCGACTATCTGAAAGACATGATCGACGAAATGCTCTTTGAAGGCCACAAAGTTATTTGCTTTTCGCAATTCGTGAAGGCGCTTTCCATCATGCAAAAGCACTTTGATTCGCAAGAAATTCCGTATTCGTACATCGACGGTCAGACGAAAAACAGAGAGGAAGAGATTGAAGCCTTTCAGCACACGAACACCACTCCGCTTTTTCTCATAAGCCTCAAAGCCGGAGGGCTCGGCATCAATCTCACTGCCGCAGATTATGTGATTATCTTCGATCCCTGGTGGAACCCCGCAGTGGAAAATCAGGCAATCGATCGCGCGCATCGCATCGGCAGAAAAAATAAAGTGATTGCCTATCGCCTTATTATGAAAAACAGCATCGAGGAAAAAATTGAGCAGCTTCAGAACAAAAAAAGAAAATTGGCCAGCGACCTCATCAGCGAAGACACATCCCTGCTAAAGTCATTGAGCAGAGAAGAAGTCATGGAGCTTTTCAGCTAATTTCTCTCCAAAAAAATTTTTTTTGAAAAAGTTGAGATATACTAATTAGCAGTTGACTATTCATCAATTAAAGCGAAAAAAGTCAATTACAGTATTTTTGTAATACAACAAAGGAAAAGGTATCTTTTCATGAAACGCAAAGAAGCTCACGAAATTCCTTCACATCTCTTTAAATGGTTTTTGATTCTGTACTTGATTCATCCCGCGTTTTACGCGCTGTCGTTTGCGCTTTCCATTCAGTTTGCCGATGCACTGCGCATATTCAAAGTCATTGGCGTGCTTGCGCCTCTGATTATTGCCACCTTTACAATCGCTTTCTGGCTATTAAACAGGCGTCTCTCGCTGTACGCACACAGCCTGCAGGAAAACCAGAGCGCCTCCATCGATGCCCAGCGCTTTATACACAAATATCCAATCCGTGCCTCTGCGTTTCTTTTCGCCGGCTGTGCAGGCGGTCCGCTGCTTACGGTAGTTTTGGGCCTGTATTTTGGTGTATTGGTTTCAATTCAGCAAGCCATTTTTTTTCTTATTCTGGGCGAGTTCACCGCGGCCATCGTCGGCGCAATGCTATATTATGTCGCAAAACAGCACCTGTATGTGTTTAATAACTATATTGAGAGCTATACACCGATCTCACTTTTCCTCAAATTTTCCATTCCGATTCTCTCCGGGATCATCACAGTCCTCAGTATCTTGGTGATTATAATCTACAATCTGACCATCAATTCGACACACAATCTTCAGATTTCGCTGCTGGAAAGCCGTGCAAAAGAAATCGGAGGGGAAATCAATGCATTTTACGGAATCATTTTTACCGAATTAACCGCATATTCAAAGCTTCAGGAATTTACAAATATCGATCCCGCGGCAATGAGAGCGGCGCTGATGAAGCTGCACCCTTCGAAAGGACCCAATATTGAAATGCTCTTTGCTTCAACGGCCGATGGAACCGCCCCAAACAGTTTAGGCGGCGTGAAAAACATTTCCGACAGGGGATATTTCACCCATGTGATGACAAAAGGAACGATGGTCGTTTCAGAACCGATAATCAACAAAGCTACAGGTACAGGGACCGTCGTTGTAGCTATCCCGTTGAAAGTGAATGGCCGTGTGCGCGGAGCTATTGGTGCCACTGTTCTCATACAAAAATTAAAACAATATCTCGAAGAGCGCAATGCAGCTATCGGCGCACAGGTGATGCTCGCGAATCCGGATGGGAAAATCATAGGTCATACAAATCATGAACTCATAGGAAAGTTCATTGTAAGCGATGATGTACGCGATGACAAAAATATCGTTCCCATTTCTTTTTCAGCCGAAAGCGGTTTATGTAAAATGACTGCGTTTGGAGAAACATCAATTGCGTATAAGATGTCCATTCCCTCAACAGGACAATCGTTCTCTCTTATGCTTTCTCCTTCCGTATTTTACGCCAGAACGAATATGCTCATAACGCAGATCATTTTCTCGCTCATACTTGTTTCCACAGTGATTTTTCTTGTAATTTTTTACACCACCCGCGCGATTTCACAGCCCATTCAAAATACTATCTCAATTTTCAAACGGGTTGCAACCGGAGACCTTACGGCAGCTTCCGAAGATTATGTACCCGATGAATTCGGCGAACTCATTAAGCACTTGAAGCTGTTGCTGAGAGGCCTGCGCGAGATCGTGCACATGAACATCGAGTCATCCAAACAGCTTGCCACCTCCTCAGAATCCCTGTCTTCAACAAGTCAGGATCTCGCACAGGGCACGCAGGGGCAGGCTGCCTCGGTTGAACAGGCATCAGCATCTCTGGAAGAGATATCATCATCAATCGAAAACATCGCGCAGAGCGCCAGGTCGCAATCAGATCTCGCCACCAAAGCGAACAATTCAATGGAAGAGCTCAGAAGTATTATCAATCGTGTATCAGAATACGCGCAACAAGCGCTAAGCATGGCCACCAACAGCACCCTTGAAGCGCAAAGGGGTAATGAACTCATGCAAAACGCAATTCACGGCATGAACAATATTGACGAAAGCACAAAAAAAATATCCGAAATGGTTACTCTCATCAGCGACATTTCCGACCAGGTTAATCTCCTTGCTCTGAACGCTGCCATTGAAGCTGCCCGCGCAGGAGAGCACGGAAGAGGTTTTGCAGTTGTTGCGGATGAAATTGGAAAACTCGCCGAACAAACCGCAATGGGTGCCAAGGACATCACCCAGCAGGTGCATACCGGCCTTCAGGAAGTAATCAAAGGACGTGAATATGTCGATCTAACATCAAAGGCGCTTCTCAATATCATCGAGAACATCCGCAAAACAGACGAACTGGTAAATAAAATTACTGAAGCGTCAAATGCACAGCTTATCGCCAGCGAGAAAGCGCTCACCGATACGCGCAAAGTGCTCGAGATGGCAGAAAATATTTCCTATGCCACCACCGAACAGATGAACACCAACCGCGAAATGGTAAATACGGTAAACCAGATCAATCAGCTCACCCAATCAGTTGCTGCAGGAGCTGAGGAAATCGCTTCGTCCGCAGAAGAGATCAGCGCGCAGGCAGAAGGGCTAAAAGATCAGATTTCATTTTTCAAGATTCAATAAATATCAGAAGGGAAACGCTTCATTTCTTCCCTGCGCCTCTGAAGGATTCCCTCCCTGGACGAAGCAAGTCCGACATCACGGTAGGGCACAGATTGTTTTTTTAGGCGGATTTTCGCATATTCTTCATCAGAAAGCGTTTCAATAAATCCACCCTTTGACGCGAGAGTTCCTTCCCGTTTTTTTCCCATGCCCGGACCTTTACCCACCGCAAACCCCGCTTCCATAAGAGCCGTGCGAATTTGCGGCGCGCTTGAATAGGTGGTGAGCACGCAGCCGTTTTTCGCAATGCGGTAGAGTTCATGAAAAAATTCCACACTCCAGAGTTCGGGATTTTTGGAAGGAGAAAACGGGTCGTGAAAAATTGCATGAAAAAATTCATCTTCAAGTGTTTGTACTCTCTTCCGCGCATCACCTTCAAACAAAGTGATGTGGAAAC
>DYLV01000106.1 GCA_020721925.1 Leptospira biflexa
CCTTTGCGAAAAAGTAATCAAAACAGGCGAACGGCCCGCACACATTGTGTCAGCTTTGCTTTTGCTATCACATGCCGAAAGGAAAATGACGGGGTATTCGAGAGGATATTTTTACATTCTGCGCGATCTCATCTCGGGGTTTAATCAATCGGAACACGCATGTACGGCCCTCTATCTACTCGGCCGGGCTCATCACGAAAGGGGCGATTTCAACAGAGCATACTCCGCGTATCGTGAAATACTCAGGCGCTTCCCGAGATCGCCCGAAGCTTCATTCGCATCTGCAAAAATCGTGGCGCTTGAAAGCCATAATCCAAAAATTGTTGGCTTTCTTCCCGACGAAGCTTTTCTGAAATCGCTCGATAAAATCGATCTAAAAACCTACAATCTGGATGATGACAGCAAAGTGCAGAAATCTTTTTTTTATGCAATCATGCTTGGGCCGGTTGAGGACAGGGCCGATGCCATGAAAATCGCGCACTCCATCAAAGAAGAATTCGCCCCGGTGAAAATCGTACACAGTGAGGGGCGATATTCGGTGTACGCGGGAAGACTTCACGACACTAAAAGCGCATCAACAATGAAAATACGACTTGCCGAAGAAATGGGTTATAACGGGAAAATTGTGCGCATACGACAGCAAGACAATAAAACATATATTTACGGAGAATAACGCAAATAATGGAAGCGAAACTCACGCCGGTGATGCGGCAATATCTTGAAATAAAGAAAAATCATCCCGAGGACATTCTCTTTTTCAGGATGGGCGATTTTTACGAAATGTTTTTCGACGATGCTGAAACTGCATCGAAAATACTGGACATCGCCCTCACGTCGCGCCAGAACGATATTCCCATGTGCGGAGTGCCATATCATGCTGCTGAAAGCTATATCGCCCGCCTCATCAAGGCAGGCCGCCGCGTGGCAATATGCGAACAAATGGAAACCACCCCTTCAAGCGGGTCTATTGTCAAACGGGAAGTCGTCCGCATCATTACCGCGGGAACGCTCATGGAGCAAAACCTCATTCAAGGCGAAGAAAACAATTTCCTCTGCTCCGCAATCGTCATGGATGATGAAATAGGACTCGCGTTCGTCGATATCTCCACAGGAGATTTTTATTTATCGGCAATAAAAAACTCCTTCGAACTTTTCCGTGGAGAAATTTCCCGCTTTTCGCCGCGTGAAATTGTGTTTCGGGACAATTCAAAAAAACCCGACCCTCGAATCCCGGAATTTTTGAAAAATTTCGGTATCGCGTTGGCATCGTTGAACGAATGGATTTATGATATTGAATATCTCAATGGAATAATTGCAGAATCTTTCGGTATCGCTAAGATTAAGGGATTTGGACTGGAAGCACCTGCAGAAATTTTGGCGGCAGGTTCCGTATTGCACTATCTTCGGGACACACAAAAGCGCGCGCTTGATCATTTGAAATTTCCGCGCCGCTTTTCAAGTTCCAGCTATATGGCACTTGATGAGGCGACCGTCCGCAATCTTGAAATCATCCGCAATCAGCAGGATGGAAGCAAAAACCGGACCCTCTTTTCCGTGCTGAATAAAACGCGCACGGCAATGGGGAAACGGCACCTTGAACGCGTGCTTCTTCAACCACTTTTAGATGTAACCGAAATAGAAAAGCGTCTGAATGTAGTACAATATTTTCACGAATACCATGCGCTGGCTTTGCAAACGCAAAAACTTCTGGACGACGTTGCCGACCTTGAGCGTCTTCTTTCCCGGCTCACAATGGGGCGATCAACGGCCAGGGATTTCCCCATGCTTTCAAAATCGCTCAAAGCTGCCGTAAAGCTTCGCAATTTTCTTGTCGAACAGTCTCTGGAAGATGTACAAAACCTTGCGAAAAAAATAACCGATTTAAATGAACTGGCCGACAGAATCGATGCCTCGATACTCGATGAACCAGCACTCACACCGGAACAGGGACGGGTTATCCGCGAAGGGCATAATGCCGAAATCGATCGTCTGTACGACCTCACCCGCGACGCAAAAAAATGGCTTCTGGATTTCGAAGAGAAGGAGAAAAAGAAGCTCGGCATTGCAACGCTGAAAGTCAAGTACAACCGCGTTTTTGGATATTATATTGAAGTAAGCCGCGGCCAGACTGCAAAAGTGCCAGAGGGATACTCCCGCAAACAGACGCTCAAGGGAGCCGAACGGTACACCAATGAAGAGCTTCAAAAATTTGAAGAAGAAACGCTTTCGGCATCGGAAACGCTCATCGAACTGGAGAACAAAGAACTTGAGGCGCTTCTCTCAGAAACACTTAAAGAAAGCCATCACATACAATCGTGCGCGGAAGCAATCGGCGAAATAGATACATTGCTTTCCTTTGCAATTGCCGCGCTGGAGCACCGTTTTGTCCGCCCGAATTTCAACGCGGAGGGACTGATGCAAATTGCTGACGCACGCCATCCGATCGTTGAAAAGTACTACACCAAAGAAGTGTTCATTCCCAACGACATCTTCCTTGATACAAAAAACAATATCATCAAAATAATCACCGGGCCGAACATGTCGGGTAAATCGACCTACATACGAACAGCCGCGATCGTTCAGCTCATGTCGCAGATCGGCTCATTCGTCCCCGCGCGCGAAGCGATTGTATCTCCCGTCGACAGGATCTTCACTCGCATAGGCGCCTCGGATAATATCTCAATGGGGGAATCCACCTTCCTTGTTGAAATGGTGGAAGCTGCGATCATCCTGAACAATGCAACTGAAAAAAGCCTCATCATAATGGACGAAGTGGGAAGGGGAACAAGCACGTACGACGGCCTGGCGATTGCATGGGCGGTGGTGGAATATCTTGCACGATACATTCGTGCAAAGACGCTTTTTGCCACGCATTATCACGAGCTGACGCGACTGGGAGGGAAAAACGGTGTTGTAAATTATACCGTGCTCGTGAAAGAAACGCTCGATGGGGTAGAGTTTTTGCACAAGGTCGTGCCGGGTTCTGTCGACCGCTCGTACGGCATCCATGTCGCAAAGCTCGCAGGCATTCCGAAGGCAGTTACCTCTCGCGCGGCGCAGATTCTTAAGCGTCTTGAGAAACATTCGAAAAGCCGGAACGATAAAGATGCGGATAATGACTCCGCATCGGAACAGCTTGAAATATTCAATGCTGCGAATCACCGGGTGATCAGAGCCATGAGGGAGATTGACCTGAACACGTTAACGCCTCTGGATGCACTCAATATATTGTCAAAACTGAAAAAGGAAATCGAGTAAAAGACCTTGCATTCTTTTCCGAAAAGCGAAATTGTGATGATGCTCGTAAGCATGGCTCTTATGCTTGGGCTTGGGAAAGTAGTGGGGGAGCTATTCAGGCGTTTTTCAATGCCCGCGGTGGTGGGTGAGATAACTGCCGGCATCATACTTGGGCCCACACTTCTTGGAAGGATTTCACCCGATGCATACACATGGCTTTTCTCCTCCGGTTCGAAAAGCGTTATGGCTATCGAATCTTTTGTGCTTTTCGGGGTTACATTACTTTTGCTTGTAGCTGGCATGGAACTTGATTTTTCAGCGATACTGAGGCAGGGAAAATCAATCACCGTAATAAGTTCTTTTAATATTATTATCCCTTTTGTCGCCGGTTTTCTTCTGGCACGTACATTTCCAGGCCTTTTCGGCATCCCGGAGGGGAAAATAATTCCGGCATTGTATATCGGTGTTGCACTGTCCATTACGGCCCTTCCAGTCATTACAAAAATTTTGATGGATATCAAACTCTTCCAAACGGATTTCGGGATAATGGTAATGGCATCCGCACTGGTGAACGATCTTGCCGGATGGATTATCTTTTCAATCATAATTCAACTTTTCGAAAGCGGGACGGTTGATGCCCTAAGAGTATTGAAAACGATACTTCTTACGACCACACTGGTATTTTTCATCCTGACGATTGTCCGCCAGTTTATCAATAGGGCTATCCCCTGGATTCAGGCCAAAACGGAGTGGCCAGGAGGTATCATCACCTTCATTGTAACCACAGGGCTTTTTTTTTCCGCACTGACCGAAGCAATAGGAGTTCACGCAATATTAGGCGCATTTCTGTGCGGCATCGCAATCGGAGATTCTCCCTATCTCAAAAAGCACACGCGAGAAATTATCAATCAGTTCATCGGAAATATTTTTGCACCTCTTTTTTTTGTTGCAATTGGTATCAGGGTCGATTTCGTACAAAATTTCAATCCCGCTCTATTCTTCACCATCATACCAATCGCCATTTCAAGTAAAGTTGCGGCCTCAATGGTTGGCAGCATCCTTTCGGGCATGACTGTCAAGGAATCTCTGCCTATCGGCTTTGCAATGAGCACTCATGGCGCCATGGAAATTATTCTGGGAATGATAGGCCGCAATTATGGAATAATAAATAACGAGGTTTTTGTCGTGATCGTTATCATGTCAATTTCAACATCCCTTGCCAGCGCGCCGCTCATAAGGATTTTTATTAAAGGAGAAGCTGAACTGTTGATTCAGGAACTATTAGAAAGAAAATTATTTATTCCGAATTTGAAATCAATTCATGCAGAAGGCGTCATAAAGGAGCTTTCTCTTAAGGCTTCGTTGGCAACAGGTATTCAGTCGGATTATCTGGGAAAAATGGTTCTTGCACGCGAAGCGATAATGAGCACCGGAATAGGATGCGGCGTGGCGGTTCCGCATGCGCGAATTTACGGTTTACAAAAGCCTCTCATCGCCGTCGGCATTTCCCAGCATGGAGTGGATTTCAACTCGCCAGACGGAAAGCACGCTCACCTCGTTTTTCTCATCCTCACGCCAGAAAAAGACGTGAATTCCCAGGTGCTCATATTATCTCAGATTTCAAATATATTCCTTGACGAACAGATACGCAATGAGTCAATAAATGCCGCATCGTTCAATGAATTCATTGCCGTCATTAAAAAAGCTGTTTTTGAAAAGACAAAATTATCATAAGGGGAAGGTATCGTGGAAGAGGCAATATTGAAGGAAATCATTCCTCATGAGGAAGACCGGCTTTTTATTATCGACCGCGAATGCTACATTATTTTTACTGGAACCACCCTGCGTGACGAGCGTCCTTTCATACGTCTCGGTAATTTCATCCACCTTCCAGTAGAAATCATACCTCAGATTGAGAACATCGTCATCACCGAACTTCTTGTGGGTAATCCCGCATTCGAACAATTCAACATAGACGTACGTACGCTCTCACAAAACAGGTATATTGGAAGCCTTCCCGTCGTCACCAGATATCTTGACTTTCAAAAAGTGTTCGGGCTCGATTTGAAAAACGCAAAAATAGTCGATGTCGAAAAAGACGTGCCGTTCATCCGCAACAAAAAAGAGCTGAAAGATTCCGAAGCTTTCATTGGAATTTTTTACACAAACGGAAATTTTAAAATCCATCATCAAAAAAAATTTTTACTCGATCTGACAAGAGAAACGGGTGCGGCCTTCGATGAAAAAAGGCTCATGGATCGTTTAATCGGCTCTACGCGAGAATCCGGACGCTATGATGGCGATGGAATAGTCATTATCGGCCAGACGCCGTTCTTCTATAAAAACGGAAGTTTCACACCGTATCATTTTCCCAAACACTTTCTTGAAGATTTCAGCCGGCTTTCAATAGACCCTTCACGAATTGGTGAAATAATACATCCTTCGGCCAACTTCATCCACTTAAGCAGGCTTGTGCGATGGAAACATGCAACAGGCGGCCGCCTTCTTCTCATCACTGACCACAAGGAACAAATTTCGCAAATGCAAAAGCTGTTTTCCAGGGCAACTCTATCCAGAAAGGATTTCAGCGGTTTTTCGCATGACGCGCAAAACGGACTTTCAATTAGCGCTAAAGCGGGAAGTTTCAGTATTTCAATTCGCTACGCTCGTTCAAAACCTCATCGGCTCGATCTCTCATTCACCTACATCAAAGGCTCGCGCAACATCTCATCGATTATAAAAGAAAAGCATGATGGCATTATAATTCCATCATCCATTTACGAAGAATATGCGACCATCCTTCGCACAGGCAATACCCCCCTTCTCGTGATTGCCGATACAGAATCTGCGAAGAAGAAACTTCGCGATCCAGCAATTATTCTCATGCAATCAGGATTCCAATACGAATTCAGAAAATACCCCTCTTTGCCTGATCTGCGCAATGACCTTGAAAGCACTTTTTCACATTTGGCTTTGATCGTTTCGCTTCCGCCTGAGGAAATTGAAAAAACAGCGCGAAAAAAATCCGCCATCATACGAGAGCAATCCCCCACCGAAACAGAATATGCAGAAATTCAAAACACCATTTCGCTGTGCCGGATGTTTCTGGCGGAAGAAAAAAATCGGAAAAAAGCAGAGTCTCTTCGAAAAGCCATTCATGAACTTTCGGCGCCTTTCACCCGAATAATATCACAGCAATTTTCAAAGAACATGCGCGGCATTATCGCCTTTTGTGACAATTGCGCATACGAGTTTATTGAACTCATTCCTTCGCAGAATGTCCATTATACGCCAGTATTAGAGGAAATATCCGATAATGCGCTGCAGGATGCTGCCATGTCCGATATGGATGAACAAGAAAAAAAATTCTACCTTCGAATCATTGAGGACAGAAAGCGACTTCAGAAACTTTTGGACTTATTGCGCCCCACGGCCAATGAAAAAGATTTTCGCGACCTGTCCCGCGCTCTCGAAGAAAGAAAATCATACTATTATACCGAAGAACCATCGCCTGAATTCATCTTAGGCGAAGAGCGTCCCGCTCACACATCATTGAAGAAAGTCATCGCCTGTATCCTGGTTGCGCTTTCACTCGCATTTATTATTCTGTCTTCTATCAGAATAAACCGCGCTGAAAGAGACAATCGCGAAAAGCTTGCGCGAATACGGGAAGCACAAGAAAGAAAAGAGCTGATAGATAAATACCAGATATTCGTCTCCCCGCACGATATATTTGTGTTCGCAAACACAATCGCTCTTGAAAATGGGTATCGCCCGATCACCTATAAGGGTTTGAAAGAAAAAAATCCCAACTGGATATATCCCGGCAACCGCTTTACCATTAAAAGCGAGCATATCACCGTAAAAGAAGGGGATACTCTGTGGGATATTGCCCATGAAAGGCTCATGGAACGCAACATTAGATTCTACCGACTCGTTGATGCGCTCAAAAGCGCAACACCGCACACAAAGGATTTTACTGAAAAACTTCGAGAGGCAGAAAAACTCGCATTTAGTGATACGCATAAGAACATTATATCCTCATTGAAAAACGGCAGACTCGATGGCGGACAAGGACAGAAATAATTATTATATCGAACCCGTTGAAATTGAAATATATTTAAAAAAAGCGGGCAAGGTCCGCACAATTATTAAGGATCTCTTCATCGAGCTTGTCGAAGTGAAACCAATAAATAAACACAGCGAAAAGATATTTACACATTTCTCAAAAATAGCTGAACCCATCGATCTTATGGAAGTGATGAATACCTTTCCCGAATATATGAGCGTGATTTTCGATTCATACTATCAGCACATCAATCTTTTCGAGAAACTGAGCATGTATTTTAAAAATGCAATTGGGGGCAGTATTGACTCATGGAGGCTCGCGCTGTATTTCATTGAACTTCTCATCAAGTACGAGCCCACAATTGCATCATCGAACATACTGGGAGATTTCCAGACACACAATCTCAACTACACAATTCGAAAACTAAACGCTTTAAATCAAAAATTTCTTTTGGAAGATGCAACCGTTGAGTATCTCATCAAACGACACTATGAAGCACATGAAGGCCAACCAAGAGATCGTGAGTTCGATAAGCTCGTGGAACTATGGCACTATAATATTAGAGAAAAAGACCTCCGGTATTAAATGCCTTGTGCATCATTATTGATATTTCATACCAAAATTGAAATACATGAATATAGCTTCCCCGCTTTCTATTAAAATAGATGTTGAATTTTTCAAGAATTGAAACGGCTGTGGGGTGATTTATTGCAGTAATGTCTCTAAATCAGCAGGTAATCCCCACCAAATACGGAATGTGGTAATCCCATCTATACAATTATCCAATATTGCATAGTTTTGAAAGGGATAATTATCTGCATCCTCATCATATTTCTTGTTCAAAATTCGCTCAACAATTTCCGAAAGATAGGTCCGTACCGCAATCGCCATCACAAGCGAAATAGACCGCCTGAAAATTTTCCTCATATCCTGAAAGTAATCATATTCCCTTTCCAATATATTCAGCTTCATGCGGTGCTTCACAATACGCTTTCCAGTATCCACGTCAAACCTTTTCTGATATTCTATTCTTCCGTGAGTACGATCATATTGCTTGTGATTGCGAAGCATCATCCTCATGGCTGCAATCACAAGATCAATCATAGTGCGACCGGTTTTTTCTTCAGCCTCTGCAAGCAATGCAAACACCTCCTCACAAATCACGCAGGTAGTTTTAATACTCATGGTGCTCCTCCTGAATTAATGTAATAAAGATTGCTTTAATACACTGGTATTCTATGTGCCATTCTGATATCGTTAAAAATACAAAACATATGTTTATATATGATTAATTACAAGAAATATTTTTATTTTTCCCATAATTTACTTAATTTTTATTAAAAAACAGGCTTAATTTACATATTTTAAAATATGTGTGCCTGTTTTGTTTGACATAAAATTCCTTTCTTGAAAACTTGTCTCAGTTTATAGTACCCACATAACCACCAAGGAGAATGCAATGCCCAAACAGGAAGTGTATATTGCCGCGGAGAGAAGTTTTCCCTACCAACCCGAATCGTATCGCCCCGTTTCCTCGTTTTTTGGTGAAAACACCTTCAGTCTGAAAGTCATGCGCGAGCGGTTGCCGCGAGAAGCGTATGAAGCCTTTCTTGATGCCATCGACAGAAAAAGAAAAATAGACCTTGAACTTGCCAATATGGTGGCAAACGCAATGAAGGACTGGGCTCTTGAAAAAGGAGCAACGCACTACAGCCATTGGTTTCAACCCATGACGAGCCTTACCGCCGAAAAGCACGACAGCTTTCTTGAAGCAATCGGCAATGGTGATTATCTTGAACGCTTCTCCGGCAAACAACTCGTCCAGGGAGAACCCGACGCATCGAGTTTCCCAAGCGGTGGAATCCGTTCAACTTTTGAAGCTCGTGGATACACTGTCTGGGACCCCTCAAACCCGGCTTTTATTGTTAAGGGTGGTAAAGGAATTACCCTCTGTATTCCATCAATTTTCCTATCATATACTGGCGATGCGCTGGATCATAAAACCCCTCTTTTGCGGTCTATCAATGCTATTAACGATACCGCATTGAAACTAATACGTGTGTTGGGAAACAAGCGCCCGCGAAGAGTTTTTACAACGCTGGGGCCTGAACAGGAATATTTTCTCATCGATAAAGAATTTTACTATCGCCGCCCCGATTTAGTCATGACAGGCCGTACGCTCATCGGCACTCCTCCAAGCCGCGGACAACAGCTCGAAGATCACTATTTCGGAAGTATCAAAGAGCGCATTTTGACGTTCATGCACGAAGTTGAAGAAGAGCTCTATCTGCTCGGAATTCCCGCAAAAACACGTCACAATGAAGTTGCGCCCAGCCAATTTGAAATTGCGCCACTTTTCGAAGAAGCAAACGTAGCAACAGACCATAACGCACTTGTGATGGAGGTCCTCAGAAAAATTGCCAACCGCAACGGCCTGGTTGCACTTCTTCATGAAAAACCCTTTGCCGGCATCAACGGTTCGGGAAAACACGTGAACTGGTCTTTATCGGACGATCTTGGCAATAATCTCTTAAATCCCGGCAAAACGCCGCACGACAATGTACAATTTTTGGTATTTCTTATTGCGACAATACGCGCGGTATATAAACACGCGGACATCCTTCGCGCCGCGGTTGCTTCTTCCGCAAACGATCATCGCCTCGGCGCAAACGAAGCCCCGCCCGCAATCATTTCAGTCTTCCTTGGCGCGCAGCTCACAAAGATTCTTGACAATATCGAAAACGGCGCCGCGACGGAAGCCACCAACACCGCCATC
>DYLV01000107.1 GCA_020721925.1 Leptospira biflexa
GCCGCGGGATTGTATTGCGGCGTGATGGTGATATGCTCGCGATCGGGAAGAAACTTCATGATGTCGTTTACCCGGCGATAATCGAACGATCCGGCCGCCCCGCTTTCGCGAAGAATTCCCGTCAGACCCACAAGAAACTGCCCGGAATCTTCGAGATATCGAATCATGAAATTCCGGCGGTCATCATCGCGCGCTACCGTCGCCTTGATTGCAAGATGACCATTGTGGTCTAAATACGCCACCACTCCGGTTCGCGCATCGTTGATTTTGCGAATCACAGCAAGGACTGTATCGTTCGCATTATAGGTAATCTGAACAGGCATATCGCGCCCGTCGTCTGTCATAAGCGTAATGGTCCCGGTAATGCCTATGGGCGCAGATGCATCCACGCGATTGGCGCCGGCCACCTTGAAAATCGCGGTGACATCCGCCACCCCGTCATTGTTGATGTCGTGATTGCCATCCACATTATCGCCGCTGATGGGAATATGGCGGAAAAAGTTATTGTTCGTTTCCCCCCGCCTCCCGAAGCCATCCCGGTGCACTTCGTTGGTGAGATCGGTCATATTGATTGCGAAGGCATTGATATCGTTTATATTCTCCCTCAGCACCACATCGCGCACTTCAATGAGCCCCTTGAGCACGCCGCCTTCCAGCGTGATATCGCGCCCGGTTTCTTCCCAGACTACCCGGAAAAATCCATGATTGTCGCTGTCGGGCACTGCCGCAAGCGGGCGGAAGACTTCGCCCTGGATGAAGTTTTCACCACCGATGTAGACGATGGTCTCATCGCGGTCGCTTCTGCCAACTGAAATGTTGACCAGATGGGAAAGCTGTTCAATGAGTGCATCGCGCCTGTCGCGAAGATCGTTCGGATTATCGCCAAGAGCTTCCGCCTTCAGGATGCGCACATTGAGGTCGCGTATGTTTCTCCCGATGGAATTGATTTCTTCTACGCGGGCACGGACCTGACTGTTTACGTTCTGCTGAAGATCGTAGAGCTGGCGAAAAATATTGCGCACTTCATTTGCCAGGTTCACTGCCTTTTCCTTGACCACTTCACGCGTGGCACGCTGCTCGGGATAGCGGGACAGTTCTTCCCACGATCTCCACAATTCATCGAGCCGTGATCTTAGCGAATCCGCCGATGGTTCGTTGTAAATCTGCTCAATCTGGCGTATGAACTCGTTTCTGGTCTCCCAGTAGCCTCCCACCTCGGTTTCCGTTACTATGCGATCGTCAATAAATGAATTTCGAATCCGCTCGACAATCGCCACCGCCGAGCCCTGACCTATATTGCCGGGACGCTCCGCCCTGTTTAGCGCGGGCACATAGAGTGGATCGGCTGAAGTGATGACCACGCGCTGGCGCGAATACTCGCGGTTTTCCGCGTTTGAAATATTATGGCCGGTAGTATGAAGCGCCTGTTGATGGGAGGAAAGCCCTCGCCTCCCAATTTCAATGCCCATGAACGATGAACTCATGAATATACCTCGCTATGCAGTTCTATTGATGACGAGCGGATTCTCAATAGCACAATTTTCGACGGCTTCTTTATTATATCCGGTGCGAAGGGATAGCCGTCCTTTGATCTCTTTAAGCAAAAGCGTAAACACTTCGATATGATCGCGGGCAAGCTTTTCATTGGTTTCAGCCAGTGCTTGAATTTTATACAAAAGCGATTTCAAATCGACGCCGAGCTGGTAAATTCGGTTCGCCCGATCTTCATTCAGCGCGCATGTTATATCTCGCAGAGTAATTTCGCGTGAAAGATCATCGAGCTTTTTCTCTTTTCTGTAGGCATCGAGGAAGGTGCTTCTTTCTGACTCCAGATCCAGAATTGCGGTAAGTATTGCTTCCTGCTCATGCGAGAGCATCTCAAGGAGGGAACCGTCACGGGAGATGATTGCTTCGCCTTTCTTTTCTTCAAGGTTGCATACTTGTTTGTACAATTCCAGTTCGCGACGAAGAATGTCTTCTATATGATGGACGGTATCCATGCGCATCCCCTCCTTGGGAAAAATCCTCATTCTGTCTCATTTATTGGTATCGGAAGAATTTCGAAAATGAATAAGGACTTTTTTCATATACACGGCATACCGGAAAGCAGCTTTATTACCCGCTCGTGCGCAAGGAAAAATTGTAATTGAAAACAAATGCACCTGTGTTATTCGTGTGAAAAGGAAGGCACATATTCGCCGCGTGTATAATCCGATGGACGACAGGAAATATTTGAAAAAAGTTATGGAAACGCCTGAGGGCGAGTTTGAAAGAGCGCAGGCAAAGAGGCTCCGTGCATTTAGCACCCGATACGACGAAATTATCACAATTCGCAAAAAGCTGAAAGAGATGAAGGACGATCTGGAAGCAAGCGAGGAGTCGCTTTCATTTCAGAAAGAAATGTTTACACGCACCGATGAAATTCCAAAATTCCGGAATCGCTATTATGACCGTTCGATATTAAAAGCACGCCCGCGTGGTTTTCTGGGAAGATTTACCCACTATTTCGAACTGAAACGCCAATTCAAAGAGAAATATGGAAAGAAATCACCTGTTTCTGTACACATTCTCAACTATCTCATCCATGGCGCACTCTTTTATCCTTCCGACGAAGTATGTTCTTTCGTGCAGGAAATTTTAATTTTGCAGGAGGAATTGCGAGAACCTGTCAGGAGGATGTACACCTCGGGATGGCTCGACAAAATTGGCGCAGATGTGCTCACGCCTCTCGAATTCAATCTGGTGAGCGAATTGGAGCGGCTGACAGCCGACCCTTCCATTTTCAACTTTCTCATTCACCGAAAAAAGCCGCATATCGCTATTGAGAAAGTAAATCCCTTTCTGGGATACTTTCTCTCTCTCACCAGAAGTTCACAGCACCGTGCGAAGCTGTACAACGCGGTGCGGAAATCACTCCAGAAAATCACATCGCCGGACATATGCGACATCGCGTTAATCGACAACATCGTGTTTCGGATAGAAAGGCTACTTTCAGAGCACACCCTCAACCGGTTCATCATACCGCTTTTCGAATGCGCCTTTATGAAACCACTGAGCAGTGAAGAAATTCTGAAAATGGTATCTCTTGATGAGATTGACGAAACCTGCTACCGCGCCGATACGAAACTTATTGAGGTAATGGAGGAGCGAAAACACCTCTTCAACGAAGCGCTGAAAAAAAGCATTTTCGCTCTCGAAGAAGAGCTCAATTATGTGCTGGATTTAAAGGCATCTCTTGAAGCGCCATACGAGCTTTTAGGCAACCGCTCAGGAAATTTTCTCGATTACCTGCGGTACTATTATTATCAAACCAAAAAACTGCCATGCCCTCACAAAGATAGCAATCTGGCAATCACCGCAGGTGATCTGTGCGACATCTTCACATTGAGCTATGAAACCATCCTTTCTGAAGGATGCAGCATTAAAATCGCAAATGACATAAAAACGGTCCGAATATTCGAGATAGCCCTCTTTCAGCGGGAAATCGACGCGATCAGAACTAACAGGCGCGCGCTCATCAACTATGACCGCAAACGATACACCCCGCACATCTTGTATTCAAATTCCCGCGAAGGCGAAGAAGCCTTTTTTCTCAAATCGCTTTCAGAAATATCGGACGCCTTTTATTCAATAGGCGAGAAAATGTATCACATCATCAAGGGCAATGATGAATCTTCCCTTAAGGAAGAAAAAACTACCGACATGCTCATAAATGAAAGGAACATGGGGAAAACTCGTATTCCGTTCGCAACTCATGTGATTTCAGGAAAGGAATCACAGATGTACATGTATACAGTGGCGAATCGCAAAGTTCGCGAAGTGCTTGAAGATATTAAGATTTTTGCATTCAACTTCGCCTATTTTTTCGAACCAAAAAAGCGCGATTTCTCCGCTTCCGTTAGAAAAGAAACTATCGCTCAAAAAATACAAAAGCTCGACGAAATCATTACACAGATCCGCGAACTCGATTCTGGCAAAATCCATGGAAGATAATCCATAATGTGAACACGAAAAAAGGAGAAAGTGTTATGTCGACAAGATCGATAATCCTGATCATTCTCGCATGCGCCATCACCATCATCTCAATTCAGAATATGCACCCCGTCTCTTTAAAAATTTTCTTCTGGAATCTCGAACTGCCGCTCATCATTCTTACTTTTTTTGTGCTGCTGGCCGGATTCACAATTGGATACACAGTCGGCACACTCTCGCGCGGGAGGCATATGAGGCGCGACAGGCCAGCTCAGGAAATGGATAATCGCAATACAGAATGATTGTTCCGCTTCGTTCTTTCTTCACATACGCGGTATGCACGGGGAAATATATGCCTTTTCCCGCCGCGTTTTGAGCAGCACCACATTGTTGTGTAAGCGCAATTTAAATTTTTTCAACATCTTCATCATTCATTCGCGGAAGAGAATATCGGAAACCCTGAGAGGAAGACAGCTGGCCGGAGGGATATTGCGCGGAGTGTAAAGATTGAGTATTGCGGATCATTGTAACTGACAATACGGCATGCATAAGAAATGTGGCATGTAGTATCTGGTTTGCTCATAATCGCGTTCGTACAATCATCATACTGAATTTCAGTGCAGCAATCACAAAAGCCTCACGAATACCATCGAATATCATTCACCCTTTCAAGAAATCCTTCCTCCGCGGAAAGATCGAAATAAAAACGAAGCGCGTTTCTCAATTCTTCAGTAAAAGAGAATTTCAGCAAACGATAATATTCTTCAATATACGAAATATCGAACTCAGGATAGCGCGCTGCGGCGGCTTCGATGAGAGATGCGCGATCGCTTTCAAGGCATTGCAATGATTCACTAAATGAAGTGATTATCGCATCGGACTTTTGCCTGTTCCCGGAAAGCGCGTCGTCTCTGAGCGCAAAAACCGCAAAAACGACGGGATACCCCGTTTTCAAAAGCCAGAGCTCGCCAATGTCGTACATGAATTTAACGCGAGTGATGGAATCGCTCATCGCTTCATTGCCTATGACCAATGCGGCATCAACCGACGTGAGATCGGGAAGAGGCAATGATGGCACATACAGCGGCTTTATTCGATAATACTTGTGCAAGAGCAGCTTAAGCAACACTACCGATGTCTGCGAAGCAGAGGAAAGGCCGACTTTCCTGCCGTGCAAATCTTCGATGGGGCGATTGCTCACCAGCACCACCGAGCGCACATATCCGATAGACGAAAGGCAGAACTCTTTAAGAATATACGCTTCATTTTGTATCTTCGAGAAGGCGGCTGACGAAATGGGACTTAGATCGAGTTCACCTTTTGCAATCATCGCGTTAAGCTGGCTTGGATATGCGGGAACAATAGAAACATTCTCAATCGGATTTTTTTCGAACATGCGATAATAAAAAGGATAACAATTCAGATAATTAATATACCCCAGACGCATGTGTAACCTCGTAGGAAGCATTGACCCGCACAGGGACAAAGCCGGCATCTTTGATAAGCCTTACAAGATGCAACTCCGTTCCGTAATCGGAAGTCTTTGCACCAGCCGCGTGTACCACTTTTTCATGTACATAGGTGGCGCCAAAATCATCAACGCCGAACGATAAAAGCGCCTGAGCCATCTTTTCTCCTACGTACATCCAGAGCGCCTTGATGTGCGGCACATTGTGCAGAAAAATTCGAGCCGAAGCATAGATGCGAATATCGTCGAACCCCGTGCTATCGCGGCGATTGGAAGCAATGGCGGTATTTTCTGGATGAAAGGCGAGCGGCACAAAAGTTTTGAATCCGCCTGTTTCGGATTGAAGCTTCCGAATCCGGTTTAAGTGATCGACGATATCGTCGATCGTTTCAATGTGGTTATAGAGCATCGTGGCGTTTGTTTTCAAGCCGAGCCTATGAGCCGTGCGCATTACCTCAAGCCATCGGTCAGCCGATATCTTCTTTGGTGCAATGACGCTTCGAATGTTTCCATCAAAGATTTCCGCGCCCCCCCCTGGAATCGCTCCTAATCCTGCGTCGATAAACCGACGAAACACCTCTTCAAGTGGAAGACCGCTTTTTTTCGAAAAATAGTCGTACTCGACGGCCGTAAAAGCAACGATATGCAGATCCGATTGTATTGCCTTAATGCGCCGCAGCATGTCCACATAATATTCAAAGGGAAGCGCAGGATTGAGACCGCCCACGATGTGCACTTCGTCGATACCCTGCGCCACAGCGGTGCTTACTTTTTTTTCGATATCATCAAGAGAAAGCGTGAAGGCTCCTTCGTCGCCCTCATCTTTTGAATAGGCGCACAGGGGACAGCGCAGTTCACACACGTTGGTATAATTTAGATTGATGTTGACGCCGTAGTACGCCCGACTTTCGTGCATCCTGCGGCGCACAAAATCTGCGATAGCACCCAATTCAAGAATTCTATTTGTGGAAAGCAAATAGGCTAAATCTCGTTCGTCTACGGCTTCCTTGAAGATCACCGCCTCTGCGATTTTCATAAGACGAGGATCTTTAACCCTTTTTATAAGCTCCGCAGCATCCCTCATGAGCTTCCCCATGGCCGGAACAGATGGTGCTCGATGTTGAGCACATTAAAAATTTTCCCCACAACAAAATTGATCATATCATCAGCGGTTTGAGGTCCGAAATAAAATGCCGGAACCGGCGGCAAAATGATCGCACCTGCACGGGAAAGCCGCAACATATTCTCAAGATGAATTTCTGAAAAAGGCGTTTCCCGGGGAACGACTATCGCCTTTCTGCGCTCTTTGATCGCAACATCAAACGCGCGCGTAATGAGACTGTCGGCAAGACCTGCAGCAAGCTGGGCAAGCGTTTTCATGGAACATGGCGCCACAACAATTGCATCGAATCGAAAGCTCCCGCTTGCGATCGGTGCGAATAAATCATCATTGGCATATTCAACAAAAAGCTCGGAGGACAAATCTATACTCCGAAGGGTGAAAAGTTCCTCAACTGAATGAAAACATCTGTCAGGATACATTTCTTGCTTAAAAAGAGCAAGCGCGGTCTGCGTGGCAATCACCGCCGTCCGGCGGCCACAGGCAAGCAATTCTTCCGCCAGGCGGATCCCATAGACTACACCACTTGCGCCGGTGATCGCCACCACAATCATGAGTATTTTACCACCACATCAATAAATGTCCCCACGAAAAGCACCGGTGAAATAAATGCATTGATCTGAAAAAGCTCTTTAATGGCCGCAGCCTGATCGGGCCGTCGTGCAAGTTTCTGCTGATAAAAAAATATTACCACCGCACAGGCAAGCGCTACCCAGTATGCTTCTTTTCTTCGAGCAAGAACACCCACCGCGATGAGGCAGATAACGGCACCGAGGTACAATGCAAGTGAAATAGTCATTGCGCGCTCCCTGCCGTATGTTGCGGGAATTGATTTGAGTCCCTCTTTCTTATCGAATTCGATATCAAGGATCGCATATATCACATCGAGTCCCGAAATCCAGCACATGATTGCCCCGCCTAAGATGAATGGGATGAAATCGAAATGGCCCGGCGTGTAGAATATTCCCGTGACGGCCAAATACCCCCCTATGGGAGCCGCAGCTTCGATAAGGCCCAAATACAGGTGTGAGGTGGCGGTAAATCGTTTAAAATATGAATATGAAAACAGCAGTGCGATGGCGACAAAAGAAAGCTGAAAACACAGACGGTTCAGCATGTACGATGAAAAGATAAAAGCAATGCAGGATACTATCGCCAGAATCCATACCTGTTTTGCGGTCAATTCCCCCGCTGGAATTGCCCGATCCGCCGTACGCGGATTGAGAGCATCTATGTGTGCATCGATCACCCGATTGAACGACATGCCTGCCGTACGTGCGGATACCAGCGCAATGGTAACCCATATCCAGATTTCAACCGTACCGCCCCCTGCAAAGAGCACACCCAGATATGCGAAGGGAAGCGCAAAAAGGGTTTGCTCGAACATCAGAAGTTTGTAGTACTTTTTAATCTTTGAAACCATATTCTTTCCATTTTTTATCGACCAGATTTTTAATCTCGCCGCTCATCGCAATCTCCTCGGGCCAGTCCCGCCCCATACCTTCTTCCCTCGATTTGCGCGTAGCGTCAACACCCATTTTACCTCCGAAGTTTGCAAAAGATGCAGAATGATCAAGCGCATCGAGCGGCCCTTCAGACAGCACAATATCGCGTTTCGGATCGACATTGTTCAACAGTTTCCATACCACAGTGGAATAGTCACGCAGATCAATATCTTTATCGAACACGGCTATAAATTTTGTCGATGCCATTTGCCCCAATCCCCACAGCGCGTGAATGACCTTTTTCCCCTGTCCTGCGTAGCGCTTGTCAATTGAAACGAGTGCACAATTGTGAAAAACCCCTTCGAGAGGAAGTTCAATATCGACTATTTCATTGACGAGCAGTTTTATAAAAGGCAAAAATATCCGCTCCGTTGCTTTCGCCATGTAGCAATCTTCCATTGGAGGTTTGCCTACAATGGTTGATGGATACACCGCATTATTTCTTCCTGTGATGCAGGTGACATGAAAGACCGGATAACTGTCCGCTGCCGAATAAAAACCCGTGTGATCGCCGAACGGTCCTTCGATGCGCTCATCACCTGGCTCAATATATCCTTCGATGATAAAATCCGATTCTGCGGGTACAAAGAGATCCACGGTCTTCGCCTTCACCATTTCTATGGCCATGCCTTCCAGAAACCCCGCAAACATCATCTCATCCAGATCCGGCAGAAGCGGCGATGTGGCAGCATAGGTCACTGCCGGACAGCCACCAAGTGCAACAGCAATCTCCATACGTTTCCCCATTTCTTTGTATTTTCGATAATGCCGCGCGCCATCCTTATTGTACTGCCAGTGCATACCGGTTGAGGTGTTATCGAATTTCTGCATGCGATACATACCTGCGTTCTGTACACCCGATTCAGGGTCTTTCGAAATCACAACAGGCAGGGTAATAAAAGGCCCTCCGTCGCCCGGCCAGCAGGTCATGATGGGAAGCGCATCCAAAAGTGCACCGTCTGTGATCGCCCAATCATGGCAAGGCGCATGCTTCACTTTTTTCGGCACAAGAGATGCAATATCTTTAATGGTGAAAAGAAGCTTCACTTTTTCGGATAAACTGGAAGGTGGCTGGATTTTTACCAGCGACTCAATTTTGCCGGCAATCTCGTCAAAGGAAATGCAGTTCAATGCCATTTGCATGCGCCGATAGCTACCGAACGCATTGATGAAAAGAGGAAACGTTGAACCTTTGACGTTTTCGAATAATAAGGCAGGACCGCCACTTTTGCTCATGCGGTCGACAATTTCCGTGATTTCAAGATATGGATCCACCTCCGCGTAAATGCGTTTCAACTCACCCGTGTTTTCGAGATGCCCAATAAATTCCTGTAAATTTTTATATGGCATGGAATCCTATTATTCCTGATTTTGAGTTTTTACCTGATTGTAATATAGAACACTTATGGTAGATAATGCGGTCAACTATTATTTTTATACAATATCTTAGCTGACATTATGAATACCACGATACCCATGCGAATTGTACTTCATTGATAACATAGTACATTATGTCCCCCATCAATTTTACAGATAAATCTATAAATGGCGTTCCTGGAAAATCTACTCAAAATAATGTTTACAATGTCGCATCCCAATCACAAGAAGCACGCCATGTTTGTAGACAATAGTATTGCGGCACAAAGGAAGCTCTTCACCTAGAAATTCCGCGCCAAAACTGCCACTGATTCCGGAGTAAACCTGCCGCCCCTTCCGGATGAAGGCTGCCACCTATTCCGGGACAAACCTGCCACTTTTTGTAGCTTTTCAAGGGCACATATCATATCACCCATACATAAACATAGAGCTTGGTGAAGAGTTTGGTGTCAGAGAAGAGCTAGGTGCCAGAGTAAAAAATTTCAAAAAATTAAAAAAAATTGCTCTGGCACCAAAAA
>DYLV01000006.1 GCA_020721925.1 Leptospira biflexa
GTCGCGCGCCGTGTATATGATGCCAGAAAGCAGGAGAAGATCGCCCTGTCGAAGAGTTGAGATAGCATCATCGGTGAGAGGCAATTGCAGCGATTTCCAGTTCACAATACCTCCCTTGCGTAGCGCAGCGAATGGCAGTTCATATTCAACGCGACTGGAAGCGAGGCGATATGTGCCGGTGCCTCTTTAATGAAAACGCCTGCGGCAGTGCTGTTTCCGCCCCATCCGAGAGGTCCCACTCCTGTTTCGTTTAATCGCTTTAAAATTTCATCTTCAAGTGCGGCATAGTACTGATCGGCGTGACGGGTTTCAGGACCGCGCAGAACGGCCTTTTTGGCGTTGAGTATTGCCACATCGGCGGTCCCTCCGATGCCCACGCCTAAAAAAATTGGGGGGCACGGATTCGGCCCGGCAGCGGTAACCGCATTCACAATGTAGGCAATGATCTCGTCTTCTGTGGCGGTAGGATTGAACATTTTTAGATTTGATGCGTTTTCCGATCCTCCGCCTTTGAGATACACGGTGAGGGTGAGGGACTCGCCTGCAGCGATTTCGCAATGAAGGAAACCGGGTGTGTTGGTGCCGGTGTTTTTCCGCCGCAAGGGATCGGACACGATTGATTTTCTGAGATAGTGCTTCTCGTAGGCGATACGAATTCCTTCGTCAACTGCCTCGGAGAAAAGGGCGCCTTCGATTCGGACATCCTGCCCAATTTCTGCAAACACAATCGCAGCGCCGCAATCCTGACAGAGAGGTAGATGCTCATCCTTCGCGATGCGTGCGTTTTCGAGAAGAACATCCATCACAGCTTTCGAACGGTTGTCTATCTCTGTATCTCGAAGCGAAGAAAAAACCGAAAGAGTGCGATCGGGAAGCATAAAACTTGCCTGTTCAATGAGTGAAACGACAGTGGCAGTGATGATATCGGAGCGGATCGTTCTCATGTGGATGTATGAAGTGTAAAAAGAAAGTGAGTGTCAAGAAAATATTTCCAGAGGGAGTTGTCCCATTCCCGACTCTGTAAAATTCGCTATAAGAGAATCTTTCAACACTGTCTCCACAGGATGTTCCTCTGAGGACATAATGTATGGGCACGCTTTCGTTGAAAGTGTTTTTAAGGGGTTTTACACCATCTTCAAAAACTCAAAAATACTTACCAAAGGCTAAATTGTACTTGCTATCTCACCCCTCATGAGGATACTTAAGCAGTTGTGCAACATTTTTCGTTGTTTTACCGATATCCGTACTGATCGCGATGCGCAGAGTCCTCGCGATCAAAGCATCTTTTCTGCGCGATAAAAGCGCTGTAATGGCCGTCATTATACAGTGAAAGAGGTTTTTACGGTGCCTATAATTAATATTTCGGTTATTCTGGTGGAAATATGATTGTAATGTATAATCACCGCCATTGCGCAAGGAATGAGATTGGTACCTGTAAAAAAAACACACGCGTACTGCGCAAAATATGTTTTATCACATTTGTATGTTTACTCATACTTCAGCCGAAAACTCTATTTTCAGAACCACACGTATTTCCTGTCGCGCACAATGGCCTCATTGATCTGCGTGGTTGGAATTTTTTACAAGAGGGTTCTGTGGAACTGAATGGTTTCTGGAAGTTCCTTCCAGATGAAGATGATATGCATTTCGCCGACCCGGATTTTGATGATTCGAAGTGGAAGAACCTCAAAGTACCTGCATACTGGAATGATGTTGTCGGAAAAGGCGATGGGTTCGGGTGGTACCGGTTGCGCGTGCTGGTTGATGATGAGTTCTGGAAAACAAAACCATGTCTCTATGTAAAGGGTGTCAACACCTCCTATGAATTATATGTGAACGGCATACAATTGATGGGTGCAGGAATTGTGGGAACAAATCCGGTTTCTGCAATGCCGTCGCTTTTACCGAAGTTCGCAAACATCCCGAAACAGGGAAAAATCCATGAAATCGTCGTGGCGCTTAGAGTTGCCAATTTTTTTCACCGAGGCGGAGGAATGAATAAACCGCTTGTGCTGGGTGCAGAACAGCACGTTCATCATAATCTTTGGACTATGGATTTTTCCAATGCATTAATGCTGGGGTTCATTCTTATGATGGGGATATATCATATTGTATTATGGCTGAAGAGGAGAGAAGATTTTGCAAGTATGTGGTTTTCCATTTTCTGCTTCATTATTTTCATTCACACGCTTGCAATAGACAATTATTTTGAAAGATTTTTCCCGGAAATAAATATCTATGAATTTCGCTTTAAGATTGAATATATGAGCCTTGCGATCTCATGGGTTACTTTTGCATTTTTTGTACAACACCTTTTCCCCAGGGAATTCGACAGGAGATTTATACTGTCGCTGTTGATATTGGGAATTTTGCTTGCTGTACTACCCCTTTTCACAAAAGCACGCTTTTATTCACACTTTGTGATGTTGTATAATATTCTCCTGGTTGGTGCGGGAATATGGATTGTCGCTGCGCTGATTGTTGCGTCAGTAAGAAAGAGAGATGATGCAGTCTTTGTTCTTTTTGGTTTTTTTGTTCTTCTGCTGACGGTGGTAAATGATATTCTGCACAACCATCATGTCATTCAGACTTTTTTTATGTCACAGTATGGACTTGGAGGCTTTTTGTTTTTTCAGTCGATTGTTCTTTCTGTGAGGTTTTCGCGTGCGTTCCGGACAGCTGAGTATCTGTCGCAATCTTTGAATGCGGAAGTACAGATCAAAACAGAAGAGCTCCGCTTGCAAACACAGGCTGCAATTGCCGCGAAAGAAGAAATTGAACGTTCAATAAAACAAATAGAAGCTCTGAACGAGAGAATGACCAGGGAGCTGATGCTTGCAAAACAGGTTCATGATCGTATTGTTCCCAAGGTGGCAGTTATACCAAAATATTTGCAACTACATATCGTGAGCAGGCCATACATGGCGGTGGGAGGAGATTATTATGATTTTATTCAAATGGATGATAAAATTACCAGAATTTTTCTGGTCGATACCATGGGTCATGGAGTCAGTGCATCGCTGATGACCATGTTAATAAAAAGCGAATATGATAAAATAAAATTATATATGAAGAATCCGGCTGATGTGTTTCAAACTATGAACAATTTCTTTTCTGATAATTACAAATCTTTCAGAACTTTCTTTACCGGAATTATTGTGGATGTAGATGGCAATAATAATTATTTAACGTTTGCATCAGCGGGACATCATGAACAGTTTTTTGTTACGCAGAATAAGCTTTTAGCCCTTGAAAGAATGGGGCGAGCCGTTGGCATTTCGAAAGATTCTTCGTATCAAACAGTTACGCTAAAGTATCAAAGTGGCGATAAGCTTATTCTTTTTACCGATGGTTTGTTTGAAGAATTCAACCTTAAAAGAGAAGAATTTGGCATAGACCGCCTTAAGCGCAGTATCGAAGAATATAAAAGCCATCAGGGGAAGATTATTGTCGAAAGGCTGATCTCACAATTGGAGGATTATATTATTGAAGAACAGCTAAATGACGATATGACCATCATAGCCATAGATTTGCTCTGACATTCAGCTTCAAAACAGCTTTTTTCTTTATAACGTTTTTTATTGACAAAAAAAAGCAAATTCCGACATTTTAGTGAAAAACTACAGAGGTGTGAAATGTTCAACAGAGATATCGAAACCCTTCCTTTAAACAAAATGCGCGAACTTCAGCTGGAACGTTTTAAATGGGCGGTTCGGCACGCGTATGAAAATAATGCGTTTTACCATAAGAAATACGATGCCGCCGGTTTTCATCCCGATCAGCTCAAATCGCTGGATGATGTTAAGCGTATCCCTTTCCTGACCAAGCAGGAGATGCGAGATAATTATCCATTCGGCCTTTTTGCGGTGCCCATGGAAAAGGTGGTGCGTGTGCATGCTTCATCGGGCACAACCGGCAACGCGACAGTCGTGGGATATACAAAGCATGATGTTGAGGTGTTCGCCGAAGTCGTCGCGCGCTGTCTTGCCGCTTACGGAGCTACGGAAAAGGATATCATCCAGGTTGCCTACGGCTACGGCCTTTTCACCGGCGGGCTTGGTCTCCACTACGGTACAGAAAAATTGGGGGCGATGGCGGTTCCCATCTCCGGTGGAAACACTGAACGGCAGCTCATGCTCATCAAAGATTTCGGCAGCACCATGATTGCCTGTACGCCGTCCTATGCGCTCAATATTGCCGACTATATAGAGAAGAAGCGCCCGGATTACGATTTGCGGAAAACAAAACTACGCGCGGGAATTTTCGGCGCCGAACCATGGTCGGAGAACATGAGAAAAGAGATCGAACAAAGGCTCGGCATCGAGGCATATGACATTTATGGGCTGAGCGAAGTGATAGGCCCGGGTGTTTCGGGAGAATGCGTGGAAAAATCCGGATTGCATGTGCACGAAGATCACTTTTATGTGGAGATCATCGATCCCGAAACGGGTGAGGTGCTCCCGGAAGGAGAAAAGGGTGAAATCGTCTATACCACGCTTACCAAGGAAGCATTCCCGGGCATACGCTACCGTTCGCGCGACATCACACGGCTGTACCGCGAACCGTGCAAATGCGGACGGACACTTGTGAAAATGGAGAAAGTCACCGGGCGCTCCGACGATATGCTCATCATCCGCGGCGTGAACGTCTTCCCGTCGCAGATCGAAGCGGTACTTATGGAAGTTGAAGGAACAGAGCCGCACTATCAGATTATTGTCGACCGAAAAGGCGCGCTCGACGATATCGAAGTCAAAGTCGAGGTCAACGAGAAGCTTTTCTCCGACGAAATTAAAGTGCTCGAAGGCCTCTCGAAGCGCATCGCCGACAGATTCCGAAGCGTGCTGGGCATCAGCGCCAAAATCACACTGGTAGAACCGATGACAATCCCGAGAAGCGAAGGGAAAGCGGGGCGCGTAATCGACAGGAGAAAAATTTAACATGAAATCAATCTTGAAAAAACACGAACGCGCGGATATGTTTTCCGCGCCTACTGACACCGAGGGAGGAAGGATATGAACGTTAAGCAGCTGTCGCTTTTTCTTGAAAACAAGCCGGGGCATCTGGAGAATGCGTTAAAAGTGTTGTCGGACCGCAATATCAACATCATCACGCTCACCATTGCGGAAGCGTCAGATTTCGGCATTGTGCGCATGATCGTCAACATGCCCGATGAAGCGATGAAAGCCCTCAAGGAAAATAATTTTACCTGTTCGCTCACCGATGTACTTGCCATTGAAATCGACGATACGCCGGGTTCGCTTTTAAGAGCGCTCCATGTGTTCAGCAAGTACAGGTTGAATATCGAGTACATGTATGCCTTCACGGAAAAGCGCGAAGGCCGCGCGGTGATGATTTTCAGATTCGACGACATTGAGAACGCGAAAAAGAGCCTGCTTGCGGAAGGCTACAGCATTGTAAAGAATATCGACATTATCGGAGCCTGATAGATGCAGAAAAAAGTGATGCTGGGCAACGAAGCGATTGCCCGCGGTGCGTATGAAGCCGACTGTAGGGTGGCAGCGGCATATCCTGGCACGCCGAGCACCGAAATTCTTGAATCGATTGCGCGGGATTATCGCAATATTAAAGCGCAGTGGTCGCCGAATGAAAAAGTGGCTTTTGAGGTGATTGCGGGATCCTCAATTGCAGGCGCGCGGTCGCTTGTTGCAATGAAACATGTAGGTCTCAATGTGGCAGCAGATCCGCTGTTTACGTTTTCGTACACTGGTGTTAATGCGGGCATGGTTATTATCAATGCAGACGATCCCGGCGCATGGAGTTCTCAGAACGAGCAGGACAATAGGCACTATGCGCGTGCGGCGAAGCTTCCAATGGTTGAACCGTCCAGCCCCGCCGAAGCGAAGGAATTCACCAAGATCGCCTTCGAAATTTCCGAAGACTTTGATCGCGCGGTGATTGTCCGTATTACCACGCGCATTGCCCACTCACAGGGCCTTGTGACACTTGATGAAAAGATGGATGTGCCACTTAAGCCTTTTGAACGCAATCCGCAGAAGTACGTGATGATACCGGCGCATGCGCGCCCGCGGCACAAATTCATCGAAGAGCAGATGATCAAGCTTAAGGAATATTCGAACAATTCAATGCTCAACCGCATAGAGTGGGGAAATAAAAAGCGCGGCATCATTACAAATGGGGTTGCCTATCAATACGTGAAGGAAGTATGCCCCGATGATTCAGTGCTGAAAATCGGCTTTATCTGGCCGCTTCCCGATGAAGTTATCCGCAAATTTGCCGATGCCGTTGAGGAGCTTTTTGTGGTTGAGGAGTGTGATCCCTTCATTGAAGACTATGTGAGGGGGCTGGGCTACCGTCCCATAGGGAAAGAAGTAATTCCAATTCTCGGAGAGCTGACGCCGGAAATAGTCGATCTTGCCATAAACAAAAAGAAACCGGGGAACTCAATTCCGGTCTATACATCGAAAATTCCCGGCAGGCCCCCGGCGCTGTGCAAGGGATGCCCGCATGGATTTGTCTTTGAAGTGCTGAAGAAACTGGATGTGGTGGTCAACGGCGATATCGGTTGCTATACGCTTGCAGTGCTTCCTCCGTATTCGGCCATGCATTCGCAGGGATGCATGGGTGCGAGCGTGAGCATGCATCATGGATTTGAACTTGCCCGTGGGGATGAGATGGCGCGCAAAAGTGTTGCCGTTATCGGCGATTCAACATTCATCCATTCCGGCATTGCGCCCCTCGTCAACATGGTGTACAACAAGGGCACGGGAACGGTTATCATCCTGGATAACCGCGTGACGGCGATGACCGGGCATCAGGACAATCCGGCGACGGGACGAACCTTAATGGGTGAGGAGACTCACCAGCTTAATTTTGAAGAACTTGCCCGCGCTGTTGGCGTGCGCCGTGTGGTGACAGTCGATCCGAAAGATCAGGAAACATTTGAGCGCGTAGTGCGGGAAGAAATTGCGGCAAAAGAGCCCTCGGTGATTATTTCACTTCGGAAATGCGTATTGATGAAGTGAAGGACGCATGAGTGAAAATGAAGCGCGCAGCAGAAGATTCGAGCACGCAGAAGGTGAACGTATGACAAATGTGATTTTTGCCGGCGTGGGCGGTCAGGGAGTGATACTGGCGAGTAAAATTCTCATGGAAACCGCGAAAAACGCAGGGTTTGACGTGAAGGAATCGGAAGTGCACGGGATGGCACAGCGCGGAGGCAGTGTTGACTGCCATGTGCGATATGCAAAGCAGGTGTATTCCCCACTTATCGAAAAAGGAACAGCAGATTATGTGGTATCGCTTGAGCTACTGGAGGCGATGCGCAAACTTGAGTATCTTTCCGATGGCGGTACGCTCATCGTCAGTAAATTCCGGCACGATCCCGCTCCGGTAGAGGCAGGCCTGGAGCAGTATCCCGCTGATCTTGAAGGCTGGCTTACTTCCAATGTGAAACGGTGTTATATCCTTGAGCTCGATTCGATACTCAAGGAGATTGGCAACAGGCGTGCGCTGAATATTGTAATGCTGGGCGTGCTTTCTAATTTCCTGGAATTTACGCTGGAAGACTGGAAAAATGCAATCGCAAAGCAGGTCAAAGAGAAGTTTGTGGAGATGAATCTTGCGGCATTCATGAAAGGGCGAGAATATCCTGTTTTGAAGAAGTAACACGGGACAAAGAATGACCGAGGAGAATGTGATGAAAAGACTGTGGGCTTCATTAATTGTGGTTCTGACCGCTGTTTCCTGCGGTGGAATGAATGTGAAAAAGATCAGTTCGGACAGCGATGCAATCCTCAAGGTGAAAAAGGCTGGCTTTATTGTGCGCATCGCGCGCGATGTGCGCCTCACGCGCGAGGATTATGTGAAATCAATTTCGCACTGGATTGCCGGATTCGTGCCACAGAAAGACCTGCTCTTCATTGCCGACACGAGCGATAAAATCACTTATTTCAACACAAATGAAGATCGTTTTTATCAGCTGGACGAATCGGGCAATTTTTTACGATTCAAGTCCACCGGCGTGGTGAACATGTATTTGCGCGACAACCGGGATGAATTAAAGAAATTGATGGCCGATAATTCGTTGGACGGGCTTTTTATTTATGAAATTTACGGCGTTATCGCGAATGAAATGCAGTTCGTCGATTATGATACCATGCTGGTGATGACGGACAAAAATCTGAAGGTAATTTATCTGGATCATCAGCACCTTTCCGACGATACCAACGAGCTGGACTTTGACCGCATAAAAGTGAAATATATGGACAGCATAAGCGAACGCATCACCAGAACGCTGCTGGATTTGCGGTTTCTGGGGAAGTGAAGCTCCTTATCCGTATTTGTGCTTGTGGTCCAGGCAAGATGCGCTATTTGCGTCAGAGATAATATCACTCATACCTGCGCCTTAACTTCAGCCCGAAAAATGTTGTATTATGTCATATTAATGACTCTTCTGCTATGCGGGGTGTTCAACTTTGAAAAAATGCTTGTTTTTTTAGTGGTATAAATTGCAATGGCTAAAATTCTCTGGGAGTGTATGTCCCCTGCTTTCAGTGGAATTTCCTTTCACAACATTATCATAAATCAGTATCCCATTTTTTGGGGAGGGTATGGCAAAGATCAAGCGAGCGCTCATAAGTGTTACCGACAAAAGCGGGATTGTTGAATTCGCGAAAGCCCTTGCCGGAATGGGTGTGGACATCCTTTCGACCGGCGGTACGGCGAAGGCGCTGCGCGAAGGCGGCATTAAAGTGACCGATGTCTCCGAATACACGGGCTTTCCTGAAATGCTTGATGGAAGAGTGAAAACGCTCCATCCGAAAATTCATGGAGGGCTTTTGGGTGTACGTTCCAATCCCGAACACGTGCGGGTGATGAAAGAGCACGGTATTGAAAACATCGATCTTGTTGCCATCAATCTTTATCCTTTCAAACAAACTATTGCAAAGCCGGGATGCACGCTTGAAGATGCTATAGAGAATATCGATATTGGCGGCCCTGCGATGCTCCGCTCTGCCGCGAAAAATAACGAAAGTGTCACCGTGGTAATTGATCCGGCGGATTATGCCGTTGTGCTCGATGAGATCCGCGCAAGGGGGGAGGTTTCAAAGGAAACCAATTTTCGTCTCGCAGTGAAGGTTTTTGAAACCACTTCCGCATACGATAGCATGATTGCCGAATATCTGAAAAGCAAGTTGAAGAAGTGATTTTCCATACAGGTTTTCTGGTTTAATATTCTTTAGCCAACTCATCGCATGAAGATTGATCACAAAGCCGGTCTTTTTTCGATGAGATTCTTTTGATAATATTGGGAATGCCGGACAATATCTGTCCCTGAAGACCTCAATTACCGGCTCCCGATACTATAATAATTAAAATTATTTCGGAGGTAACAATGGCAGAAGTCACTCTTAAGGAAATCTATCCAGTCCCGGAAAAATTCCGCAAGAAAGCATGGATCAAAAGCCGCGAAGAGTATGAAAAGATATGGAAGGAATCCATCGCGGATCCGGAAAAATTCTGGGGAAAAATCGCCGAAGAGTACGTCACCTGGTTCAAGAAGTGGGATAAGGTGTACGACTGCAACTATGGAAAAACGGCGAGCGAACTGAAGGTAAAATGGTTCACTGGTGCGAAAGTCAACGTATCCTACAATTGCCTTGACAGGCATCTTGAAAAGCGCGGGAATCAGATTGCGCTTATCTGGGAAGGAAACGATCCCCGTGAAGACAGAACCTTCACCTACAAACAGCTCCATGAGCAGGTATGCAAATTTGCCAATGTGCTCAAGAAAAACGGCGTAAAAAAAGGCGATCGGGTCACCTTCTTTCTGCCCATGATTCCCGAGCTTGCGATTGGTATTCTGGCCTGCACGCGCATCGGTGCGATCCACTCGGTGGTCTTCGGCGGATTTTCGGCTGAAGCGCTGCGCGATCGCATTCTGGACTGCAAAAGCGAAGTGCTCATTTCCTGCGACGGCACCTTCCGTGGCGCGAAAGCCGTTCCCCAGAAGGACAATGCGGATGCGGCAATTGCTCAGTGCCCCTCAATCCGGCTCCATATTGTGGTTAAGCGCGTGGGCGACAGGATTCAGTGCAAATGGAACAACAAGATTGACCGCTGGTGGGATGACGAAATGGCAAAAGTCGATGCCAACTGCCCCGCCGAGCAAATGGATGCAGAAGATCCACTCTTTATTCTCTACACTTCTGGCTCCACTGGAAAGCCAAAAGGCGTGATGCATACCACGGGCGGATATCTCACCTACGTGGCCTACACGCATAAGATGATTTTTGACTATCATGACGGCGACATCTACTGGTGCACCGCTGATATCGGATGGGTAACCGGTCACAGCTATATCGTGTATGGGCCGCTTGCCAATGGTGCGACTTCTGTCATGTTCGAAGGCATTCCAAGCTATCCAGATTTTGGACGATTCTGGGCAGTGGTGGAAAAATGGAAGGTCAACATCTTCTACACCGCGCCGACGGCAATCCGTGCCATAGCGAAAGAAGGCGATTCCTGGGTCGACAAGCACAATATCAAATCCATCCAGCTTCTCGGTTCTGTGGGCGAACCGCTCAACCCCGAAGCATGGAACTGGTACTACAACAAGATCGGCCGCGGCGAATGCCCCATCGTTGATACCTGGTGGCAGACAGAAACTGGCGGTATCCTCATCACTCCACTGCCTGGCGCGATCGACATTAAACCTGCGATGGCGACTGTTCCGTTCTTCGGAGTGGATCCCGTCATCGTTGACGATTCTGGTAAAGAACTCACCGGAGTTTGTGAAGGAAATCTCTGCATCAAAAGGTCATGGCCCGGGCAGATGCGCGGCGTTTATGGAGACCCTGAGCGCTTCTTCAACACATATTTTGTACAGTTCCCCGGTCTGTACTTTACCGGTGACGGCTGCCGCCGCGACAAAGATGGTTACTATCAGATTACCGGACGCGTTGACGACGTTATCAATGTTTCCGGTCACCGCATGGGAACCGCGGAAATCGAATCGGCGCTCGTATCCCATCCGAAAGTTGCTGAATCGGCAGTTGTCGGGTATCCGCATGAAATCAAAGGCCAGTCAATCTATGCGTTCGTAACGCTCAAGACCGGCGTAGAAAAAACCGATGCACTCAAGAAGGAACTCATCGCCCATGTTCGCAAGGAGATTGGCCCCATTGCCACTCCTGAAATTATCCAGTGGGCGGACGCGCTTCCCAAGACTCGATCCGGAAAGATTATGCGCCGCATCCTCAAGAAAATTGCGGCGGCGGATTTCAACAAGAGCGGTTATGGCGACATATCCACTCTTGCCGATCCGAGCGTAGTGGAAGTGCTTATGGAAGACGCGAAGAAGATTTTCGGAAAGTAAAAATTTCAGGAAATCAACCCGTGTGTTCAAAAACGCCTCCGGAAGGGGGCGTTTTATATTAATAAAATGCTTGCAAAAAAAGAGTTTATGTAAATAATAAGGCAGGAGTGATTATCAACGGTGTATCGTCGATGTCCCGGTTTTTCACGGGCTTCCATCCCGGCATCGACGAAATGTAGACTGATCGCTTCTTCCAGTTTGAATTCCTATATGTAACTCTGTTCGGATGATGTTCGGCTCCGATACGGATGCCAGGTGATGGTGTTTTATACAGACGGAAAAAAGAGGTATATATGCAGGGGCGTGTAAAATCATAATGGGTTAGTGGTATGACAAAAGAAGAAGTAATGGAAAAATTGGGTTCACTCCTGAAGGAGGAACTTTGGGGGCGTATTGAACCGAAAGACATCGGAATATCAAAATTTAAAATTCTTGATGATCTGTTTAACAACATAGTTAGCTATGAAATGTTTGATGAGGTACGCGATTCATGCGTCAAACATCTGGAAGATCATCCCGCTTCGGTGACTGCATCATATCTGGTGGGGCTTATCGGCTATCATAAAGACCGGCTTGAGGATACCGCCAAAATACGTAAATTGATTGAAGTATTCTCCGAGAATCACAAATGGGCTGTTGTGGAGCGCATAGCGGAAAAAATTTTAGAATATGGCGAAAACCGAATTGCGCTCAAAGCGTTAGCAACCAGCCTTGAACGGCTCGGTAAAAACAAAGATGCCATTCCTATCTGGGAAAATCTGCTCAAAATAGACCGATTTGACGCCGAGGTGGCGAAAAAGCTGGCCTTTGCACTTGTGGAAGATGACAGCGACAAAAGTATCCTATACATGAAGCTCTCCATTGAGGGGTTTATTAAGAACGGTGAATTTGGCGAAATCGCATCTCTCTGGAACAAGCTGGTGAGCGTCACAGGAGAAGACCTTGCGTTTTTCGAAAGGATTGAGCGACTTTTGGTTGAAGCGCGTCAGTTGGACCTTACAGCACAACTTTTAAAATCGCTTCTACATAAGTACAGAGATGAAGAGAACCCCGATCAATCCATCAACATCCTTAAAAGAATTCTCGAATACTCGCCGGAGGATACCTCGTCGAGGAGGGAACTCATTAAGCTCTATGAAATAAAATACAGTAATCATTCTCAATACAAACAGTTTCTTGAACTTTCAAAGTTGAATAATTTTAAATCACCGGTTAAATCAGCCATCCAGAGCTTCGAAAGGAACATAGTTTTCGATAAGGGCAATTACGTAATCCATCGTTCATGGGGGGTGGGAAAAATCGTTGAAATCGACAAAGAAAGCGTGGCGGTCGATTTCAGGGGCAAACAGGGCCATAAGATGTCAATACAGATGGCGTTGCAATCGCTTTCTCCCATACCCAGGGATCATCTCTATATACTTGAGTTCGAAGATCCTGATAGCATGAAAAATCTCTTCAATGAAGATTTTATGGCTTTTTTCGAGATATTAGTGCGTTCCTACGGCATGGAAATATCTCTTGCAGACGTGAAAAAGGAACTCATCCCGAAGTATATTGATGCGAAGTCCTGGGCAAAATGGTGGAGCAAGAAGCGTCTTGAGATAAAGAAAAACCCTCATTTTGCTTTTTCCGAAAAAAAGAAAGACGTTATTTTTATGAGAGACAAACCGGTGACTTTTGCAGAAGAGCTTCTTGAAGGGTTCACATCGGCGGAAGGGTTCAGCAACAAGCTCGGTTATGCGATGGAATTTGTCACAAATATTGATGTCAACGAGGGCGAAACAATAGCCCAATATTTTATAGATTATTTTTTAGAACAGGCTAAGCTTGCAAGCCCCACAAAACGGGTGCTGTCGTATTTTGTGCTCCGCGACATGAAGAAGTTTGTTGACGAAAAGAAGCTCAAACTTGATCCGATACGTGAGAAAGTCGTTGATTTCGTAAAGGAAGAAACACAGGAGCTTCCGCTCATATCCCTTCGGATAAATTCCTACGACTACAAAAAGGATTTTGTGAACCTGATTGTGGAGGTGCGGGAAGACTGGCCGACTATTGTAGGGGAGATTCTTTTCGAAACGCCCGTGCGAATTCACAAGTACATCATCAACAGCCTCATCAGTGCACATGCGTATCATGTGATCAATAATTTCATCGACAGGCTCATTGCAAGCGCAAAGCAGACGCCCGAAGTGTTTTTCTGGGTGATGAGGAACATCATCACTCGTACATGGGACTATGAGTGGATTGATTTTTCACGGGAGGCTCTTTTCATCACATTCGTGAGGTTGATGAATGAACTTCGGAAAATTGAAACAAAAGGCAATAGGCTGAAAAATATTGCCCTGGAAATTATATTCGACAATGATTCCCAGGGTCTTAAAGAAATGGTTTCGCAAAGCTCACCGCAGTTTTTGGGGAAGCTTTTCGATCTTTTCAATTCAGTGCCCTATGCTGAAGATCATCATAAGGAAAAATTTCTTGCAGCGATCAAGGAAAAATATCCCGACTTCAGCGTTTCGGCTCAGGCGAAGGTTTCCGATGAATGGGAGGTGGATATTGAGAAGATCTTCATCTCCCGGGCCGGCCTTGAAAAAATGCAGGCGGAACTTAAAAGGATGAATTCCGAACTTGTGAAAATTTCACAGGAGCTCGGAAAGACTGCCGATGTAACGGGCGATATCCGTGAAAATGTCGATTATAACAGACTTATGGAAAGCCAGATTATGCTCGAAATATCGTACAATAAATTACAAAGCGAAATAAAAAAAGCTGAGATCATCAATTTTGAATCAGTGAACGACGCATCGGTGAACATCGGGACCAGAGTGATGATTGAAAATATTGAAACCGGTGAAAAACTCAATTACTCGATTCTTGGCCCATGGGATGCCGATTTTGAAAGAGGGATTTTGTCCTACCGGTCCCCAATTGCGCATAACTTACTTGGAAAGAAAGTCGGCGATGAAGTGTCGATAAAAGTTGGCGATGAGGCACGGAAGTATAAAGTAATTTCAATAGAAAAGTGTGGGTGATGGTTTCGGTATGAACAGATTTGATTCATACTTTGCGTATCTCGGAAACGAGCTTCAATGCGAAGGGCGAAAGCTGCAATATCTGGCTCTGGAATACGGTACGCCGCTGTATGTGTATACAGCGCGCGGTTTCAAAGAGCGATTTCAGGAAATTGATTCTGCACTTTCTGGCATTGATCACCTCATCTGCTATTCCATCAAAACGAATTTCAATATGGGGATCATCACACTTATGGCTTCGATGGGATCCGGTGCAGATGTGGTATCGGGAGGCGAACTGTACCGCGCGCTGAAAGCGGGTATTTCGCCGGAAAAGATTGTGTTCGCCGGTGTGGGGAAGACGCGAGAAGAGATTGAATACGCTGTCGATGCGGGCATACTGATGTTCAATTGCGAATCGTTTCAGGAAATCGAGTTGATCGAAGAGATCAGTGCGGCAAAGAAAAAGAAAACGGCTATTGCCGTTCGAGTCAACCCCGATGTCGATGCGAAAACCCATCACTACATCACCACGGGGAAAAAGGAAAATAAATTTGGCATCACAGTACACATGTTAAAGAAATATCTGCCGCGGCTGAAACAGCATCAAAATCTTATTTTTCGCGGCATACATGGGCATATCGGCTCGCAGATCATCACAACTGAGCCCTATATTCAAGCCACAGAAAAGTTTATTGCGCTCATTGCGGATTTGAAGAAGTCGGGCTGGGGCAATATTGAATATGTGAACCTCGGCGGCGGAATGGGAATTGTATATCATGAGGAATCGCCGTTTGATATGCAGATGTGGGCAAAAGAGATCATTTCAAGGCTGACGCCACTCGGATTGAAGTTGATTGTAGAACCCGGTCGATATATTTCAGGCAATAGTGGGATATTATTGACAAGAGTGACTTATCGCAAGGAGGGTGAAGCGAAGACCTTTCTTATCACCGATGGCGGGATGAACGATCTTATCAGACCTTCGCTATATGGGGCATATCAGAATGTGTTAAATTGCATCAAAAGAGATGGAGAAGAAATTGTCGATGTAGTGGGGCCCGTATGCGAGTCGGGAGATTTTTTTGCGAAAGACCGGAAAATTACTCTAACTTTTCAGGGTGATTATCTTGCGGTGATGTCGGCGGGCGCGTACTGTATGGCAATGGCTTCCCGGTATAATTCACGGAGACTTCCCGCAGAAGTAATGATATCCGAAGGCGGAGAAGTTCGCCTAATCAGGAAGAGAGATTCATGGGAAGATCTTCTTCGCAATGAAATGCCATAATTTTTTATTTGACACAACGGCAATATCGGGATGTCCTGACGGAAGCATGCCGCGATGGCGGAATTGGCAGACGCGCTAGGTTCAGGGTCTAGTAGGCGAACGCCTGTGAGGGTTCGAGTCCCTCTCGCGGCACACTCACCATTTTTTTTCAAAATCGAAAAACACGTTGTAGTTGGATTCTTTTGTGGAAGAGAGATAATCCTTTCCCCAGTATATGTTGAATTCAAACTGGTCGAACAGAATAACGTGCGATGACAATCCGTACGCAATACCTTTTTGAACGCCTTCAAGATCGTATCCCGAGCCCTGAAAAAGCACCCCATCGCTATAAACTCCGAGGAAAAGATAATCGCGATAGATGGAAAATCGATATGATGCGGAAATCCTCGCGATTTTTCTTGTATGATAGCTTTTACCTTGAAAACCCTTAAAAGTACGTCCTTCAACGGATTCTTCATAGTAAAAAGGAGTGTGCCCTGAAAGAAGAGCATTGCTGTTTTTAAGGGAAATAATATTGAAATTCTCAAATTCAAATTCCAGCACGCCGTTGAAAGTGAATTTATGGAATGAAACGTCGTTCATGTAATAGGCATAAATGGCGCTGAAAGACCTCTCGATCAGCCGCCGGAGCGACCACGGGAAAAGGTCAATATTCATCTGCGCTTCAATGAATGTCCAGTCGTCGGTTGTATCGGATGTCACGATAAGAGGGATGGTATTATCCATCGGTTTGCTTTTGTATGTGTAGACTCGTTCCACGCCATAGCCCACGCTCGTCTTCAACTTTTCAAAAAGGGTGATGCCGGGGGCGAGCATTCCTCGCAGGATGAGATATTCGTATTCCGAAAGACCAAGATCTCTCCTCGAAGTCCATGATCGATAGATATGGCCGGCGACGGAGGGTGTAAAGTATTCTTCGAAGATTGGAGGGAGAATGTAGCGGGAGGAGAACTCCATAAATGTCCATCGGGGTGGGCTTTCAAATTCCCGGTCGAGACCATATAAAATACCTGCACGTGTCCGCATCTGCGCCCGATCTTTTTCTGCAAATATGGAGGGAAAATTGTATTGGAGATAGGGTATCAGCCCTTTTCTGTAGCTTGTGCTGAATCCATAGTAAATGCCGCGCATTTCCGATGGCGGAATACGCTCTATGGTGATTTCAAGATCGTATCGTGGCCTGTAGTTTTCGATTAGCGGAAAATTCAATACCTCTGTGGCAACAGAAGAGAGCTTGCGGTCAATCTGGAAGAAAGAATTCGTATAATTGCGAACAGGAACGAGTTTTGCGGAGGCCGATTTCAAATTGAAATGTTCTTTCATCCACGCAGTCTTTTCTTTGACAAGATTTTCGTTATACACATTTTTGGGAAGCTGAAAAAAAAACCGCATTCGGAGGATATTGACGGTGTTTAGATCATGATGAATTATCTTTTCAATACGCCCCTCATCAAGAAAAATGATGAGTGAGTTATTCGTTTCTTTAATTAAAAATGCTTTTGCGATGGTGTATCCGGATTTGTGCAATTGCGTTTCAAGCGCCTCCGCAGCTTTATTGAATGCGGGTTTCCCCGCGGGAAGATTCTGCAAACCCGCTTCTTGAATGAGCATTTCTTCGGTGAAGATTTTAAGACCTTTGATGTGGACTTCCTTTTTGTTTTGTTGCGCCAGAAGAGGGAAAGTCGTCACACAGAAGGTAGCTATTAGGCCGATTATTGCTGCTCGCAGGTAAAATCCAAATATCGTCTTTGCGCACAGATTGATGGTCATTCCGATTGGCAGAAAAGCTGTTTGAGGGTTTTAAGGAGTGCAAGGACGTTTTTTTCTCGAATGGAATAGTACATGAAATTGGCTTTTTTCCTGCGCGAGATGATGTTTGCCTTGCGAAGAATCGTCAGATGCTGAGATATATTTGAGACTGTGGTGGAGAATTCTTTTTCTATTTCACCCACATTTTTTTCGCCGTCCATAAGGAAACAGAGAATTTTTAATCGAATGGGGTGGGAAATCGATTTTAAAAGTTCGCTGGTATTTTCGACCTGCCGTTCGGAGAGCAGCATTGAAAACCTCGTTTACAATATTTTAGAATATGTTCAATTGTTAAATGGATTTATTGTTGTCAACTATAATTTGGAAAGTCAGTTGATTGTGGCATATGACTGCGCGGGAAAGGAACGGTTGGCGGAATTTTCTGAAAAGTAATCGAGCAGATTAAGACGGCGGAGTGTTTTCTCGATTGGGGGCGACATTTTCACGATGAGCCTGCCGCCGTTGTGTTCGATGTGATCTTTAATATAAATCAGAAGTCCAATAAAAGAAGAATTTATAATCTCCGTGGATTCTAGATCAACAATCAGGTCACCTGCCGACATGTCTCGTGAAATGGCTTCAATGTAGGTGGCGGCGATCGTGAAGTCAATTATGCGGGGAAATGATATGAGATTTGTGTGTGCCATAACCTGATCCTTGATTGATATTCATTAATAAAATAATGGTATATTATCCTTTATTTTATGATCCATTGCTCCTTATGGTATTACTATCGGCAGAAGGAACAGAGTTACTTGAGAAAATTTTTTTGCAGTTAAAAGATGTTTTTGCCCACAAAGCCGATCGCAGCGTTTTTGCAAAGATTAGTGCTTGTATTTTCGTCTGGATGGTTTTTTTATGGAAATGTATATCTGAGTGCTATAGTTATAAATATTTTGGTTTTTCGGGAGAGTTGACACTGTGGTAGTGAAGCCGGAGCATTGATATGAGCATACTCTACAGCAAGATTGAGCACGAACATGATTTAAAACTGCCTGGAGGGATGGAACAGCTGCGCAAGCTTTTCATCATGCCCGATTCGCCGGATAAATTTCTTGAGTTTGGACACGAACTTCTCGATTTAATTCATTCATTTTTTAAAGAAAAAGGCGGGATTCACAGCGAGATTGCGCTTGCGGATCTGGCGAAAATATTTTCAAGCTTCGATATTCCTCGCGAACCGCAGCTCTGGCGTTCAATTATACAGGAAATCAAAAACAACATCATCGCCCATTCGGTGAAAGTTGGCAATCCGTACTACGTGGGGCACATGACAAGCGCTATCCCCTATTTCATGATTCTTCTGGAAATGATCATTGCCGCGCTTAATCAGAACCAGGTGAAGATCGAAACTGCAAAAGCGTCAACCTATGTCGAAAGGGAGCTCATCGGGTGGATTCATCGATTGCTTTTTAACAGGTCATCAAAATATTACCGACAGAATGTTCAGAATCGAAATTATGTGCTGGGCAATGTTACGGTTGACGGGACAATTGCCAATCTGACCGCGCTTCTGGTGGCCAGAAACAGAGCATTTCCTCCTGACGGGCGGTTTCCCGGCATTCGGAAAGCGGGGATCTACGAAGCATTTCGGTATTATCGTTGCAATCGGGCAGTGATTTTCGTTTCAAGGCGCGGGCATTATTCGATCGATAAAGTTGCGCGGATACTCGGCCTCGGTGAACAAAGCGTGGTGCGAATTCCCGTTGATGCATATAACAAAATTGATGTGGATTGCCTCTCCAGAGAACTGTATCAAATCGATGAAAGAAACCGATACAGTGAAGAAAAAACGAAGGTGGTGGCCATCATGGGTATTGCAGGAACCACCGAAACCGGCAACGTAGACAATCTCATGGCTCTCCGCGAATTGGCAGACCGTTACGAGACGCATTTTCATGTTGACGCCGCATGGGGAGGTCCTCTTCTTTTAGTGGATGAATATAAGCCACTTTTCAAAGGAATAGAACTGGCGGATACGGTGACCTTCGATGCGCACAAGCTTTTGTATTCGCCGCTTTCAATGGGCATGGTGCTGTTCCGCAGCAGAAGGCTTTCTACGTTTTTAATGCACACCTCGAATTATATCATCCGTGAGGATTCAGTTGACCAGGGGAGGTTTACTGTTGAGGGTTCCAGGCCATTCTCCTGTCTCAAGCCCTGGGTAACGCTGAAACTTTTTGGTCAGGAAGGCTTCAGGGTGCTTTTCGAGCATGCTTCGACACTCACCAACACTCTGCTTTCTCTGGTTGAAGCGCATGAAAACTTTGAAAAAATGAATTATCCCGAATTGTTCATATTCAATTACCGTTTCGTGCCCGCGCAGGTGCAGGAAATGTTGCGCGCACTGAAAAAAGATACTACGGGAGGTGACATTCCTTCTGCGCTTCGGGCTCAGGCGAAAATAAAAAAAATCAATCATGTGCTGAACCAGTTGAATGTGGAACTTCATCGCGCAATCCGCAAGGAGGACAACAGCTTTGTGTCCCGAACCATGCTTGAGTCGACGCCATACGCACCACAGAAAATTGTCGTTTTACGCGCTGTGACGGTAAATCCTCTTACAACTGTAGAAGTACTAAAAGAAATAATTGATGAACACAACGCGCTCGGAATGAAACTCTATGAAAGCGAGTTTAAAAGCCGAATTGATGAAATATAGCGTAGTTTTGCTGGGTATGATGATGCTTTCCTGTCTTGCGCAGCGGCGGGATGGTTCTTTCTTTGAACCTCAGTGTGACGCATATGACTTGAAAGAGGGGAAGATTGTGCGCGTATGTAAGACCGCACATGATGTTGTACCGGTTTCCGGATTTGTTCTCCATCTGTATCGAAATGCCGATGAACTGTATTATGTGAGCATGGAAAATTCAAAGGATGTTTTCTTGAAAGCCGGATTTTTCGCTTCTGTTCGTGGTATATCTCAGGAAGTTGCTCTTCCGAAGGAAATTCAGAAAAACAAAATCATACGCTTGATTGGGGAAGGAGGAGCTGCCTTCCTGGTCGCCGTGATCGGTGAGAAAGAAGTGAGTAAACTGTATCGAATCGATTTCAATTCAGGAAAAATTTCTTATAAAAACGGTATTGTGGATGCGGCGCTGTATGATGGTGTCCCTGTGATTCTCCTAAAATCCGGGAAAGGCTATGCGGTCGACAGAAACGGAATTAAAGTTCCCCTTGCAATAAAAGGAAATCCGAAGTTCGGGAATCTGTACGAAGGTCGAATTCTCACCATTGTGTCTGGCGAAAAAAGAGAGCTTGTCGATCTTGGGATTATGAAAAACATACACGGATTTGGAGGAAGGGATGAAAGTGCTGAGATTGGCGAAGAAAACCTGTATATCGAAGTGATTGATGCAATTTCCGATAAGATGGAAAAGCACGTTTTTTATAAAGTCTTTGTGGATGGAACCGATTTCGGCAGGACCGATACCGGCCCCGCCGGCCAGGCCAGAAAATACTCTGCAAAACTTGTGGAAGACGAACATCATATAATACGTCTTGAAAGATGGGAATTGAAGGAAGGGAGAAACGAATACGAAAGATCAAATAACATCTTCCAGCCAAAACTCGTGAGGATTTTTTTACCTCAGCATCGAGCAATAAAACTTATGGTAGTGCGTGATAAAAAAGGATATTCATCTTCGACATTGGCGATGCACAAATAAATGTATGGGCAGCTGATTTCATCTTAAATTATCAATGATTCAATGAAGCTCCTTTGCACAAATGATGTGCCATGAGAAAACATTATATACAATAACTATTAAAGTTTCGTCTGTGGTAAAGCCAATATATACGCAAAAATGCTTCCTTTTTGCAATTTAATAATCATGAAAGCAATTTTTAGATGTGACCTTAATCCAGATGACACGCGCAATAAAAACGCCCCGTTTTTTTCGAGGCGTTTTAACGATGTCATGAATTAGACTGTCTTACCTGAACTCGTTGATTTTCTCCGTTTTCATTTCGTCACGGTCAACAACTTCCTTGGTGTGTTTGAATTCAGGGGACTGCAATCCATATTCGAGGCGTACCGCCGTAAGCAGATACTCATTTTTCTTTTGCTTATGAAAAATGACCTGGTCCTCCGAAACACCCCTTGATAGCGAAAGCACTTTTTCTACATAGGCATAGCAGCTTGCCAGGTATTTGTAGGCCCACATATCCTCTTTGGTTTTATCATCGATTTTAATGTAACGTTCAAGAATGGGAATGCAAGGACGGAAATTATGTAAATCGTGCTGAATGGACACGTATACCTGGAAGAGGCGGATTTTAAACGTTTTGTACGCATCATTTTTCACAATAAAATCCTGATTGTGCTCTTCAATTTCATCAAGCGTATTGATAGAACGCGTGAGATAGGTCAATGCGCGTGTTTTTGCCTCCGTTTTACGCATGGTTACCTGCCGGCGGAGCTGGTTGAGGCGGTCGACTTCTTGCCAGTGCCAGCGTTCATTTAAGAATTTCCCCTTTTCATTCTTTTCGATGAGGCGCGCCACATCGCGCTCCATATCTTCAAGAATGTCGATTGCTTTTGCGTATTCATCGCGGGCAAACTTCAGCCGGTCGTCGGCAAATTTCAAATTGAATTTTTCAATATCACGCATGGCTTTGATATACGGCTGGAAATCCTTGATTCTCCATCCGGCAAGTTCGCTAACTGCTTCCTCTTTCTTTTCTTCCTTCGCCTGCTGGGCGAAAATTCCTCCTGATATCGTCAGTACCGATAGAAGGGCGGCCAGCGCAAATCCTATTGCCAGCTTATAGGTAAACATGTTCTTTTTCATCGCACATAACCCTTATAATAAATTTCAAGACACCTGTGCACGCTCGTTAATATATCGGCAAACGCAGTTAAAAAATTGATGACTATAGGGTAAATTATTCGAAATTTCATAAAAATTGCCTGTTCGTACCGCACCTGTCAGAGCTATTTTTCGACATTTTACAAATAATTGTCATAATTATTTAAGTTTTATTTACAAAAAATTTACCATTAAGAAACGGCATGAGTGTAAAAATAAATAATTAATACAATATGATTTTATAGGTTCCGTTCCAGCAGTTTTCTTATGCAAATAATAGTGTAAACTTACGATGAAAAAAATCTGGAAAAAAGCATCAATTCGAATCAAATTCGTTTCCGCCGGAATTGCTTCTGTTGTTTTTGTTTCTGCAGCGATTATCCTCATCGCCGTGCCTGCTATCGAAGATGGTATTCTTCAAAACAAAAAAGAATATGTGCAAAGTCTGGTTGAAATCGTTGCACAATCGATTCAGCATTATCATTACTGATAGAAGCTGTTTTTAAAAGCGTCCTTAAAATCATCTTGACGGTACAATACCTCGTGGTATTGTCCTGTACGAATGAATAACTCATGCGTGTGTACATTAGATTATGATTACAATTACCGCTGCGTTTTCCACCTGTCCCAACGATACCTTCATCTTCGATGCGATGGTGCATGGAAAAATAAACACGTACGATTTAACATTTGTGGCGTATATGGCCGATGTGGAAGAGTTGAACAAAAAGGCGTTTGAGGGAAAATATGAATTGACCAAACTTTCTTTTCACGCCTATCTCCTTCTCAAAGAACGCTATCGTATGCTTGATGCAGGAAGCGCGCTGGGATTTGGTTGCGGGCCACTTGTGGTGGCGCGCAGCGACGGTGCGGATATCGATCGCGGCATTATCGCGGTGCCGGGCGAGTTTACCACTGCGCTTCTTTTGCTCCGACTGTGGAATCCGGGCGTCCGCGTTGCTGTGCTTCGTTTCGATGAGATAATGTCTGCAGTAAAAGAAGGCAGGTTCACCGCAGGCCTTATTATCCATGAAGGGCGTTTCGTTTTCGAATCGTACGGTCTTAAGAAGATTGTTGATCTGGGGGAGTGGTGGGAATTCCAGACCGGTCTTCCCATCCCGCTTGGATGTATCGCGCTGCGAAAAGATTATGAAAAGCATTATCAACGGATTAATGATATTTTGAAAGCATCGATTGAATATGCACACAAACATCCCGGGGAGTCAAGAGAATTCGTTCGCGCGATGGCGCAGGAAATGGATGATGAGGTCATCGCCCGTCATATCTCCCTGTATGTAAATGAGTTTACCCGTTCTCATGGCGATATAGGAACTGAAGCGATATCAGCTCTTGAGAAGATGGCGCGGGAAAAAGGTGTGTTATGATTGGCATCGTCATGGCGACCATGCTTGAGGCGAAGCCGCTGTGCGAAGCCATGCAACTTGCACAATTGGAAGAAAAGCCGTTTTGCGTGTTCGGGAAAGAGAAGCATCTATTGATTATTTCTGGAATCGGGAAGGTAAACGCCGCGCTTGCGACCGGATATCTGGCACAGAAATATGGCCTGCGCGTCTTTCTCAATGCAGGCGCGGCGGGTGCGCTGAATGATAAGTGCGCATTTGGAAACGTGTATCATATTCAGGAGGCTATTGAACCCGATGCGCTTTCGGTGCTTACAAAAAGAATGCGGAGAATTGCGCCGGATCTGCTTGACGACTTTCCATCGGCACTGCTTGCCACGCAGGATGTTCCTGTGGTGGATGAAAAGAAAAGAGGAGAGCTTTCGCTCATCGCAGATTTAGCCGATATGGAAGGCGCGGCGGTGATTTGGGCCGCAAGAAAATTCGGTGCGCGGTGTTATCTTTTTAAAATTGTGAGCGATACTTCCGAACATTCGGATGATCGCAGAATTGTAGAAAACATCAAAATGCTCGGAAAAGAATTAAGCGATTTTATAATTGAAAGAATATTAAAAGCGCTCCCTCAGTCGGATGAAGAGATCGCGATCGATGACCCGCGAAAGAGATGAGAGCACATGCTCTCTGGGTACGCCGCGCTATACATCATAACGGGCCGCGCGTATGAGCGCTTCAACATACATGTCAATTGAATCGTGTTTCATCAATAAAACTCCTAATATTCTTTATCGCTTATGAGAATATATCGGAAAACCATGTTTTTTCTGAAAGGATTTCCCCGTGAAAAAAGGAGATGTGAATCGTGGGATTTATATTGACAATTCAATGGTATTATTGTAATACATGTTCCAGGCGGCGCAAATACACATACGATGCCGCAGGGCGGATTTATATTTCTTTTGCATGTTAAAGATAATATTGTGTGCTCGCCCACTGTAACGAGGTGCGCAATGGATAAGACCGACGCAAAGGTGAATATTGTTATTAATAAAATTGAAAAAGCTCCCCATATTCCGAATATGGTGGTCAATCAAATCGTAAAGCTCATCACTGAGGGTGTATTGAAGCCCGGCGACAAGCTGCCGTCAGAACTCGAGATGACGCGTCGCTTTGGAATAAGCAGGATTTCCCTGAGAGAAGCGATGAAGCTTCTGGAGGCAAAAGGATTCATCGAATCGCACGGCAGGAAGGGGAAGTATATCCGCTCGGCACTTGACGGATCTCTCTCGCAGACAATTGAAAACATGATTTCGGTGGATCATGAAAAAATCTGGGAGCTTTTGTATGTGCGAAGGCTTATAGATTCGGAAGCGGCGGCGCTTGCCGCGGCGAAGGCCACAAAGGAGCAGATTGATGGTCTTCTGAATTTCCTCCGCGAAGTGGAATTGCTTGGCACGAACAATATTATGGAGAAACGCGAGGGCGGAAGGCTTTACGCGAAGTTTTATAATGACCTTGCCGATGCGACCAACAACACCATATTTGCGCATCTGATGAAGTCGATATCATCGATGCTTCGCGGCGCGCTTCCATACAGTCGGACGAAGTTGCAATCGGTGCCGGATAGTTCATGGGCGATATATGAACAGCATGTTGCCATACTCAATGCGATACAGGAGCACAGTCCGGAAAAAGCGCGTGAGGCGATGCGCATCCATATCGATTGGTTGGAAAACAATCTTAGAAAAATATTGATGGAGTCGAAATGAAACTGCTGGTACTTGCTGATCTACACGGCGATATCGTGTGCGTTGATGAAACTGCCAATCTGATGAGGGAATCGGATGTGGTTATAATTGCAGGCGATATTACTGCAAAAGGCGGGAGAGATGAAGCAGAGCGCATAATTGATGCAGCGCAGAAACACAATGCCAATATTCTTGCAGTTCATGGGAATATGGATCGGGACGAGGTGCGGCTTTTTCTGGAAGAGCGTAATTATTCTCTGCATGGTATTGGACGGATGTATAAAGGCGTGGGTTTTTTTGGAGTGGGAGGCTCGAATCCCGCGCTCATAAAAACACGAAGCAATTATGAAGAGCATGAGATTACTGCATTTCTCGAAAACGGCTATAAAAAAATTCAAATGGCTAAATCGAAGGTGGTGGTGAGCCATGTTCCGCCGAAAGGAGTCCGCGATCGGACGCATTTGTGCATACACGCCGGAAGTACGGCGCTTCGTGATTTTTTAGTATCGCATAGCGATGTCGATCTATGCCTTTGTGGTCATGTGCACGAAGCGCAGGGTTTTGGTTTTTTAGAAAACACGAAAGTATTAAACGTAGGTTCGGTGAAAGGCGGAAAGTTCTCACAGGTGGAAATATCGCGCGATATTATTACTGTTGGTGAAAAAAGGTTGGTATAGCATGAGCAACTGCGTGTTTTGCGATATCGTAGCCGGTAAGGCCCCAGGAAGAATTGTGTACGAAAACGAGCTTTCGATGGTGGTTTTAGATATACATCCCTATGCCGAGGGGCACTGCCTTGCAATTCCGAAGCGCCACGTGCAATGGTGGCACGAACTTACCGCTGAGGAAAACGCAAGCCTTTTTGCGGCCGCGCAGGTGGTGGCAAAAAGGATGATGGATAAATTGAATCCTGAATTTGTTTGCATGTATGCCAGGGGCAGGCGTATTCCCCATACCCATATTTTCCTTATACCAACCCAAAGCGGCGATGTGCTCGATAGGTTTTTCAATGCGCTTGAAAATTTTCAGGAGTCACCGGAACGACTTGCGAAGCTTAAAACGCCTGAATCTCTTGATAACGCACTGCATATTCTGAAGGAAAAATAAACTCCTTCGTGCCGGCGCGTTTTTTCGTATTGACTTTTTTCGGGGTTTTAATAGCTTGTGCGCGGATTTTTGACGTATGATTTTCCATGCAGCGCCATGGTATCCGAAATGAAGAGAAGCATTTTCATAGTATTATTCGTCTTTCTGGCAGGATTCTGCGTATTTCTTCCCGGAGAAAGCAGTGCGGACCTGTTCAATTTCGTTACGGTGACGGATATCGTGAAGAAAGTGAAAAAACGCTTTGCTGAAATTGATTCCTATCAGGCCGATTTTTCCATGACCTCGTACAAGCTGGGTGCGGTGACCCATCAAAGGGGGACTGTTAAATATAAAGCGGCGAATAAACTGCTCATCGATTGCTTCGGCGGCCGTCAATACCGCATTGTTTCCGATGGCAGGAAGATGTGGATACATATTCCCTCTATGAACGCGGTTGTGCGGCAGGATCTGAAAGCGGAGTCGGAGGGAATTTTCAACACGGGGACAAAAAGCGGTTTGAAACGCCTTTTTTCGAAGTATCACTATAAATTCGCATCGAAGACTCAGCCGGAGCTTCAGCCCGACGGCACGAAGAAATACACGCTCTTTTTGAAACAGAAGGAACAGCGCGGCGGATTTCGGACGATCAAGCTCTGGATAAGTGAAGATTTCCTTATCACCAGGGCGGAAGGTGAAACCGCGATCGGCAAGAAAGTGGAATTGGAACTAAAGAATATTAGAACCGACGTATCGCTTCCAAACGGGTTGTTTAAGTTCGATATACCCGCTCAGGCGAAGGTCGTGGTGAATCCATTGATGAGTGAGGAGTAAACAGAATTGACCACCATAGGTGAAAAACTCATTGCTGCACGTGAAGCAAGAAGGCTTACCCGCAAGGATATTGCCAGGGAAACTAATATTCCGTTGCGGTATCTGGAAGCGCTTGAGGATGAGGAGTTCGATAAGCTTCCCAGCGAGACTCACGTGATCGGATTTCTTCGTTCCTATGCGGAATTTTTGAAGCTCAATGCGGAAGAAATAATCCAGCTCTACAAGGGCTATAAAATAGGAGAAAGCGCGACACCGATTGAGGAACTCACCAGACCCACCCGTTCTCCAATTTTTTCAAACATCATGTCCTTTTTTGACAGGTATCGCAATTACTTTTATATCGCTGCTGCAGCCCTCGGATTTTTTTTAGTCATCATGTTTGCGAACATGATCTTTTCATCGCGAGTGGATGTGGGCGAAAGCGACAACCTCTCCGCGCTGAAGGACCAGCCGGGTGACAAAAAGTTGACGCTCGGGAATTATCACAAGCTGGTGCTGCAAAACGACGCGGGTAATGCGATTGTTTCCATAAATGAAGGCGTGTTCTTTACGGTGGATCAGCGTGAAGCGATGTTCATTCTCAGAAGCATCAAGAAGGGCGAATCGGCGGTTATTGAAATTTCTCCCGGCAACACAATGGAAACCATCGCGATGAGTCAGCCGAAAAATGTGGTCATTAAGGGGTGTCCGAGGGAAGTCGAGTTTACGCTCAAAGCGCTTGCGGAAAACAGCGCAAACATCAAAGTCAAGCTCGGCAAACAGACCGAATCTGCAGAGACGGTTCCCGCGCAGGCCGATGCCCCTCAAAAGGTGGAACAAACTCAACAGGGTTCTTCCATCATCGCCCGGGACGAGAAGAACCTTTCAATAGTGCTGGAAATGCAGTTTCTCCAGAAATCCTTTGTCGAAGTGTATTTAGACGGCATGATGAAACGCCGCGGGATGGTGCCCGCGGGAGTGAATGAGCGTTTTGAAGCCAACAGCCATGCGCAGGTGCGCATAGGGAACGCCGGGGGCGTGAAAATAAAAATCAACAACGTCGAGCACAACTGGGGAGGTCCGGGTCAGGTTGCAAACAAGGTAATAACATGGAAGAAAGATCCCGGCAAACCAAATCTCTGGCACATTGTGGTGAAAGACTGGTAAGCATTGTTTTCTCCTGAAGAACTTTCCTATTACATCGTTTCTCTCGGCTGTGCAAAAAATCAGGTCGATGCGGAGAAGCTAAACGGATCTTTTCGCGGTGCTGATTTTCCTCTGGCTGAAAGCGCCGAGGAAGCAGACATTATCGTCATCAATACCTGCGGATTTATTGAAGAAGCGAAGAAAGAGTCGATCGATGCGATTCTTGACGCAATTGCCCTTCGCCGTCGAAACGTTACGGGATTTTCTCCGAAGCTTGTTGTGGCAGGATGCCTGTCGAAGCGATATGCGCGTGAACTCCGCAAGGGAATACCGGAAATCGATTTTTTATACGGTCTCATTGACGAAAAATTGCTGCCCGAAATGTGCCGCACATTCGGCATTCGCATGCGAAAATCGCATTTCAGACAGGTGCCCCTTGGCGGTATGCCGCCTTTCGCCTATATAAAAATTTCCGAGGGATGTTCGAACAACTGCAGTTATTGTGCAATTCCGCTGATCAGAGGTGAAGCACGGCATTTTTCGCCTGAGAAGATTTTACGGGATGTGAGCGAGGCAGAAAGCCGCAATGTAAGAGAGCTTATTCTTGTGGCGCAGGATGTTGCGGCGTACCGACACGGGAGTACGTCGCTGGCGGGATTGGTAAGAAGGATATGCAAAAAAAGTGCAGTGCCATGGATCAGGCTGATGTATTGTCATCCTGATCATATAGATGAAGAAATGATTGATCTTATTGCATCCGAACGCAGAATATGCAGATATCTCGATCTTCCGTTTCAGCATGCTTCGCCGAAAATATTGCGCGCAATGGGAAGGAGAGGTTCACCCGAAACATATTTGCGCATGGTAGAGAAACTTCGCAACGCGATCGACGGAATTCATATTCGCTCGACGTTCATGGTCGGATTTCCGGGAGAAACCGATGATGATTTCAGCACCCTTATTGATTTCATCAAAGCGGCACGCCTGGAAAGAGCTGGTGCGTTTATGTTTTCGCCCGAGGAGGGAACCCGCGCTTTTCATTTGAAGAATCCAGTGCCGGGCAGAGTAAAGCGTATGCGGTACAAGCGCCTGCTTTCAGTGCAAAAGAAAATATCCGAAGAAATACTGCGCAGTATGATAGGGATGCGGGTTGATGTGCTCGTTGAGGAAAGACTGAAGAAAGATCGCTGGATTGGAAGAAGCGAGTTTGACGCACCCGAAGTCGATGGCATTTTTTTCTTGACCGCGAAGCGCGTCGAATTACACAGTATTGTAAAAGCGGAAGTGACGGGCGCCGCAGAATATGATCTCTATGGCGTTTCAGATTAATCCTTCCGTTTAGAGGAAATTAATGAAACTAACAAGAGATATACTGCTGAATGTGCCCAATCTGTTTTCCGCGCTTCGTATTGTTCTCATACCGCTTTTTCTGTATCTGCTTTTTTTGAGGACATCCACGACGATGTTCTGGGCTCTGGTGGTATTCTGCCTTGCATCGCTCACCGACCTCATCGACGGGTGGAGTGCACGGCATTTGAATCAGGAAACGGAATTGGGCCGTTTTTTAGACCCCCTGGCGGATAAATTCCTGGTGATATCAGCGTTTATTGCGCTTCTTTTCCTGGATCCCCTCATTCCGTTCTGGATGGTGCTGGTCATTGTTGCGCGCGACATTCTGATTACTGTAATGCGATATCTTGCGATCAAAAAGGGCACCGTGCTCAGAACAAGCAGGTTCGGAAAGGTAAAAACCGCCTTTCAGATGATATCGATCATCATTATCATCATGGTGTTTATTGTGCAGCGCTCATGGATCGTGGTGAGACACAGTTTCCCTGTTGAAGGGCCTTTGAAATTTCAAATTGTTGGCGATATCCTATTATCGGACAATCCATACCGGTATCTTATTGCGGGGCCGTTTCTTCTAATGGCGTTTGTCACACTTCTCACCGCGCTCTCTGGCATCAGATATCTCTTCACAAACTGGCGGGTGCTGATTCCCCCGTATCGTCCTGGAGGAAAGAGCTAATGTGGTGGAAGGAGCTTTTCTTTACCGCACTGTATGTGGGATATTTTCCGGTGGGGCCGGGCACCGCAGGGACGGTGCTGGCAATGGCGATATATTTTCTTGAATACCGACTCTTTGGCGATTTTGTCTGGATCGCCAATGCTGTGCTCATAGCGCTGCTGGCATGGCCCGCGGTGAAACTCGGCGATGCGGGAGAAGCGTTTTTTAAAAAAAAGGATCCACCCCAGGTGGTGCTGGATGAAGTGCTCGGATACTGGATATCGGTGCTCTTCTGGCCGTTTAACTGGAAGATCGCAATTGCCGCTTTTTTTCTTTTCAGGATGTACGATATGATAAAGCCACCGCCGATCCGCAGATTTGAGGAAAAAGAAGGCGGTTTTGGTATTATGATTGACGATTATCTGGCCGGGGTGTACACGAATTGTACTTTGTTTGTGGCAGTGCTGATTTTGCGCGGATTTGGCCTGAACCTTGATTAGCTACATCAATGCAGAATCCCGCATACACGGAGCATGTAATGCGAAAAGATCGCAGGGGAAGCCCAAGGGCGGGCATCGCATCGGTGAGTGATGTAACTGTGAGATACGTAAATAGCAGCGTTTGCCATATCGGAAGTGGGGGGTGATGATGAACTTGAAATTTACTGCAATTGCCGCCCTGTCTCTTGTTTTTGTACTACCTGTTCCATCCCTCTTTGCGCAGGGAACTCTTCCGCCGGCCATGAAAGCCCAGAAAGCCGATTACTGCCTTCAATGCCATCAGACGCTTGCCGGGGTATCGGGAATTGCCGTTTCGGAATGGAAAAAAAGCATACATGCGAAGAGTGACGATAATTGTAATATCTGCCACGGCGGCAATCCCGATCTGAACGATAAAAAAGCGGCGAAAGATGCGCGGTATTTCTTCGCGGGGAAAGGCGGCAAATACAATGCGGTGAGCCTCTGCGGGAGAGGGGGATGCCATTTTTCTGCTGTGGGACTTTTTACCTCGGGCCCACACTATGATATGTTGTTGAAGAAAGGAAAGCCGGGCTGTGTGGATTGTCATGGTGCGCATGAAGTTGTGCGCCCCCGGGTGAAGTTTATCAATCCGCAAATGTGCACTACCTGCCATCCGGAAGGGGAGGTGGAAAAAACTATTGTATCGCTTGAATCCATAGAAAAAAAACTCGATGACGTGCAGCGCAATGCCGATTATTTAATCTCTAAAAATGCGGAATCTCGCGATATTCTTGCAAAGCTGGCCGATGCACGAAATCTGTATCGGCAGCTCGTGCATGTGATGTCGATGCGCGAAGTGAGGCATACCAGGCGGGAAATAGAGCTCCAGCTTGATGATCTTCTTGCAAAGTCCCACTCCCGCGTGTTGATTATCCGGCGGCTCGATATAATCTACGTGGTGACCATCGCCCTGAGTTTTCTTGTAGTGGTGGTCTTTATGATTTTTACTGTACGAACATTTTCGAGGAGCCGTGACTGACGAAAGATAATTCACATAATTGGATTGACGATATGGCGCGCGTGCGAAGTGTGTCCTTCTGTACGGTGTATATTTTTAAGAGAAAGTGATGAGAAAAGGGGAATGCGGATGATAGAGCTCGATTTTGATAAAATGGGCGGCCTTGTGCCGGCAATTGCACAGGACTATCGAACAGGCGAGGTGTTGATGGTCGCTTTTATGAATAAAGAGGCATGGGAACTCACCGTGAAGACCGGCATTGCACACTACTGGAGCCGCTCAAGAAACCAGCTATGGAAAAAGGGCGAGACTTCCGGCAATATACAGGAGGTTAAGGAAATACGCATTGATTGCGATAACGATTGCGTGCTGGTGAAAGTGAATCAGGTGGGAGATGTCGCCTGCCATACGGGGTACCGATCGTGCTTCTATCGCGTCCTTGACGGAGATGCATTGAAAATTGATGGGGTGAAAAAACAATAAACATTTTCAGATTGTATTTCAGCGCAATACAGGTGTAATTGCAAATCAAGAAAATCTGAGAGGGTTTACCGCAAAGTGCTATGAAAGAAAAAGTATTGAAAATCGGCATTCCGAAAGGAAGCCTCGAGAATGCGACAATCGAGCTTTTCCAGAAGGCGGGATGGAAGATCACGGTGTCTTCGAGAAATTATTTCCCCTCCATCAACGACAGTGAAATCACCTGTGCGCTCGTTCGGGCGCAGGAGATGGCGCACTATGTAGAAAGCGGAGTGCTGGATATGGGGCTCACCGGCCTTGATTGGATTCTTGAAAACAATGCCGATGTGGAAATTGTCGCGGATCTTATCTATTCGAAAATCAGTACGCAGAAGGCGCGCTGGGTGCTTGCCGTTCCAGAACAATCCGAAATTACCACGATTGAGGACTGTGCGGGGAAATCGATATCGACGGAGCTTGTCAATTTTACCCGTCGGTATTTTGAAGCGCGGAATATTCCGGTGACGATTGATTTTTCCTGGGGAGCGACAGAGGCAAAAGCGGTGGAAGGGCTTGTCGATGCGATTGTAGAAGTGACCGAAACCGGTTCCACCATCAAGGCGCACGGGCTTAAAATAATACATACCCTCCTTGAAAGCAATACCAAACTCATTGCGAATAAAAACAGCCTCCAGGATCCGTGGAAAAAAGCAAAAATCCGGAAAATTGCGCTCATGCTCAGAGGTGCGCTCAATGCTGACAATCTTGTGGGCCTTAAAATGAATGTTCCCGAAGAAAAGCTCAACGAGGTGGTTAAGGAATTACCATCGCTCACCTCGCCAACAGTTGCAAAGCTTTTCAATGCGGCATGGTTTTCGGTCGAAACCGTCATACCCTCTTCGGTGGCGCGCGATCTTATTCCGCGGCTTATCGAGAAAGGCGCCGACGGCATTATCGAATATCCTCTCAATAAAGTGGTCGGGAGAAATGACGTCCTCCTCTGATGCGATATCGCCTTTTATCGCCTATCGTAAAAAGGCGAAAGAACTGTATAGTGCGATGCGCCCGCTTCTTTTTTATGAAGAAATGAAAAATAAAATCGCCAGTGCGGAGAAGCAGGCAGTTGAATCTTCCACTGCAGTATTTGCATGCACCTATATGAGAGGGCGTTCGGGCGCTCTGGGGCATGGGTTTGCTCATGCACAGCGGGTGGCAATCGAATCGGCGGCGATTGTATATGCGGAATGCAGTGAGCGTGAGCGCGCCGAACATGTGGCGGAAGCAGCGCTGGTCGCCGGGTATCTTCACGATATTCGGCGCGATGAAAAAGACCATCCGAAAAAGGGGGCAGAGGAGGCGCTTGCGCTTTTGAAAGGAAGGTGCAGTGAGCGCCTGTCGAAAATGGCCGCTTTTGCGATCCGGAATCATGAGGCGTTCAAAGAACCTGAACACACGGATGATGCAGATTTCATGCTATGTTCCGATGCGCTGTATGACGCGGATAAATTCCGATGGGGGCCGGATAATTTTATCTATACGATATGGGATATGGCGGAGAGCATGGGAGTGGGGATATCGATAATTATGAGCCGGTATGAAAAGGGAATGGAAGGAGTTGAGAAAATAAAATCAACATTCAGAACCAAAACAGGAAAAACCTATGGGCCCGAATTTATCAACGCGGGACTTGCAATTGGCGAAGCCCTGTATGCGTTTTACCAGAAAAATAAAGTCATGTAACAATATCTTTTTTTGATGGCAAAAACATTGTGTGATATATAATATAATCAGATGTGTATTTTTCCCAGTTTGCTCCTGATATCACAATGTCGCCTTTGACAATGCGAGGAAGTGAGGGGCACACAGTAATTGCGGACGGAAATCATGCCATTAAATGAGAATCATGTACGGGTGTTGGTGGTCGACGACGAGCCGGGTGTTCGGCAGGTTCTTATCAATTATCTTTCCGGGATCGGCTATGCCGTAGACAGCGCGCAGGACGGAAGCACTGCCCTCGAAAAGCTGGAAGAAGAACCTTTTGATCTGGTAATCACCGATCTTAAAATGCCGAATATGGACGGAAGGGCATTGCTACAAATAATGGCGGAACGGTATCCGGAAATACCGAAGCTGGTGCTTACCGGCTACAGCACCGACGACGATATTATCCATGCCCTCAAGACAGGAGCTTCGGATTTTATTACCAAGCCGATTATGGATTTTGCAATTCTCCAGCACGCAGTGGAGAAGGCAATTGCGGTGAAGAAGCTCAACGATGAGCGGAACAATTTCGTCGAACAGCTCACGCAGATCAACAATGTGATTTCCATGCTCAATAGCGGTATGGAACTTGAGCAGATATTTCAAAACCTCGGCAGAACTCTGCGAAGAATCATACCTTTTAACCGATTTGCCCTTGCGCTCATCGACGAGATGTCCGGGCGGGTTGTTACCAAGATGGTTGAATCGGATAAAGAGACGCTTCTTCGGCCTGGAGATTCTTTCCCACTCGAAGATTCCTCCCTGGGGTGGGTTGCTGAATTTAGGGAGTGTATGCGAATTGACGATCTGGCGCAGTATATTGAAAAAAATCCTAAGTCAAAAACTTCACGGGTTCTTCTCGAAGAAGGAATGCGATCGACACTTGCCCTGCCGCTCATCATAGAAAACAGGACGAGAGGGTTTTTGCTTTTTGCGTCCGTCACGCCGTATTTTTTCAAAGAAGAGCACCTTTTCTTTTTGCGCTCATTAAGCGGCCAGATTGCGCTCAGCGTCCAGCGCGCGGAACTTCTGGAAGAGCTTGAGATGCATACGAAAAACCTGGAACATCTGGTGAAACTCCGCTCTTTCGAGCTTTTGAAGACGCAGAAAACAACCATTTTTGCGCTCTCAAAATTGGCCGAAGCGCGCGATGTGGATACTGGCGCACATCTTGAGCGCATTCGCAAATACAGCGTTCTCATTGCGCAGATTCTCAAATATTCCGGCCACGAGAGCGAGATCAGCAATCAGTATCTGCGCGATCTGTACGATTCTTCAATTCTCCACGATATTGGCAAAGTCGGTATTCCCGACAACATCCTCATGAAGCCGGGGCCGCTGACGCAGGAGGAATTTGAGATCATTAAAGGACACACGGTGATCGGTTATAATGCGCTTAAAACAGCTTCGGAAGAGCTGGGGGACGATTCCTTCCTGCGAATGGCATTGGATATCACGCTCTATCATCACGAGCGATGGGATGGGCTGGGATATCCCAAAGGCTTGAAGGGAACTGAGATTCCTCTTTCGGCACGCATCGTCTCGATCGGCGATGTGTACGATGCGCTTACCACCAAACGGCCATACAAGGAACCGTATTCCCATGAGCGCGCGATTGCGGTTATGAAAGACGAAGCGTGGCGGTACGACCCCCTTCTTTTCAAGATCTTTTTAGATAACGAAGACGAATTTAACCGCATCAGAAAAGACCTTGGAGAATAGAGAAAATAGAGAATACATACAGGGAAAGCAATTTTACTGTATCAATAGTTGACATTTTACGGCAGGGTTAATAATAAAGTTGTGTGCAATGTGCCGATCCCCATTTTGGAGTTTGTCTCATGATGACGAGAAGCATCCGCTTCGGCGGCCCGCTCACCCCAATGGTTGTGCGTATAATGATTGCGAACGGCGCGGTGTTCTTTTTCGTGACGGTGCTTTCACTTGTTTCGGCTTCCACCGCCCGCGCTGTGATACAGGCTTTCAGTTTAAGCCATGAGGGACTGGCGCACCAGCTGAAAATATGGCAGCTTTTCACCTACATGTTCCTCCATGTCGATTTTTTTCACATCCTTATGAATCTTTTCGGATTATGGATGTTTTCGGGTGATCTGGAAGAGCAGTGGGGAAGCCGGGACTTTCTTCGATTCTATGTTTTTTCGGGGATTGGCGCAGGTATCTGTATTGCCTTTATGAATGTAATTATTTATGAAAATTATGGAGTAAGCCCTCTCACCATGGGCGCCTCGGGTGCGCTGTATGCGGTGCTTCTTGCATACGGGCTTACCTGGCCGAACAGAGAAGTGCTCCTCTGGTTTGTTTTGCCGGTGAAGATGAAATATCTGGTAATTTTCTTCGGGCTTGTGGAGTTTTTTGGATCCCTCAACATGGCTGCAGGGGTGGGAGGCAATGTAAGCCATATTGGACATCTGGGAGGAATCCTCACAGGATTTTTGTATTTACGATTTGTTATGGGGCGAAGCGAGAGGCCAAAAGCGCGTCCCGGCATCATAGCGCAGATATTGCATAAGAGAAAACTTGCGCAAACAAAAAAACGCATTGCGCAGCGCAACGAAGCCAAGAAGATCATCGATACCCTCCTCGAGAAGATCGCCCGTCAGGGGATGAGTTCACTCACTGCAGAGGAGAAGAAGAAGCTCGAATGGGCGCGCAAACATTATTTTCCAGACCGCGGCGAGACGATACATTGATGTGCTTTGTTTGTCCTGTTGGACATTCAAATGGACAAAAGTAAGGGTGTTGCCGTTCGCACATGTGTATGGTGCTCAAAGTCCAGATTCCTGACAATCGAGTTATTTCATATCATGTTATGGAGGGCACAGGAAAATACAGGAGGAAACTGGTGAAACGAATACTGGCGGGAGTTTTAGTAATTCTTGGTGCATCTTTCATCGCATACGGTGATGATGCTTCAAAGAGAAATATTGTGATTCGAAAGGGCTTTCGGGGGAGCAATACATATCTCATCGTCTGTAAGGGCTTTCCGAAAGAAGGAGCAGAAGGACTGCAGAGGAGAGAAACCGCGAGAGAAGCGGCGCTCCTTAATGCGCAGATGATTGCGCGAGATATTTTCAACGATACCGTTGATCCGGTACGATGCGGACTTGCGAAAAAGTTTGTGGTATACGATGAGTATGTGGTGGTGTATTATGAGCTTACAAAAAAGAATTTGAAAAAGAGGCAGAGGACAACGGGGAAGGGAAAATGACCATGGAAAGGGAACAGGCGATTGCGCTTTTGCGAAAATACGTGCGAAACGAAAATATGATAAAGCACTGCATTGCCTCTGAGATGGTGATGCGCGCGCTTGCGAAAAGGCTCGGCGAGGATGAAAATCGCTGGGGACTGGCAGGTCTTTTGCACGATACTGACGTGGAAATTACCAGCGCGGATTTGCGCATTCACACGAAAGAGGCCGTACGCATTCTTCGAGAAGCAGGCATCGATGATGAGATTATTGAGGCAATACGACTGCACAATGAAAAAGCCTGGCCAGGTGAGATGCGAAGCACGAAGTTTCAGCATGCCCTTGCCTCTGGCGAAACGCTCACCGGACTTATCATCGCCACCACGCTTGTGTATCCGGAAAAAAAAATAGCAGGCGTGAAGTCTTCTTCGGTTATTAAGCGCATGAAAGAAAAGGCCTTTGCGCGCAGTGTCAATCGCGACATAATCATGGAATGCGAGAAAGCCGGCATTCCCCTTGAAGAATTTATCGCACTCGGTCTTGAGGCCATGAAGGAGCGCGCGGAAGAGCTTGGGCTATAAAAATTTTTGCACTTTCCCCTGTCGGGGTGGTATAGTATAGTATGCAATTAATACAGGTAAGAGGGGGAATCTCATGAGAAAGATATTTGGAAAGCAGTATTTCGTCTATTCTTTCGCATTTCCTGTGTTACTATGCCTTGCGATTGCGGCATTGCTTCCTGTATATGCCTGCCGGGAAGAACTATATCAAATAGCGAAAACCGCCTATGAAGAAAGTCAATATGAGACAACTCCTTATCGCATCGCTGCGCTGGTAGAAGAAGGAGGGTCCACGAAAGTGTTACTGAGCGAGGGAAATAGTATAATAAAATCGAGAGAGGTGCATTTAGGCGCCCCTTCAGGAATTGTGTATCTTGACCCACGAGGCTGGACGTTTGTGACACAAGGAAAGGCGATACATGCGGTGCATGATGAGTGGCCCTCTGTGATGGATGATGTTTTTACATCTGCCCCACTCGGATTTGCAGAAGACAATGGTGATACGGTGACGATGGTTGAGAAAATTGTTTACCGCTTTGATGCAACCCAAAGTCCGCGGTGGATAGTGAAGTATGATTATTCATCATCGCCAGGGATTTTTGCTTCGCTTTTCAAAGCGAGCGATCATACCGGTGCGTATATTGCGAGTATTAATACTAATACTCAATATTTTAGAATTAATGATACGAGCACACCTGTCATAACTATTCCGGTTTATGATAACCGCTTTTTCCATGACAGATATGCGGGTATGTTCTATACGGGACACAATTTAGAAATACTAAGGAGCGATTCGAAAAAAGTTGTTCCTACCTCTGAAGGATCATTTCACAGCTTCGCGGTAGTGGACAATAGTAACATTTTTGCAGGAGGTATGTATTCAACACATTTAGAAGTGATGAAAATGAATTTCTCCACCGAATCTTGTGATCTATTTTATAATTTTAACGCAATAGGTACGTCTTCTATTATGTCACTTGCTGTCTTTGATTCTTCTACCCTGATAATAGGGATGGCGAAGAATTCAGAAGGGAAAAATGGTTTGTATAAACTTAACATTAATGATACATCGTTAACGCAACTTTCAACACTTCCAGTTCACAGCCTTTCGACGTTACGATGATAACATCGCGTGAAAGGCAATTTTAAAAACCGCACTTATGCGAAAACATCACCGTGTGAGCACGCGGTTTTTTTCATGGGGTGGAGAGGGAAAATACAATTTAACAAGCGTTGAGCAATTCCTCACAGCAGACATAATGAAAATCGATTCCTCCCCTCCCTTTTTTCTTACCCTCTGCGTGGAATTTTAAAATCTGTAACTAAATGAAAAATTATGTGCTTGCCAATTCACGCCTCTGCGTGCATAGTACTCTCCGCTTCTGGTATTATATCAATTTGAAAGGGGTGAGTATGCGACCCACTCTTCGATTTATGACCATAGAACTCATCGATCGCATTATCGATGAAGCGCGCGAAATTCTCTGCGAGCTTGGCGTGGAGATTCACAATCGTCGGGCGATTGAGCTTCTTGCCTCGCACGGGGCGCGCGTTGATGCGGTGAAAGGCAGGGTGTATATTCCCGGCTCTCTCATTGATCGTGCGCTTTCTTCGGTCCCGTCGTCATTTACGTTGTTCGATGTGCATGGAAATGAGGCATGCGATTATTCTGGCTGCAATGTGCATTTCACTCCGGGCTCTGCCGCAATACATATTTTAGATTACCACACCGATTCGCTTCGCAAGCCTTCGACGAAAGATTTTATTGAATTTTCAAAGATAATGAGAGGGATGCGATTCATTCAGGCCACCAGCACCGCATTCATTCCATTCGATGTGCACGAGAAAATTTCAGATAGCTATCGGCTTTTTTTAAGCCTGCTCTATTGCGAAAAGCCGGTGGTCACCGGCGCATTCACCATCGAGTCTTTTGAAGTGATGAAAGATATGCAGGTTGTCGTGCGCGGCGATGAGAAAGCGCTTGCGGAAAAACCTCTGACCATATTTTCCTGTTGCCCCACCTCTCCGCTTAAATGGAGTGAAACCACATGCGAAAATCTACTGGATTGCGCAAAGTACCGCATCCCGGTCGAGTTCATCGCCATGCCGCTTTCGGGGTTTATGGCGCCGGTAACGATGGTGGGGACTCTCGTGCAGCACACTGCGGAAACCTTAAGCGGTGTGGTCATTGGCCAGCTTGCAAATCCAGGCACTCCCATGCTCTACGGCGGCTCGCCGGCGATATTCGATGTACGCTATGAGACCACGCCGATGGGTGCGGTTGAAACCGAGATGATCGATTGTGCCTATAATGAAATCGGCAAGCGCCTTTCGATGCCCACGCAGGCCTACATAGCATTCAGCGATGCGAAGATGCTCGATGCGCAGGCGGGGCTTGAAACGGCCATGGGAGCGACGCTTGCCGTGCTTTCCGGCATCAACAGCATCTCCGGCCCCGGCATGCTTGATTTTGAAAGCGCGCAGAGCCTTGAAAAGCTGGTCCTCGACAATGAAATCTGCGGAATGGCGCTTCGAATTGTAAAAGGAATTGAGCCTAAAGAGGATTTTCCCTCAATGCCTATTTTTGAGGAGCTCCTTGCGGAAAAGCACCTTCTCATTTCAAAGCATACGCGCAGGTATTTGAAAGAAGAGATTTATTTTCCGGGAAAAGTTATTGATCGCGCAAACCGCGCGCGATGGAAGGATGAAGGTGAAAAAACGCTCAAAGCGCGCGCACACGAAGAAGTGCAACGTCTCCTCATGGAGTATACTCCCACGGCGCTTGCGGCCGAAAAGGTTCGGGAGATTATTTCCCTCATGGAAACTGAAGCGAAAAAATTCGGCATGGATGCGCTTCCAGAGCGGGAGGAATGATGCGCCTCGTAAATATTGAAACCTCCAACCTGGATATCGACCGCGATGCGGTATTTCGCGGCCAGGGGATGACTGAGAAGACCAGAATCACCAGGACGGTTGAAACGCTCTTTGAAAGAGCGCTTTCAATATACCGCGAAGCGGCTGATTGTGCGGCGCTCATTGCAGAAGTAACTATTGCGCAATTTATGGAAATCTATGGAGGGGAGGGGGAAAACGATGTCCCTTCCGTGGTGGAGCTCATTGCGCCGAAAGCCCGCGCGCTGATGCTTTTTGCGCTGACTTCGGGAAGCAAAATTACCGAAGAAATTAAAAGGCTTTTCGACGAAAAGGATGTGGCGCTCGGCTATATGCTCGATGTGGTTGCTTCAGAGGGAACGGAAGCCGCGGCAGAAGAGCTCACCCGCAGATGTGTTGCAGACTTACGGAGAGAAGGGAAGTTTGCCGATGGCGATGCGGTGCTTCGCTACAGCCCGGGCTATTGCGGATGGCATGTAAGCGGGCAGAAAAAATTGCTTGAGTTTTTACAGGCTTCACAAATCGGCATAAAGCTCAATGAGAGTTTCCTCATGAGCCCTGAGAAATCGATTTCCGGTGTAATTATTTCGGGAGAAAAAAAAATACACTTTTTTAAGAACAATTTCAGCTTCTGCAACGCGTGCACGCATAAGTCATGCCGGGCGCGAATCAGAAGCCTCGGGGGGAAGTGATGCAGGTGCTTGAAGGCTTAAAGCAGAGTATCATTGAGGGCGATGAAAGCAAAGCGGCACAATTTGCAGACAGGGCCGTAGTCGAAGGCATTGACGCAAAAACCGTGCTCGATGAAGCGCTCATCGCGGGGATGAATGTGGTGGGTGAACGTTTCCGCTCTCACGATATTTTTCTTCCCGAGGTGCTTCTGGCGGCAAAGGCAATGTATGCGGCGCTTGCGAAAATACGGCCGCTTTTTGTGAAGGGGGAAATGCCGTTGCTCGGCAGAGTCGTTATTGGCTCGGTGCAGGGCGATCTGCACGATATTGGGAAAAATCTTGTGGGCATTATGCTGGAAGGTGCGGGCTTTGAAGTGATCGATATCGGGACTGATGTGGCGCCTGAACGCTTTGTTGATGAAGCGGTTGCGCACGGTGCGGGGGTGATTGGTATGTCGGCACTTTTGACCACCACCATGCCGGGCATGGGCAGGGTGATAACGATTCTCAAGGAAAGAGGGCTTATCGGAAAGATAAAAGTGATCATAGGAGGGGCGCCGGTGAACGAAGAATTTTGCCGAGAAATTGGCGCAGATGCGTATTGCTTCGATGCAGCCAATTCTGTTGCCACGGTGAAGAAGCTTTTACAGATTGCTCATTGAAAAAAAGGAATGTCCCATGAGTGCGTTGCTTGAACGAATACGAAAGGGAGAAATTTTGCTGTCCGATGGTGCGATGGGCACCATGCTCATGGAGCATGGGCTTGAAAGCGGAAAGGCGCCGGAAACAATTAATGTCCATCGCCCTGAGATTCTTGAAGAAATAGCGAAGCGGTATATTGAAGCCGGTGCAGATATTGTGCAGACGAACACTTTCGGTGCCTCGCCGCTGAAACTTGCAAGGAGCAATCTCGCCGATAAAACGCGTGAAATTAACCAGGCAGGGGTCAAAGCCGCGCGAAAAGCGGCGGGAAATACGGTGCTTGTGTCTGCTTCGGTGGGGCCATCGGGCTGTATTTTAAAGCCCTATGGCGATACGGAGCATGAGGTGGTAATGGATGGCTTTCTCGAACAGATAACCGCCCTAACGGAAACCGGTATCGATGCCATTTGCATAGAAACGATGACCGATATTGTCGAGGCATTGCTTGCGCTTGATGCGGCAAAAAAAGCTGCACCGGCCATTCCGGTAATGGTTACCATGACCTTTGAGCCAACCGCAAAAGGATTTTTCACCATTATGGGAACGAGCATCGCGCATGCGGCAAAGGAACTTGAAAATCATGGTGCCGATATCATTGGATCAAATTGCGGCAATGGCATGGAGCAGATGATACGCATTGCACGGGAATTTTGTACCCATACAAAGTTGCCGCTCATCATACAGCCCAATGCAGGACTTCCTGAGAGAAAAGAAGGGAAGATATGGTATCCGGAAAGCCCACAGTTTTTTGCCGCAAAGGTTCCTGAATTGATTGAATCCGGCGTTTCAATCATCGGCGGCTGCTGCGGCACAACGCCGGAGCATATCGCCGCAATGCGGAATGTGATTATGAATAAAAAATAAATCATCAAAATCCAATTTTCTTTATCCGCTGTAAACGTGTTTTAATTGCCGCCTCATGTAGTTCGAAATTGTAGAGACAAATAACACTCATTGTAATGTAATAATCCTCCTGAGAACAATATTCATCTTTAACGAATCTCGTGAGGATGTAATAAAAAAAATTCTTTTTAACAGAAAAAAATACAGGGTTTGTTGAAAACAAACACGGGTGTGCTTATTTTATCTTTGGATGGAAATTAATTAAATCGTATTCGATGGATATAATGGTTATGAATAAAATAATAAAATTTTCGAAAAAGTACTTGACGTTTTGAACGAACGTTCGTATATTATAGATAGAACGAACACTTGTTCATTGAGACAAAAAAAGGAAGCTGCTGTGAGGTGGTTGAGTATGCGGTTGAAGAGAGAAATAACGGTATGGGTTGTGCTGTTCAGTCTTCTGGGCATTTTTGGCGGGTGTTATGAGCAGTCCCTTGAGGGTTTTGAGGAACAGATATCTGTGGTGGACGTTGCTCCCTGGCCGGATGGAGAGGTGTACTATTGCTTCGAAGGGTTCGACGTGAATAACGAAGATGATCGATATTCGATTATCTCTGTGAAGCGCGCCATGCAGGAATGGTCGTCCTCCGCACGCATCAGTTTTATAGAAAAACCTGAAGCCGGTGATTACGTGGTTCGAATCATAAAATCCGATAAAACCGCTTCAACCCTCGGATATGTGAAAAATGCCCGGATGTACCTCACGACGTGTGCTTCTCAGCGGCAGGCAACGCACGAACTGGGGCATGTGCTTGGACTTACCCATGAGCATCAAAGGGTGGATCGCGATTTGTACATAACCGTTCACTGGAACAATATCCAGCCCGAAGCGGTGAGCCAGTATCAACTGCTCGAAAATACCCTTTACGACGAGGAATCGTATCCCTACGATTATCGCTCGGTGATGCACTATTCCCAGAGCGCAGGGGGAATAAATGTAATGACACCGACATATACAATTAATGATCCAAATTTCAACGAAAAGTGGCCTACGTATTTAAGCAAGGGAGATCGTGATAAAGTGATCGAAATATACGGTGCGATCGCGCAATAACAACAACACGTGAGTGTGTATCAAATAAAAAGGCCGATGCCGGCATAGATGAACGCACCGTTGAGTGTAAGGTGGGCATTGCTTCCATTGTTGAGCCGCATGCCGGTGTTGCCGCCGGTGAGCTTTTCGATTACCGCATGTCGGAATTTTATTCCAAGAAATAGAGCAACATTGCTTTCCTCTGCACCGAGTTCCAGTGATCCCATGTATATAATTGTCTTTCCGCTGAAATCGTTTTCAAAACGGGATGCATCGGGCAGTCCGAGGTTGTTGTTGCTGTATCCTTCTCTGATGGTATATTTGACTCTTCCCTGGCAAATTCCTGCTCCTGCGCCGCCAAGCACATAAAATAGAATGGCATTATACGAAGAAAAATAATATTTATAGTATACAGCAGGAAAGGCATAGAGAAAAAGACCAATTGGATCCACCTGGAACGCTCCCATGCCATCCGGATTTACAATATCAATGGGTTCATATATCGGAAACGAAAGTCCCCCCACCAGCCCCACTCCAATGCCAATATCAAAGAAAAGTCGTGCCTCGAGTTCAATATTGATGTCGGGATTATAATCGGAAACCCCCGGTTCGGTCTTGTAGCCCGTCAGGGTATAGGTGTTTTCGAGATGCGTACGATATCTTTCAGCTGTTTCTTCTGCGTATGTCTGCACATCGCTGTTTTTTGTGATGCCGAAGCCGCCTATGATGAGAATAAAAAAGTTTGGTTTTCCATCCTTATGATAGGTCGGGGCGGTATATTGCCCTTCAATACTCTGCCCGGATTTTTGCGATTCGCTTGTTTCAAGCAGTTTGCCGGGATTGGCGAATGAAAGCGCGCTCCCATTCGCATGTACGATTTTTTCCACTTCTCTAAGGCTGTGCGAGCGCGGCAGGATGTCGTCTTCACGCAGAAAAAATACTGAATCTTCCTGAATGCGAAGCACCTTGCATTGTTGCACCGTGCCGTCTTTTTTATACATCCGGTCATCGCGTTTTGCGTTGGGGTCCACCTCCATTCCGCCTGTAAAGACTATGCGTAAAACACTTTCAAGAGGCACTTCAAGTACCTGAAACGTCTTGTCATCTTTATAAATAAGTTTACTCCGGTTTGCGCCTTTTACGCTGCCGCGCAGTATATTCCCGTCAGTCAGATGAATTTCTTCAGAGTAGAGAGAGGTGGAGAAAAGGAATATAATGATAATGTGTTTCAGGGATTGGTTCATCGGCCTCCTCGCATATTTTCACTGCGTGAAAATATACTGGAATCTAAAGCCAATTTCAAGCAATTTTTTTATGATTGTATGCGCGAGGGCACGATATTGTACTTTGCGGTTAATAACAATCTGCCGATACATCTAACAGGGCGTAATTTTCATCCCGCATGGAGGGAGCTATGGAACATCTATACACACAACTGCGGAAGATGCACTATGAATTTGGCCTTGCGGCGCTTAAAGGCGGGACGGAAGTGGAGGATATGACGTTTGAAGAAATTGCATTTTTGAAAGCACTCTGTGGCGAAGATCTGCCGCTTGTGGTAAAAATCGGCGGCCCGGAAGCCCGCAACGACATGCGCGCATGCAAATCAATCGGAGTTGATTGCCTGCTGGCGCCAATGATCGAATCCGAATATTCCCTCGTCAATTTCGTTCAAACAGTGCAGAGCATCTACCAGAACGATATGCCGTTTCTCGCAATAAATGTTGAAACCATCACCGCGTTTGAAAATCTGGACCACATTACATCGTGCGAAGAGTTTGCGTGTATAGATCAGGTCACCGTGGGAAGGAGCGACCTTTCCGCTTCCATGCATAAAAAAAATGACGATGAGGATGTGTATCTTGTGACTGAATCAATCGTGCGCTGGTCGGAAGAGCTCGGCAAGATAACTTCGGTGGGAGGGAAAATCACCCCGTACAATGCTCCTGTCATTCATGCGCGCATACGCCCTCAGAGAATAAATACGCGCCATATGGTTTTCGAAATTTTAAAATGCCGCGATATTGCTCAGGCGGTCAAACTTGGGCTTGAATTTGAAATTGAACTGTATGGCGCGTTAGCGGAAATTGAGCCCTCCAAGCGCGCCGTGTATGCAAAGCTTGTGGAAAATACACGGCAACGCCTTGCACCTGTTGAAGAATTGCGAAAAGCCGCCGGTTGATCACGGAAAGAATTGATAAAAAAATAATTGACATTTAAAATAAATATTATTCAATTTTGATCAGTTTT
>DYLV01000108.1 GCA_020721925.1 Leptospira biflexa
CATAGTATACATATTCCATATAGCGCACCTGCCCTCTGGGGCCCACTTCAACGAATTCATCAACGCGCACACGACATTCAGCGCATACTTCCCTGGCCGGCAACTGGAGACGTCCACACTTTGGACATTTATTTGCGAGAATTTTCTTTTCCTTAAGGGCATTGAGAAACTTACCCATCACCGGGCCTGTGGAAAATTTTTGTCCCACGGAAATTGTCTTTTTGAGCACTATCAGCTCCTGTTCCTTCTTTCCACCGCCGGCGGGATCGACGTACTTTTCAAAAAGCTCGCCCCACTTCATTGCCATGGCAATCTCCCCGCGCACCGCACCACGCCCGGCAGCAAGAAGTGTCTGCGCATCGGTTTTGCCGAGGGTGAGATCCACCCAATCCTGTGCGTCCATCACTTCGAGGATAACTGTTGGCTTTTCGGCAGGCTTATCGACAACCTTACAGGTACCGTCTTTAATATAGACCGCCCATACGCCGCCGGCTTCGCTGCCAATTTCAATTTGGATGACAAAGTCCAGTCCCTTTGAAGCTTCTTTTTTAAAGCGCTTCTCAACAGTGCCGAACATATCTAAAATATAATCCCGGGTTGACATCTGTTTGACGACAACGTATTTGCGGAACATCTTTGATGTTTTTCCAAACTCACCCAGGTTGCCTTCAACAGTAACTTTCCCCGAGGTGAATGCAGCAACGCCGTCGACTTTTCCTATGTTCACGCCCACGAAGGTTTCAGCATCGGCAACCATTGTCGCCACGCATCCGGAGAGGTCATCAGTCTTTTCCACTTCAAGGGAATTCTCGTTCACCGTGAGCATCCATTTCCCTTCGCCTTTGATATCGTACCCAAAAACTGCATGTACGCCCTTTGCTCCCTCCGGACGGAAGCGCTCCTTCATGGAATTGAATATATCTTCAACTTTTACGCCCCAGTATTCAGCCATTGTAATCCTCCTACCAGTTGAGTTCCTTTTCGAGCATGGTGAGCACCGTCCACATGGTGCCTCCAAAACCCGATGCGAGCGCATGATTGACGGGCGTGGGAATCTGATGCACGCCCGCGTCTCCGCGTATCTGCAGCGCCGCTTCCGCCACCCGCGCCAGTGCGGTTGCACCAATCGGATTTGATGCAATCACGCCGCCGGATGGATTGATGGGCATCTTTCCACCGATCATAATTTCCTTATTTTCCACAAGCTTCAGGTGCTCATCGCCTTTAAGCTGGAAGAAATCGCGCAGCCAATCCACCGCCCACCAGCTTGCCGGGTCGTACATCTCGAACACATCGAAATACTCAAGTGGCTGTTTGATGTCGTTCCGTTTGAAAAGATGCTCTGCGGCAAATTTGTGAGTTTTAAGAATCGGATAATCCTTATGATAGCCGAAAATATTAAACGTTTCCTCGCGATGGACGGTGATATGATCCCTCACCCAAACAGGTTTTTTGGATAGCTCTTTCGCTTTCTTTTCGCAGGCATAAATTACCGCACAGGCGCCATCTGACTGCGAACACATTTCAATGAGCTGAAGATCCCCCACGAGCCTCGGCGAAGTACGGATGTAATCGTCGATCTGTTCGAATTCAAGGCCGAAAGCCCTGTGAGCAAGAGGATTGCGCTTTGCATGCTTGTCCATAATCACGCGATATGTCATTGACGCCCTTTTCGCCCTATCAAAGCCGAACTCGGTGATGATATCGTACGCGGTTGAACCGGTCAGCGCCCCGGTTTGAAGATTGCGAAACCAGAGCGGATCGGCCATGTTTGTGATACCGCCGGTGGTGTGCCCTTCTTGCAGTTTTTCAAAGCCTATTGCCATCACCACATCGTACATGCCCGATGCGACAAGATTATCGGATGCGCATGAAAGCGTCGCACCGACAGTTCCGCCCGTGGTAATGCGAATGCAGTCCTTCCCGTACGCGCCGGTACCAATCACATGCCAGAGATCAGGCTGATGGATCATCTCAAAAAGCTCCATGTTCCCGTGTACAATGCAATCGATATCCTTCATGGTGAGGTTCGCATCTTTCAACGCTGCGCTCACTGCTTCGTGAATCATTTCGGGCTGATTGACATCTTCCCGATGGCTTGAATATTTCGTCTGGCCAATACCGATGATGCCCACATTCCTGTTCTTTTTCCTGTGTGCCATGAACTTTCCTCCCTACGCTTCCATAATAACAATAGCCTGATGCTGACCTGCCGCGCCGTAGGTGCCGTGCGCCAGCGCCTTTCTGACACCTTTCACCTGACGTTCGCCCGCTTCACCCCGAAGCTGGAGAACGCATTCAATGGCACGCGCTGCCCCACCCAGAAGAAGAGGATTGCCGTTGAGCTGTCCGCCCGATGTATTGACATGATATTCATCCATTCCACCGGCGCTGATCCACTCCCCACCTTTGCCTTCCTCGGCAATCCCCACACCTTCGGCCCACATGGGAAGCTGATATGCCGCATGATCGCAGAGTTCAAAGAGCTGAATGTCTTTGCGGGGATCTTTTATGCCGGCTTTCGCATACGCGCGCTTCGCGGCTTCCTTAAGGGAAAAATTCGACGCAAGGTCTTTATCGCCTAAAAAATAGCTGTCCATACAGCTTCCGTAGCCAGTGAGCCATACGGGATTTTTCGAGAACTCCTTTGCGCGCTCCTCACAGCAAAGAAGCATGCCAAACGCCCAATCGGTAACCGGATAATAGTGCAGCACGCGGATGGGATCGGAGAGCATGGGAGATCCCATCACGGTTTTTTCATCAACCATTTCATTTTCGCGCGCGTAAGGGTTTTTCCTGGCGTTTACGCGCGAGCGCACCACCACTTTCGCAAGATGCGCATCATCGACTCTGGATTTTTCCATGTATGCCCTTGCCTGAAGCGCATTGGCAATTTGATAGTCCAGGCCGATTGGCCTGCAATAAAAAGGATCAAACGCCAGATTGGTGCACATTTGCCTGCTCTCCGGCTGAGATTCTTTCATATGGCCCATAAAAAGAATCACATCGTCATGTCCTGAAAGAATACTTGCCATCGCATAGCCCAGACCGTTGATGCTTTCCTGGGACATTTTTTCTTCGCCGCGAAAATGCGCACCAAACACGTCGGTCATACCGTTGTCCGAAATGGTGCGTGCATCGAAGACATCATCCGAACAGGATATCACCGTCCGGATTCCTTTTTCCATGTCGAATGTAACCTTCGTCTGCTCCATAATCGATTCAAAACACTCAAGAAGCATGTTCTGGAATCGCGCATGAACCAACGCGGGTTCGTTTTTAATCTGCGCCACTGCGCAGACGGCGACTCGTTTACCCATTAGAAATCCTCCTTATGTCTGATACAGGAAACCAGTGTTTCCCTTGCTAAAAACCCAAAGAATATGCCAAAACGCATTGAAGCGCCAAACTAAATGTAGCAGGTCCAAAAATCACCCGCTTTAATAGCTTTAATAATTGAATCTTTTTCACGTTTCGCATCAAGCTCAATCCATGCGCGCCCTATGCCGACCATGGCATGCGCATCGTCGGAAGCAATTTTCGGATATGGCAGATCAAGATTCTCGAACTCTTCCACCCTGAAGCCTTTCGACGTTACTTCAACCGCATCGATGGGATACATCTTTTTCACGCATTCGAGCCGCGCAAGAACCTGGTCAACCGAAAGATCATATTCGCTTATATGATTGAAAATATGAAGCACTTCGCTTTCACCTTCAATTCGGTTCACATGCACGTACCCTTTGACAAAGACAGTAAGTTCAATACCTGCAAAAATAATAAGATCCGATTTGACCCTTTCGTATTCCTTGCGATATCCAGGCTTGAGAAGATAGTCGTGATCGGTGAATGCGATGAAATCGTACCCCCTGCGCTCGTATTCATCAGCAACCCGCTGAGGTGAAAGCTCCCCATCTGAACAGGTGGTGTGAATATGAAGGCATCCCCTCAGAAGCATGATGAGAACCTGTGAGTTTCAAAAGAGCCATCTCGAATAATTGAATGGTCAACCAACCAATCTTTATAGTTAGTTCCACCCGGATTATCCGCATATCGAAATACAACAAAAAATGGTTTCATGTCCAAAATATTGATTAGTCAGCCAATCAATATATATAAAATACAAAAACACCATTAATATTGTCAATAGCAAAATGAATATTTTTCTTCGGCCAGAGATTTTTTTATTGGTGCATACCTCATCCGGCACCAAAACACAGAAAGTGGTGATATGTTGAAGGGGTGCGGAAAAAAATTTGTTTTTCTATTCTACCTCAGGCGGCAACCCCCAGTAAATCAGCCAGAAAACATCAGTTTCAATACATTTTTTCAATATTGTATATTTATATTCAGGATAATTATCTTTTTTTTCACATTTCTTTCCATTTATTATATTTTGCACAACAACATCAAGATATCGAACTATAGAAATTGCAATAATAAACGAAATCGACTTTTTGAAAAACTTCCGCATATCCTGAAAAAACTCATATTCCATTTTGCCAAGCTTCACATGCACCCGACTCTTCGTACCCACCGGCGAACGCTCCTGATAGACAATACTGCCTTCTTCCTCCTCATGTTCGGTATGATTCTGCAAGGTCTTTTCCACTGCCAGCACCAGCAACTCATCACGACCAAGCCCCGTGCGCACCATTGCCCTATCGAGCGCCTCACGCACATCGTGTTTCATCACATATGTTGTTTTAATCATCACTCATTCCTCCTTTGAATTATCCTCTCATTATTAATACGATTGGCATGACGAACTCATAAAATTTTTTTTCTTGAATTACGTGAATTTTTACTCTTATGGAGGGAATCTCTAATACAAATTTTTATGATCACCGAAAAAACCGGTTTCACCAGATATTTTGTGTCCACAAGAGAACAACATGCAAGATCGCTCTGAAAGGTTGCTTAATATGTATCACATCTGTATCACCAATACCCTATACGATACATTAATCCTTGACAGAACTTCAGTACCATTATTATATAAAGAAAATTTATCATGAAAACAATACTGAATATTATTTTCTTTTCCTTCGCAAGTTTAAGCATACTTGTTTCCTGCAATTCGCAAAAAATCACTTTTGTACTCGATCTTGCCGGTGAATGGAAGATTATGGGGGGCGATAATCCCGCCTACGCACAACCCGGCTGCGACGATTCTTCGTGGCCGAAGATTATTCTTCCCGCACGCCAGCTCATGCCTTCCGCGCTTCCCTTTAAGCCTCATGCCGCACAAGGAATCGACAGGGCTGCAAAAAAGGGATATGTCTGGTACAGGCGTGAATTCACTCTCGATGAAATACCGAATGCAAAACTGCTTTTCCAGGCAGGTGAAATTATGAACGCAGACACCGCGTTTATCAACGGGATACAAATTGGCGCAAGCGGCCGTTTCCCTCCGGATTTCAAATCCGCATGGTCGCAGTTTCGAAGCTATGAAATAGCACCATCTCAATTGAAGAAAGGGAAAAACATCATTGCGCTTCGCGTATATTTCGATTCCGAAGCATGGATCATGGGACCCATCCGCATTATCGATTTTCGTGCCGGCGCTAAAGAAAAAATGCTTGCGGATCTCTTTCACATCCACGGCATCCAGGCCATGAGCTTTTGCCTTTTGGGCCTCTTTATTTTCTTCATATATCTCTACAGCAGGCGGCAAAAAGAAAGCTACTATTTATTTTTCTCGCTCTGCAGCCTGGGCCTTGCTTTCACCATGGCGCTTTGCTTTCTTGAAAATTTGTATCCCGACATCGGTCTCTCATCGAACACGATATTGAAAATCACTCAGCCGGGGCTTTTATTTTTCCCTCCACTGCTCGCGCTGTTTTATAGAAGCTACTGTGGCATTACCATCAAGCCAGTTCGCCTTATCGCCTCCCTTATCGTTCCGCTTACTGGATCGGTATTGATTCTTATTTCACATACGCGCCATGACATACTTTTTTTCAGAAACATTTTTCTGCTCACCATCCCTGTGTTCATGATCGATCTTATTCAAATTTCAATTCGCCAGCTCATTCACCGCAACAAAACCGGGCTTCTCATGTTCATTGCACTCATACCGACCGTCGCACTCGGGGCAATAGATATCATGGCATTTACTTTTGGCCTCATAGACACGAGCATGGCTCTGTACCTCTATGGCGTACCGGGCATGATTTTCATCTTCGCCCTGCATCTGGTAAACCGATTTGTTACCTCACTCGATCAAACCGAAAAGCTCAACATCGCGTTAAGAGATTCGCTTGTGGAAAACATGCGCCTTGCCGCCCTCGAGCGCGAGCTTGATATTGCCCGTAAAATTCAACTTTCAAACTTATCCCGCGCCATCCCCTCCTCTCCCTATTTTGATATAGCCGTAAAGTACGTACCCGCAGAAAAAATTGGCGGGGATTATTACAGCTTTCACATGCCATCCGCCGAAAAGATGGGGGTTTTAATATCGGATGTATCCGGTCACGGTGTTCCCGCGGCTTTAATCGCTTCAATGCTCAATGTCCTCTCCGGTATGTTCGCACACCTTGCCGAGCGCCCGGACTACCTTCTTGCAGAGATTAACAAAAACATCATCGGTAATATTGAAAACCAGTTCATCACAACCGCCTATGCGTTTATCAATTATGAAAGCAAACAACTCCTGTATGCGCGCGCAGGGCATCTGCCCCTTTTTGTCATAAAAAAAGGGTACAATATAATAGAAGAATTTTTGCCGCGTGGACGGGCTATAGGTCTGTGTGACGTGAATGAATATCATCTCAATTCGATTGAAATTGCCCCAGGTGACAGAATCATCTTCTACACCGACTGCGCCATAGAAGCGTTTAACCCGGAAAAAAGTCTTTTCGGCGAAGAGAGGTTTAAAGATCTGCTGTTGCGCGAAAACGCAAAAACACCTCATGCGCTTTCCGAATGTATTTGCATGGAACTGCACTCGTGGACGGGCGGCAAGCTCGACGATGACCTCACCATTATCATCATCGATATAAAGTAAAATCGATATCCCGGTATTGCGATCATCTCGATGGATTCCTTGCTTCGCCCGGAACACTCGATGACCGCGCATAAAACGCTCGTTGAGTAATTGCGAAACAATCGTAGCGAAACGATCCTACCGCATCACTCGTATCAGCGACTTTTGCTCTGACACCGACCACTACCGCTTCTTGCTTTTCCGACGCACAGAAAACCCGAATTTCGCAATAGGTCTTGAGGTGCGACAATAATGCCCGTGATTGTAGCAGAGAAGTCCCGCACCTTCAAGATGAAATCGCCCTTTGTTGTCCATCAGCGATTCATCCGCCAGCACTCCAAGTACGCGCGAAATGAAAAGGTGATGGCTTCCCAGCTCTATGATCTCCTCCACTTTGCACTCTATCGCAAGCGGGCATTGGGCAATCACCGGCGCACGCACCACCCGTGCCTTTGTCCTGATAAGCCCGAGCGCTTTGAATTTATCGACCTCTGCTCCCGATTTCACTCCGCAGAAATCCACCTCACGCGCCATATCGGCAGTGGGGACATTGACCACAAACTCGCGCGAGGATTTGATCATATTGAATGAAAACCGCTCGGGCCGAATGGAAATCGAAAGCATCGGCGGATCACTGCAGATGGTGCCCGCCCACGAAACGGTGAGTACATTGTCGCGCCCGCCATGGCGGCAGGTTACAAGCACCGCCGGAACGGGATACAGCATCGTGCCATGTTTCCAATTTTGCTTTGCCATCATCGTTCTCCTTTATATTGCACATGCGAGGATGTGTGCACGCACCCCCACTCAGGGATTTGATTACATTTTCCATTTGACATCATATGTGCGAGGCGCAATGAACGTTCGCATGGAACTTTTTGCAATCGCCATCTTCATTATCACCTACATCGGCATCATCTTCACACGCCTTCCATACTTCAACGTGGACAGGCCATCGGCAGCGTTTTTCGGCGCGGTGGCAATGATTCTTGTGGGTGTCATCAGCTTCAGCGAAGCCGTTCGTGCCATCGACTTTCACACCATTGCACTGTTATTGGGGATGATGATCATCATCGCGGTGCTGGAGCTCGACGGCTTTTTTGAGCTCATTGCACAGAAAACCATCTCGCGTGCAAAAACGCCCATCCAGCTTCTGGTCATCATCACCTCTGTCACCGGTGTTGCAAGCGCTTTTCTGGTAAACGACGCCGTGGTGCTTCTTTTCACGCCGGTGGTGATTACCATGTGCAAAAGCGCGAGAAGAAATCCCGTGCCGTATCTTATTGCGGAAATTTTTGCCTCAAACGCCGGAAGTGCAATGACCATCACCGGCAACCCTCAAAACATGCTCATCGGCATTGCATCAGGTATCCCGTACGGGAGATTTTTGCTGCACCTGCTCCCCATATCCATTCTTTCAATGATCTTCATTGTGATGGTAATTCGCGCAATGTACCCGTATGAATTCCGCCCCGGGACACTGATGTGCTACGAGGATAATGGATATGCATACAATTTCGCTTCAATGAAAACTTCGCTTCCCCTCTTCGGGCTGGTTATCATCCTTTTTTTCGCAAGCCACAAAATAGGACTTTCAATTCCGCTCATCGCGCTTGCAGGCGGTTCGCTGATTCTGGTTTTTGGAAAAATCCCCCCCTCCACTGTCATCAAGGAAGTTGACTGGGTGCTGTTGCTTTTTTTCGCCTCGCTATTCGTGGTGGTGCGCGGCGTGGAAATCCACGGCGTATTCGAACCGTTCATTGAACTTGCGCACATCACGGCAGGCGCCGCAGGAATGACAGCCGTGCATTTCATAAGCCTCCTGCTTTCGCAGGTGATAAGTAATGTGCCGCTTGTGATCCTTCTTCTTCCGGTGCTTCGCGGCACGGGAAGTGAGCTTCTCTATCTTGCGCTTGCCTCGGCCTCAACCCTTGCCGGCAATGCCACCATCATCGGTGCGATGGCAAATCTCATTGTGCTGGAATCGGCAAAAAAAGAAGGCATCGAAATTGGATTTATTGAATTCTTGAAGCCCGGGCTTGCAGTGACTGCGCTCACAATGCTCGCATCACTGGCACTATTGTATGCGCAATACATCCCCGGCTGGCTGCAGTGATATTGTACCCATGCGCATTTTTCGCGGCTGCCGAGTAGCACGCGCAGCGTGCGTATCGAAGCAGGTCGCTGAGTAATGATCGAAGCTCATGTATCGAAACGACCGTATCCATTTATAAAATTCCAACCCGGCGAAGAATCTCGGCGGTCTTTTTGTCGGTGCGTGCCATCTCTTTTAAGGCGCGTTCAATGCGCTCCTCGCGTTCTTCCATTTCGCGCGCTTTATGCGCCACCGGCGAAAGCATTGTACGCCGATCCCACAGCACAAAACCCACTACACCCACCGTCTGTACAAAAATAGCGAATATGAGCACATACATGAGATTTTCAAGCACCTCTATCCGCTTTTCAACTCCATCTATACGCTGATTAACCGCTCGTAGTCCCTCTTCCACGCGTATCAATCGGTCGCGATCATCCTGCGTAAAGGGAATATCGCGCGCAAAGGCAAATGATGACGCTATCAATATAAAAACACATACAAGTATGCGAATGGTCACAAGAACCTCCTGAATTATTATATCAACTCACTCCATTTACATCGAAATACGCCAATGACAATACCAACAAACGCATATCGCAATATAATAATACACAAGAAACCAGTGTAAATTGAAAATTTTTTACGAATAAAAAAATTTTGCAATTTTTGGTGCCGAGCCTGCCGAAGCACGGGCGTTGAGTAGCACGCGAAGCGGATGTATCGAAACGCGGTCTTTCTGGACGAAAAA
>DYLV01000109.1 GCA_020721925.1 Leptospira biflexa
AAGCAATTGCCAGCGCCAAAAATTGTGCCAGAATTTTGCCTTCTTGCCCTCGTTCAGGTTTAGCGAGTTTCTCGTAAATCAGTTGCGCCCCTGCGGTGGAGTGGTCAATTTCACCTCGATTGGCATTCATATACCCATCTTCGTCGGGAGCAATAAGTCCCTCGTTGGAATGAAGATAACGCTGGAATGTGTCGCTTGCTTTCCCCAAATCGTGCAAAAGACCAATAATTTTCCCACACTCTTTCAGCCCGATTTTATCAGCAAATTCAGCAGAAAGTTCAGACACTTCTACAAGATGATCTTTGAGAGGCTGCTTGTGGCGATCACTATGACGAATATGTGCAATAACCGCTTTTGAGGTTTCAATTGAATGCGCATAATCAACCATGGACATTCACCATTAATATTATTTCATGTATCAATATTATCAATTCGATACAAAAAATCAACTCATTTAGCGTCTTTAGATACAATCTACTCACCGACCAGTGACAGATACTGTCGCACTAACGCATGTATAGTGATCATACGTGCATTTTTTCACCTGCCCAGAAAAAAATGGCAACCTTTTCAATATTTTTCTGTCTTTGTATATATCCCGTGATATGTTTTGAATAATTGCGATGCAATTTACATATACATATTCACTGCATCATGTATATTGTTCACCGATATACAGGGGAGAATGCTTTTTAAAGTTACATTTCAGGAGATTGTATGATTAAAAAAATCCGCGAAAACCTCATCGGGGGTATCACTGTATTGCTTCTTTTCATTAACACGCTTTTCTGGGCATGTTTTCTTTATCCGATAACAGTGTTAAAACTGATTTTTCGATTCGAAGCGGCAACCAGGCTTTTCAACTTTCTGCTCGACGGCATCGCGCAAACCTGGATCGCCTGCAATAATCTGGGACTTCGTGTCACACGTCGCATTCACTGGGATATTGAGGGCGATGAAGACCTCTCCCGCAAAAGATGGTATCTGGTCCTTTCAAACCATCAGTCATGGACAGACATCGTGACGCTTCAAAAAGTGCTGCATCGTAAAACCCCATTTATAAAGTTTTTTCTTAAAAAAGAACTCATCTGGGTGCCCATGCTCGGCCTTGCATGGTGGGCGCTCGATTTTCCTTTTATGAAGCGCTATTCCGCCTCTTTTCTCGAGAAGAATCCGCACCTGAAAGGAAAAGATATTGAAATCACCAGGCGCGCATGCGCGAAATACCGGCAACTTCCTGTCTCCGTGATGAATTTCGTTGAAGGGACGCGCTTTACTCCCCAAAAACACCGGAAACAGAAATCGCCCCACCGGCATCTGCTCCGCCCAAAAGCGGGTGGGGTCGGATTTGTGCTAAGCGCGCTCGGCGAATATCTCACCGGCATTCTCAACGTCACCATTGCGTATCCCGAAGGACGCCGGTCTTTCTGGGATTTTCTCTGCGGCCGTGTGAAAAAAATCAGCGTCCGCATCGAGACGCTTCCGGTTACAAAAGAATTGCTCGGCGATTACATCAACGATTCAGCATACCGCGAAGCGTTTCAGAACTGGCTGAACAATCTCTGGGCAGAAAAGGACATGCTGCTTGAAACACTCATCGGGAAAAGCAAAATTGCTGGCTGCAGAATGTCTCCTCTTGTTGGAGCCGTCGCATCAGAAAACGAACTTGTGCAATAAACCGATCATCCGCTGAACAATTACGCGGTTTGTGCGCATTCCACCGCATCACCGCACGCGCATGCTGCACAATGTCTTGACAGAGGGACGCGGTGCAGTATTCTTGCGCCATGCGCGCGATATCACCACAAATGCGATGCCTGTATCTTTTCGCATGTGCCTGCATCGCGCTCTTCACCACCTGCCGTCTCTCACCCCCCAGAGGAGGAACGCCTGAGCCAATGAATCCGCTTATGATGATTGTGCCGAAGCCTGCATCGGTTGCCATCAAAGAAGGCGTCTTCGTTTTGATGCGCAATTGTGCCATTTATGGGAAAGGAGAAGCGCGGGAAATCGCCGCCATACTTGCCGAAGAAATCAACGCACGCGTACATATACCTGTAAATCAATCGGCGAAACAAGGGACAATTTCGCTCACTGTTGGCAGCACCCGCAATGAGGAGGATGAATCATACCGAATCTCCATCACGCCCACGGCAATCCGTCTGTCATCATCGTCAAAAGCCGGGCTTTTCCGCGCAAGCCGCACATTCCTCCAGATCCTCCTGCTCGCGCGAATTCATCATAATCCCGGTGACGTCCAAATCCCCTGTGGAGAAATTTATGATGCGCCCGCCTTTCGATGGAGGGGACTGAACCTCGACTGCGTCCGGCATTTTATTTCGAAGGATTATCTTTTGCGCACCATCGACGTGCTTGCGCTCTATCGCATGGACGTGCTGCACCTTCATCTCACAGACGACCAGGGATGGCGTCTTGAAATAAAGAAATATCCAAAGCTTACAGAAATCGGCGCGTGGCGCAAAAGGGGAACAACTGTATATGGCGGTTTCTACACGCAGCGCGAGATGAAAGAAATAATAGAGTACGCCGCACAAAGGCACATACTCATTGTTCCCGAAATTGAAATGCCAGGCCACGCTCAGGCGGCAATCGCCGCATATCCACACCTGTCCTGTACGGGCGCGCCTATCGAAGTGAGTACGCGATGGGGCATTCACAAAGATGTATACTGCGCAGGCAAGGATGATACGTTCCATTTTCTGGAAGATGTGCTGGACGAAATCATTGCCATCTTCCCCTCAAAATACATTCATGTCGGCGGCGACGAATGCCTCACGCTGCGCTGGAAGCGATGCCCGTTCTGCCAGAAGCGCATGAGGGATGAGGGCATTGCGGATGAGAAATCTCTCCAGGGGTATTTTCTACGGAGGATTGAATCATATTTAAAATCTAAAGGTAAAATATTAATTGGGTGGGATGAAATCATCGAGGGAGGACTTCCCGAAAATGCAGTGGTACAGTCATGGCGGGGATTTAAAGGCGCGGAATTTGCTGCATCATCAGGACACCACACAATTGTCTCTCCCACTTCGCATTGCTATTTCGACTTCGGCCTCACCTACACCGGACTTGAAAAAGTATATTCGTTTTCGCCCATCCCTCCCATGCTTCCCCTCGGCGACGAGAAGCACATATTGGGTTCGGAAGCCTGCATGTGGACAGAATTTACTCCCGAAGACAAAATCGATGCCATGCTCTATCCGAGGCTGATTGTGCTTTCAGAAGCATTATGGTCACACCCTGCGGGGAAAAATTATTCCGAATTTCTCACGCGCCTTCGAGGTCATTATCCCCTTCTTGCATCATTCGCAATACACGTCGGTGCTGAATCAGAATCGTACTTCTCTCGCATTCGCTATAATGCACGGATGGCCGGAGTGTTTTTTTCCATACTCAGACGCGATCCTGAAGCCGCATGGGAAAATCTTACGCATTATCAACCCGCCGACTGACATTTTCCGTACTGGTACATTTTTCCGTATTATGTCGGCAAAAAAATTTAAAATCTGTCATGTTTTTTTTGTGCGCATATTGACGTTTTGTTCTGTTTTTTGTATATTGTAGTAAGAGATCCGCAGTGCTGAGATGGGCAGTTGGATGGAAGGTTCATTCACGGCCGCTTCACTGATGAAGAAGAGAATATTTGGCATGGGCGGATGATTTTTCAACAGGTTGGTTGTACATGTTCAATGAGTCGTGAGAAGGCCATCGACCAGGGTTGATGGCCTTCTCTTTTTGTACATCATCCGCGATGCGCACAAAAGAGTCGCATGCTCCAATGTTTATTGCCTGTACATTCGAAATCTTCATTCCGCCGCTGGTATGCAGATCCCTCCGGCAGTCATGCTTCCCCCTATCTTTACGTGGAAGTAATAGCCCCGCCGAATGTACTTCGCCCACCGCTTTTTATGAAGGCGCCAAAGCTCGTCTTATTTGAAATTCCGGCGCACCCTGCCACATTACGCGCCGTTTCACGCGCATTTTTAGCGAATCACGAAGTGGCAGCTTTAAAGCGGAATTTCTAATTTTCACAAAAATTATTTTTTTTTGTAATTTTCACCATAAATCCATTTCCTTCAAAACCGCTGAAAAAATGAGCCCCGATGAGGCTCGCTCGATACCTCATGATATTAAGTCCCATACCGTCCGACCAAACAGGCAAGCCCCCCTCTCGAAGTCCGTCATCGCATATGGAAAGCTGGTAACCGCCGTTTTCGGCAACCCAATGTACCCGTATCGTTTTTGGACGGCCATGTTTAACTGAATTATGTAACGATTCCTTGATGATATAGTAAAGCTGGGTCATTTCATCCTGTAATAACCCTCGAGGCATTCTATCAATATCAAGCAGGACATCAACATCGAACATCTTTTTTGAATCACTCACAAGATGCATAATTGAAGAGATCATTGCTTCATGGTTTGCAAAAAGGGGAACAAGCCCTTTGATGATATTTCGGGTTTTATCGAGTGCATCTCGCGCAAGTTCGCTTATGTCACACAGCGTTTTCATTTCAGACGAATTTTTCCCTTTCATTCTTCGAATGAGTTTTTCAATGAGATATGACATTCCCGTAAGAACCTGCCCGATGCCGTCGTGCAATTCATGGCTGACGATTCGGCGCTCTCGATCGCCGATTAAAAGAAACTCTTTTTCGAGCTTTCGAATCTGCGTAATCTCAGTTACCGACTGAAGAATCCCCACAAGCGTCCCTTTTTCATCATGGTATAAGACACTCGAAATTAAGAAAGCTGACTCCTTCTCATTGCGACTATTGTGGTATTCATATTCAGCTATCCCGCCGCTAGAAAAAACCCTGCAGTATTCACGGCCACACCCGAGCCCATCCAGAAGTTCATAACACTTTTTCCCCACCACCGGTTTTCTATCCGCAATAAATCGTTCGTATGCGCTGTTTGACCGGAGAATGGTTCGATCCATGCCGATCAGACAAAGCCCGATCGCCGAAACGCTGAATATCTGATTGAGCTCGGAAATCAGTCTATTTTTCTCTTCTTCCGCTTTCAACTGATCGGTTATATCACGAAAAATCATTTGCACGAAACGCAGGCTTCCGTACTCAACCACACTTCCGGAAATATTCACCGGAACCAGTTTCTGCTCACGCGTGATGATATAACTTGCGTCGACCATTGCCGAACCATTTGTGAGAATTTCATTGTACACTTCCCGATGCCGTGAGAGAAGATCGCCATGATACAATTCATCAATGTGCTTTCCCACAAATTCCCTCTTCGTATATCCAAAAAGCGCCAATGCTTTAATATTTGCTTCCACCACGCAGGCATCGAAATCGAAGACCACAATCGCATCGCCGCCAAAGTTCACCAGCGCACGGTACTTTTCTTCCGACAATCTTGTCTCGAAAAGATCTTCCCTTTCCCGGGTAACGTCAATCAGTGAAAGAAAAACCAATTTTTTGTGTAATGAGGAATTCCAGAATGTCCTGGCCTCAATCCGGATGTACAACGCTCCTGTTGACCTTGCAAGAGGGATAACATGACGCTCAGCTGCTGAAGCATCAGGAGGCATATCCAGAAGAATGCGGATGTGATCGCGGCTTTCTGTATGAAAATAATTCAGGATATTGGCATCAATGCCGGGAGAAAATTGCACCGATAACATTTCCTCCGCCGCCCTGTTTATTGCAATAATTTTCCCCTCTGCGTCGCAGACTATCGAACCGGCAGGAGCATGTATGAAAAAATTTTTCAGTATGTCATCATCCATATCGGAATGTCCAGATTGCATGACAGCCATCTTGCCCTCAGATGAGGGAGGCAGAACTGGCACTCACATAATCAGGAGTGCATACGAGTAAAGAATGAAACTGCAAAAAAAAATCGTCAATGAAATATTTATCCTTGACGAAACATATAATGCCGTGCTATTATGCGACATAATGTTATGAAAGTGATACAATCTTTACAGGCGCTTGCACTCACCATCATAATTGCCGGCATGGCGGGATCTCCATTCAACGCGTTCGGCGATGAAGAGGATCTGGACAAGTTGGCGGATGACTTAAAATACGAAAGCGCGCGGTATTTCTATGAAAATCGCCTCTACGAAAAGTGCCTGAGCGAAATGAAAGAATATCTCGAAATATATTCAAATGGCCTTCACCGGAAGGAAGCATGGCTTACGATCGCCGATATTTACTTTAAAAAATACGACTACTCCCGGGCGGCAAAATCGTATCTGGCACTGTATGAAGAGTTCAGCAATTCCGACGAGGGTCTGCAGGCATACCTCAGCGCCGCAGCCTGTTATGAAAAAATGGGCAATGAAAAAAAAGTTAGGGAAATTCTCAAAACTATCATTGAAGACCATCCCGACTCGCGCCATGCCGCGCTCGCGCAGACACGCCTTGAAGTGCTCGATTTGACATCCAAATCGGGAAAATCGGACAAATGAAAATTGATTGACAATATTTCAGGGTAAAATTGTATGCCCATTCATTCGGCCTCGCGGTCAGCAATTGTCCAACGCGCCCACCACGATGTTTTTCTAACATGCAGTGATCACGGCCTGTGGCAATTATCATAAATTTTAACACATTCACAGGAGAAGAGAATGCCTTTACGAAAAGTCCGAAATATCGGCATTGCAGCACACATCGATGCAGGGAAAACGACTGTCACCGAACGTATTTTATTTTTTACCGGCACCACGCGAAAATTGGGAGAAGTCCACGATGGTCAGGCCACCATGGACTTCATGAAACAGGAGCAGGAACGCGGCATCACCATCGCCTCAGCCGCCATTTCCTGTAAGTGGCAGGATCACACGATAAACATCATCGATACGCCGGGACACGTTGATTTCACAATAGAAGTGGAACGATCTCTTCGAGTCATCGACGGGATGATTGCGCTCTTTTGCGCGGTTGCCGGCGTTGAACCTCAAAGCGAGACAGTCTGGAATCAGGCCGACCGCTATAAAGTACCTCGCATTGCATTTATCAATAAAATGGACCGCATCGGCGCTGATTTTTACGAGTGTGTGAATCAGCTCGACAGGGATCTTGACGCAAATCCTGTCCCATTCCATATTCCTATCGGCGCAGAAGACTCTTACGCAGGAAGCATCGACGTTATTGAGCGCAAGGCCGTTATTTTTAAGGAATTCGAGCGGATAGTGGTCGATGTTCCTGAAGAATTTCGGCAAGAATGCGAGAACGCGCGCCTTGCGGTTGTGGAAAAATTAGCCGATTTCAGCGAAGAAATTGCTGAACTCTATCTTGCAGAAAAGGAAGTGCCGTCCGATTTAATAAAAAAAGTTGCCCGTGAAGCGACGATAAAGATGCTCATCACCCCCGTCTTTTGCGGATCTGCCTATAAGAACAAGGGCATTCATGTTCTTCTCGACTCAATAGTTGAATATCTGCCTTCACCTGTGGACAAAGGCGCAGTAGTCGGCAATGATATTTCAAATCCGGAAAAAACGCATTCGCGTCATCCTTCGCCAAACGATCCTTTCTGTGCGCTCGCATTTAAACTGATACACGATCCATATGTGGGCCAGCAGACGTTTATACGAATCTATTCCGGTAAGCTCACAAGCGGTATGCAGGTATACAATGCAACCAAGGATGAAAATGAGCGCATAGGCAGAATACTTCGCATTCACGCAAAAGACCGCGAGGAGATTTCAGAAGCCAATACCGGAGATATTGTCGCACTCATCGGGATGAAATACACCACGACCGGCGATACGCTTTGCGATGAGAAAAATCCGCTTCTTCTCGAGTCCATTTTTATTCCACCCGCAGTGGTGGATCTTAAAGTACAGGCTCCTTCAAAAAAAGAGGAGGAAAAATTAGGCATTGCGCTGCGCAAGCTTGCGATGGAAGATCCCTCCTTTAAAGTGCGTGTTGATGAAGAAACCAATGAAACCATCATATCCGGCATGGGTGAATTGCACCTTGAAATAATCGTCGACCGCCTCAAACATGAGTTTTCGGTTGAAGCGATTGTCGGCGAACCAGCTGTGGCATACCGGGAAACCATCACCACCGAGGCCACCGCAAACACCAAATTCGCCAAGCAGACCGGCGGCAAAGGGCAGTATGCGCATTGCGAAATACGCATTGAGCCCAACGGCGGGAAGGGGTTTGAATTCGTGGATCACATCAAAGGGGGCGTCATTCCCACCGAATACATTCCCGCCATTCAGAAAGGTATTATTAAAACAATGGAAGAAGGCATACTCGCGAACTTCCCCGTGGTTGATGTGCGCGTGGTGCTTTTAGACGGGAGCTATCATGAGGTCGATTCATCGGAAATGGCATTCCGCACCTGCGCTTCAATGTGTTTCAAAGAAGCCTTCAGAAAAGCCTCCCCCATCCTCCTTGAGCCGCTCATGGAAGTGGAGATCAATACTCCCGATGATTATATCGGAGAGGTGGTTGGCGATATCAATCGACGAAGGGGACGAGTGGAATCCATGCGCCGCTTCCGAAAGGGCGCGCAGAAAATCAACGCATTCGTACCGCTTTCCGAAATGTTCGGCTATGCCAACCAGCTCCGCAATATCACAAGCGGGCGAGCCAACTATTCAATGGAATTCTCGCGTTATGTTCCGCTAAACAAAGATCTGCAGGAGAAAGTCCTGAAAAAACTCAATGAAGCAAAATTGGCAAAAGTATAGAGGATAATTTTACAATATAAAATGAAACGATACGGCCGGCATCCGCCGGCCGCTTTCGTACTAATTACAATTTTTTCTTACCCTGCTTTCCCGCTCATACCCTTTTGTGGAATGCCATCCCCGCATAAAGAGATGCGTACGTCGTAAAAAATAATTCACCCCAGGGGTAAGACATCAAAACGGTGTCAAACCACTTCAACGAAAACGCCTGCACACTCACGGTGATGCATTCCATCCATGGTGCACGTCTTTACCAGAAGTTGAAGCAAACTCGATACGTTCACAGGTTTTCCCGATTCCCAATCATGATTTGTATATCTCCGGGCCGTATGTTTTTACCCAGTGTTTCTTCAGCACTTCTTTGGCTTCCGTGATTTTATCTACTTCCATAATGACGATCGCTTCATCGCCACGTAGATTGATAAAAGGATATAGCGTCTCGACATTGATGCGCGAATCGCGGAGAGGCCGAAGCACGGCATTTAACCCCCCGGGATGATCGGGCGTCGCCACGGCAATCACTTCCCTGGTGGTAACTTCAAACCCGTTCGCTTTCAAAACATTTTCAGCACGATCCGGATTGTTTACTATGAGATGCACCTGTACTGGCGTCAGCACAGACGAAGCCATAATCGCTTTAATATTGATCTCTTCTTTTTCCAGAATCTCGCAAATTTCATTTAGCTTCCCCGGCATATTCGGGATGGCCACGCTCACCTGTGTTATTGGCATAGCATTCTCCGCATTGGTTTATTGTAAACTACGAAAGCGTTTATATCCTTCTTCAAAGGCGCGAATGCCGATTTCCAACACCTGTTTCTTTTTGCCGAGCATCATATCCATACTCTTCATTACGGCATCAACAGAGACCACCCCTGTGTGCTTTACAAATGCGCCCAGCATCACGATATTGGCAGAACGCTCGTTTCCCAGCTCCCTGGCTATTGAATTAGCGGGTACAGGATAGAGATCGACATCGCCCCGAAATGCGATTGATTCAACCAGATCTGCATTGTACA
>DYLV01000110.1 GCA_020721925.1 Leptospira biflexa
AAACATCATTTGTATATAATCAAAACTCAATTCCTTCTTTGAGAACGGTCTTATTTTGTCCAAGCCAGGTAGGTATCATTAGCCCACAATTTTAAATTATCACATGAGAATTTTTATCGCTTTATTTTCATCTGGAAATAAAAAAGGCTGTTTTGAGAGGTGTACTTAAAATAAAAGAACAAATCGAGGTGAAAATGGAAATGCTTCATGCGCTCATCATCTGGTGCAATAGTTTTCTCTGGGGTCCTCCCATGTTGGTGGTGCTCATGGGAACGCATGTGTATTTGACAATTCGATTGAAGTTTGTGCAGCGGTATTTGCCGCTTGCGATTCGCCTTTCATTTTCGAAGGATAGCGCTGGTAGCGGCGATGTAAGCCATTTCGGTGCGCTCGCCACTGCGCTTGCGGCGACCATTGGAACAGGCAATATTGTCGGAGTAGGTACGGCGGTTGCGCTCGGCGGGCCGGGAGCGGTGTTCTGGGTCTGGCTTACCGGAATTTTCGGATTCGCCACAAAATTTGCCGAGGCGGAGCTTGCAGTGAAATACCGTATCAAAACAGCGGATGGGACCATGTTAGGGGGACCGATGTATGCGTTAGAAAAAGGCCTGAGGCAGAAATGGCTTGCGGGCATTTTCTGTGTGTGTACTGCGCTAACAGGACTTGGGATTGGCAATATGGTACAGGCAAATTCTATATCAAAGATGGCTCACTCGACATTCGGTATCTCTCCCATCGTTACCGGCATTATCATTGCCACAATCGTTGGCATGGTCATCCTCGGCGGGGTGAAATGGATTGCACGGGCATGCGAGGGCATTGTGCCATTTATGACGATATTTTATATTATTGGATGCAGCATTATTTTATATTTTAATCGAAGTACGCTGGTGCCGGCAATAGTGCTGATAGTGCAGTCGGCATTTACGCCGCATGCAGCGGGTGGAGGTTTTGCGGGTGCCACTGTTATGATGGCTGCCCGCTATGGGATTGCACGGGGACTCTTCTCAAACGAAGCCGGTCTGGGTTCTGCACCGATTGTTGCTGCTGCAGCCCGAACAGCAAATCCTGTGCGGCAGGCGCTTGTCTCGGCTACGGGGACATTCTGGGATACAGTTGTGGTTTGTGCACTTACGGGACTGGTGCTTGTCAGCAGTATCATGCTATATCCCGAAAATTTCGATGCGGTTGAAGCCACGCTTCTTAGTAATAGAGCTTTTGGAGAAATTCCGCACCTGGGGTCATTCGTGCTTACTGTTGCTTTGTTTGCTTTCGTGTTTTCTACAATTCTCGGATGGTCGTACTATGGGGAGCGTGCGGTAGAATATCTCTTCGGGAAAAAATCCATTATTCCATACCGGATATTGTGGGTTCTGGCTTCATTCGTCGGCTCTGTTGTGCTACCTCAGATGGTCTGGGACCTGGCTGATATGATGAATATGCTGATGGCCATACCGAATCTTGTGGCACTTTTGCTGTTAAGCGGAGTTGTTGCCCGGGAAATGAGGCGCTATCTTGTGGAGGGCAATATCAGTGATGTGGTGCCGGAATAACCGGTGTGAATTGTATATTCTTTTATTTAAAGGTGATTGCAATGCAGGTGGCAGTCAGGTGGAAAGAAAAAATGCAATTTGAAGCATCGAATGACTCAAACGATGCGATAGCGGACATCGATATAAGCGATCCCGCGCTGGAAGGTGAAGGGAAAGGGCAGAGCCCCAAACAGATGTTTCTTCAAGCGCTTGCAGGATGCACAGGCATGGATGTGATATACATTTTAAAGAGGATGCATGTGAATCTTCCCACGAAATTCTGGATGGAAGTACACGGCGAAACGGCGGAAACGGACCCAAAGGTGTTTACGAAAATCGAACTTTTCTATCATCTGAACGGGCCAATGGAAGAAGATAAACTGCTGCGCGCAATTGAAATGTCGCAGAAAACGTACTGCAGTCTGGGAGCAATGGTGAAAAGAATCTGCGATTATTCCTATGAAGTACATTGCAACGGGAAGAAAATCTTTCCTGTATAGTAATTATACAACCGGCGAGAGCCATCGGACATAGGCCGGATGTTGCCCTGCAATGACATCGTTTATCGCATTCATTATTTTCACTGTGTAAGAACCGGGAGATGAGGTTGAAATATCCCGGTCTCCGATCCGATATATCGGCATGATGCGTTCCACACTGTTTGAAAAGAAGACTTCGTCGGCGGAAAGCAGCTCATCCTGGGTAATGTCTTTTTCTATGCATTCCATAAAATTGGATGTAATTTCAAGAATGAATTTGCGTGTGATGCCCGGAAGAATGGATCGCACTGTGGGCGTCATAAGAATGCCGTCTTTGACGACAAAGATGTTGGATGTCCCGCCTTCTGCAACAAAGCCCATGGTGTCCAGAAGAATTGCTTCATCGAATCCCCGCGAGCTTGCCTCCATGAGCGCAAGGTAGAAATTGACATAATATCCCGCCGCTTTTGCGTGTACCGGCACGGATTCGGGGTGGTTTTTGCGGTAGCGTGATATCTGTGCGGTGTAGACCTGCTTGTTGGTTGCTGAAAAGTTAAAAGGCGTGCAAAAAATTGCGAGTGATACAGTGCGATTTGATGGAATGCAGGAGTATTCCGGTGTAGAATAGTATGCGAAAATTTTAATAATACCGCGCTTGAGATTATTTGTACGGACAAGAGCACGAACTGCATCTGAAAGCGCTTCGGGTGCAATTTTTTCATTTAGGGGCATGTATAGAAATTCTGCCGAGCGATACAGCCGATTTATGTGTTCCCCAAGCCCGAAGAGAGCAGGTCCCCTGTGCGATTCAACAATCTCTAACACTTCAAAAATTGCAGTCCCTCTTGAAAAGGAGTGGGAGAGGGGAGAAACAGCAATATCGTGTTCATCAATAATCGTGCCATTGAACCATGCTTTCATGGGTGGATTTTCTCCATTGAGCAATTTATTTATCATTGCAGGCATTTGAGATGCGAGGAGCAATTTTTGCAATAAAATTACTTGTTCTCTATTAGTGTGCGTCGTTTGCGCTTGGATATACCGTAGTGTAGACTGTAGATTTTATCATCCTCATTCCTCCTTTTAAAAATAATCTCTCATATAGAATACGAGGGGAATGGTGTGTCGATAAAAATTTATAAAAAATCGTTTCCCAGTGAAAAAGAAATAACAGAATTTCGGGTCAACATGTTATTTTGCCAATGAAGGGAAAAATTATGCGACATAATCCATGATGTTATTTTATGGGAAATTTTAGTTTGCCGCTAACGTAATGATAATCCCGTGTCTCGCTTTCTCTGTCAATGGAAGGACGTTGTTCCCTGTATAAATCAGTTTATTTCTTTTGTTCAAGTACGTGGTGTTTGGGAATAGCACAAAAGAAGCTTCCTTCGAATACCGTTTCGGTGTTGCGACGAACAACGACTTTTACAGTTTGTATTTTTCCAGAACCGGCGATTACGCATCCCTCGGCTTGTACTTTATCGCCGACTGCGACGGGTTTTATGAAGCGAACCTCCGCACCCGCGAGTACCACATTGGGATGATTTATGGCAAGCATGGCGGTATAATCGGCAAGGCTGAAAATGAAACCGCCGTGAATCAGACCTTTTTCATCCACCGCCATAAATTCTTTCATGGTCATTTCGATGACCGCCCGGTTTAACTCAAGTTCAATAGGTGTGCCGCACAATTCGTGATTGATATGTTTGTGTGTTAATATTTCGCTGTCCATTCCTTGCTCCGTATGGTGGAATTCGGTAAAACTATACATTTATTAACGGGAGTACACACGTTTTCATTCAGCCAAGAATTTGTCGGTTTAACCTGCAAGCAGGAATATCTGCAAGGTAACGGCAGTTTCTGTAATGTTGTTTTGGTTGGTAAAATCATACATCCCGAGTTTCACCGCACGTTTAAGAGCTTGCAATTCCCGGAAACGCAGGATGACCGCGGCAATATCGCTTTTGGGAGAGATTTGTTTCTCAATTTTATGTATGTATTCGTCCGCAATTTTTTGGGTACGCGCTCTTTCAATCTCATGTACATGGAGCGTTTCGTAGCGTCTGCGTGCTTCTTCCGATATTTCAACCCTGTCAATGACCGATGACTCTCTTCCCATATTGCTGTTTGTTCTATGGGCGCGAAGTGCGGTGGGAGCATGCTCATTGCCTGTTTTTTGATGACCGGTGGCGTCGGTAAATCGGTATATTTTCATGGCATATACCCTTTATGTCGCATTGTTTTCACTATGTTTTTCGGTCGATACCCGCCGGATGATTAGTACTATTTTTAACCATTTTCGGGTCATCCTCAACAATGCATTTTCACACTCGCCTGTATATTATATAATCATTGTCGCGATGATATATCTTTTTCCAGTCGTTTTTTAATGCGGCTGACCGACACTATTTCATTCTTGACGTTACAGTATATATGTATGATGTTAGTCAGACTCATTGATTTTGCACCAATTAGTACATGTATTTGAAAATGAAATGGAAAAATCCATATATAAGCGTGAAATCCGCGCGCTAAAAAAGCACAGAAAATCATACCTGAAAAAGCTTGAAGAGCTGTATGCACTCTACGAGTACCGGGAAGCACAGAAATGCATTTCAAAGGAATATTCTGCCGAAAATGGAATGCAGGATATCCTGGAACTCATCGACACGGGGTATCTGCGGGGGGAAGCGTTCGATATTAAAACATATTTTGGAGACTATCAGGCGGTATATTATTACGGGGCATATCCATTTACCGAAAAAGGAATACGCTTTCTTCTTGCAAGCCGCAAAGTGCGAATCGCTCAACGCATGAGTATAATTCTTGTGTTGCTTCTCTTTTTTATTTCGATTGCTGTACTTACCTGCTGAAAGGATGGAAAAAGACATGAAAAAATTTTTTCCCTGTGTAATACTGCCAATTATCATACTGCTCTTTTCTTCGTGCGGTCCGCGCGATGAAGCGGGCTTTATCAATCGCGGCAATGAGCGCCTGTCCTCGGGAGATGTGGATGGTGCCATTGAAGATTTCAATCGTGCCATTGCTTTCAATGCGAACAGTGCACGAGCGCGGGGGCTTAGAGGGCGCGCTTTTTCTAAAAAGCGCAAACATGAAGAGGCGTTGAAGGATTTTGAAAAGGCACTGTCGATCGATCCGTTGAATGCGGATTTTTTGGTATATCGCGCATACACAAAACGTGAACTCGGCGATCTGGAAGGATCGTTGAACGATATTACAGCAGCATTGAAAATTTCACCATGCCATTCGATGGCGTACACAGAGCGGGGCAATCTTTGGACTTCGAACGGAAATTTCAGCAAGGCGGTGCCGGATTACGAAAAAGCTGTTCAGTGCAATCCGAAAAACCTTGATGCCCTTTTAGCGCTCGGCTTAATTTATTTCCATTCCGGCAATATCGTCAAAGCAGACGAATATTTTGCTCATGTCATCTCGGTAAAACCTGAAAGTTCATCGGGGTATTTCTTCCGCGGACTCATTAAGCTTCGGCAGGAAGATTATATATCCGCAGCGGAATTTTTTTCCAGCGCGATTACACGCGATCCCGGAAATGCTGATGCCTATTATAATCGCGGTATTGCCCGAAGTATGATGAAGAAGTTTTCTTCTGCCCTTGTCGATTTCACCCACGCGCTTGAATTGCGTCCTTCTTTTTATTCAGCGTATCTCAATCGCGGCTATGTGCATGGGGAGATGAAAAACTATGCAGATGCCATTCGCGACTACAACGCGGCGTTGAATCTCAAGCCGGATTCAGCCAGGGCATATTACAACAGGGGACTTGCACGCGCGGCGATGGGAAGCTTTCGACAGGCAGTGGACGATTTCACCGCTTCGCTCAAGTACAATCGTAACGACGCGGAAGCGATGTACAACAGAGGGCTTTCGAAATACAATCTGGGACAGAAGACAGAAGGTTGTATGGACATGAAAAGGGCATTGGGTATGGGAGATGCGGATGCCAAGGAATTTTTTACTTCACATTGTCAGTGAAATGGAATCGGAATCGTGCCCGTATTGCATTTTTCTGGGGCATAGTGTAAATTCAGAAGCACAACAATCGCGAATATCCAGTGGCTTCCATTTGTCGTGGAAGACTTCAGCTATCTTTTGAGCACGCAGCGTGCGGAAGATGGCAATTTCTTTCGTCTCATGCCGGTTTGCATGAATGAGGATGGTGCTGTCAGCGCGCGGCTGCTCGCGCTTTGCAAGCCATGCGTTACTGCCAACCGCTATCAGCCCTGGATTGCAGACTTTTCTGCTGGCACTCTCTCCGTGAATCTGAAGAAGATCGGGGCTGTGATGCCAGCTTCAATCGAGGCACTCTCCGTGTTGAGAATTTCCTGTCCGTTCCTTCGGTGAGGAGAAATGTTTCGACAATAGTTCTGGATTGTGTCGGCAGTCTCTTAGATGGCGGTACGAGTGATTTATTCAGGTGATATCAAATAGCCTTTTCGCCTGTAGGGTTGTGAGCCAATTTGTATCGACAGAGAGGGCAATAATCGCGCTAATTCAGCATGCACACCACAATGGTATCGTTACGACATTGAAATTATTATCCTCTATGATTATACCTTCTGTGGCGTAAGGAATAATTGAAAATTTTAATAAATGCTTCTCTCATAATCAAAGCAAAAACGTCAATCCTTCAACGGCCATGTATATTTCCGGTGTCTTCATCCTCATCGCTTCCCGATGCTCAAGTGCTTCACGGTAGATTTCGGCAAGTTTGGTATCGGAATACGAAGGTTCATGGTGAGTCAGCACCAGTTTTTTTATATGCCAGCGGATGCCGCAGTTGACTGCGGCGGTGTAAGCGGTATGTCCCCAGTCGAATTTCATGAACGATTCGTCGAGTGTGTATTGCGAGTCGATGACTAAAACATCAGCGTTGAGAAAAAAGTCCGTTTCGGTACCAACTTTCTCGAAGACTTCTCCGGTGAATTCAACATCGGTGGCAAAGATGAATGTTTTACCATTCTGTCGGAAACGATAGGCGAAACTTCCGCCGGGATGTTTGAGGGGATAGCAATCGACCGTCAATCCGCCTTCAAATACGAGTGGAGTTTCAGGCTTTAAAAGATGAAATGCTTTGGTGGATGCGGTTTTTTCAAAAGGCGCGGGGAAGAAGCGAAAATCCTCCTGCTGTGTGATAAGCCGATCTTCGAGATCGGGATAAGGTGAATAAAAATTAAGCACATTCCCCCTGATGTATATCGGCTTAAAGAAAGGAAGCCCCTGCACATGATCCCAGTGTGTATGCGTGATAAAAATATTCACCACGCCCAGACCTTTTCCGCATGGCCCCTTGATGAGTTCATCGCCGAGAGGGCGGATGCCCGTACCGCAGTCGAGCACATAGGTATTTCCGGCTTTCGAGGTGACGGTAGCGCAGGTGGTGTTGCCGCCGAAAACTGTATTCAGTTCTGCGGGAAGGCTGTTGATAAACGCTTCAATGTTTTCTGATTGTATGTTGTCGCGCAATGCACGCATGAGGATTTCTATCAGCCGTTGACGGTATTCATTGTTGGTGAGAGGTGTGGGAAGCGATCCTCGTACCCCCAGAAGTTTTATCTCCATGTGATGTGTTTCCTTTTTTTCAGTAAGTATTGATAACGAGGAAATTACAGGGGCGGGTTTTTTTCAAGCACTTTATGAGAGGAGAATCGTCGCACGTGCAGTCTGACTGTGATATTGTGCGCACAGATAAAATTGCCCTTTCATGATTAGAAGTGGAAAAAGCGCATTCATCAATGTGATGTTTCCAAAGGAGAACATCCAATTTAGTTTTTCAAAGCGGTTAATAATGCCACCGCATATTTTCTATTGACACGTCAACCCCCTATCATGGAAAAAAGGAAGAATTTCAGGAGAATGAATGTGCCCAAAAGAAAAGATATTAATAACGTTTTAATAATCGGTTCTGGCCCTATTGTAATTGGCCAGGCCTGTGAATTCGATTATTCCGGGACGCAGGCGTGCAAAGCATTGAAAAAACTTGGATACCGAATAGTCCTCGTGAATTCCAATCCTGCCACCATCATGACCGACCCGGGAATGGCAGATGCAACGTATATCGAACCGCTCACGGTTGAAGCGCTGACGAAAATAATTGCCAGAGAAAAACCCGATGCGCTTCTACCAAATCTCGGCGGGCAGACTGGATTGAATCTGTCATCAGAACTGTATAAAAAAGGGATTTTACAGAAATACGGCACGAAAATCATCGGTGTGGAACCTGATGCAATTGAACGCGGGGAAGACCGTATTTCCTTTAAAAACACCATGAATGCGCTGGGCATTGACATGCCGAAAAGCGAACCTGCCTACAGTGTCGATGAAGCAAAGCGAATTGCCGAAAAGCTTGGATTTCCTCTTGTTGTACGGCCTGCATACACACTCGGCGGAACGGGCGGGGGGCATGTTTATAATATGGAAGAGCTTGAAATCATAGCCGCACGGGGGCTTTCTGCCAGCATGATCGGACAGGTGCTCATCGAAGAATCGGTGATCGGCTGGGAAGAACTCGAGCTCGAAGTGGTGCGCGATGCGAAAAATCAGATGATAACAGTGTGCTTTATCGAGAACGTCGATGCAATGGGAGTGCACACAGGCGATTCCTACTGTACCGCGCCAATGCTCACCATCAGTCAGGATGTGCAGAAACGCCTGCAACAGTATTCATATAAAATTGTCGAAGCGATAAAAGTGATTGGGGGTACCAATGTGCAATTTGCCCACAATCCGAAGACGGACAGAATTGTGGTGATTGAAATAAATCCACGAACTTCACGATCATCGGCACTTGCTTCAAAGGCAACCGGTTTCCCCATCGCCTTCGTATCATCCCTTCTTGCCGCGGGCCTCACACTTGATGAAATTCCCTATTGGCGCGATGGTACCCTTGAAAAATACACTCCCTCGGGTGATTATGTCGTGGTGAAGTTTGCGCGCTGGGGTTTTGAAAAATTTCGCGGAGTTGAAGATAAGCTTGGCACGCAGATGCGTTCCGTGGGCGAGGTGATGAGCATTGGGAAAAATTATAAGGAAGCATTTCAAAAAGCCATCCGTTCGCTTGAGATAGGGAGGCACGGCCTTGGGTTTGCGAAAAATTTTTATTCGCTGAGCCTAAATGAGTTGATGCGCCTTTTGAGCTTTCCCACCAGCGAACGTCAGTTTATCATGTACGAGGCGCTAAGGAAAGGAGCTGATGCGCAGCTTCTCAGTGAACGGACACATATTAAAAAATATTTTATCGATCAGATGAAGGAACTTGTTGATCTTGAGGAGAAAATTCTTCAATACAAAGGCTCTTCATTGCCGGATTCTGTATTGAAAACGGCAAAGGAGTGGGGATTCGCCGATAAATATCTCTCAAGTATTTTAGATCTACCAGAAGATGCACTACGCCGTCAGCGAATTATGCTGGAAGTGGTCGAACGATGGGATGCGGTGCCCGTAAGCGGTGTGGAACGCGCAGCGTACTATTACTCAACATACAATGCGCCCGATACGGTAAACGTAACGAATCGTAAAAAGATAATGGTTTTGGGTGGTGGCCCAAACAGGATTGGTCAGGGCATCGAGTTCGATTATTGCTGTGTCCATGCAGCGTTTGCGATAAAAGAGACAGGGTACGAAGCCATAATCGTCAACTGCAATCC
>DYLV01000111.1 GCA_020721925.1 Leptospira biflexa
AAGCCCTCAATTACCCCTCTTTGCAGCCTCCTATTGACCGGATGATGCGTTCTGGATAGCAGCGCTATGCGATTCGTGTTTCCGAAGATATAACTACCTCGATCGACGGGTGATGCACTCTATATTGCAATTATCTCAAGATACAATTACCATTGTTTTATCAGATTGCGAACTTAGCAATGGCATGTATCAACGCCGTTTTTATTATTGAAACCTCTGAAACTGTTTCCATTCGGGAAAATGGTGTCAAAAAAATGGTTTTTCATGGCACCCATAATTTATTCTTTACAAAAAACAACTCATCGGTGAAGTGTTATTTAAGGGATTTATCATGAAGTTAATTGACCATTATGAGGTAGCCGATTTTCCCCTTGATCTTGTTTCGCGATTGAAAGGGGATAAAAAGCTTTTTGTGGTATTTTCTACCTGCGGGGAGCGTGAGGCCGACCTCATACACGAAAAAGTGAAACTCATCAAAAATGAGCTTTCAACGCTTGTTGACGGAATTTTTCTCTCACACCGCCGTTTTGGAAGCGAAGCGGATAGGACAGAGCTTTTAGCCCGGGAAGCTGATTCGGGAATTAAAATCCTGCTGAATAATGCATCATGCCCCCCCGATATGGAAGATGAAACCGGCAAGGGCTCAGATATGCGCCGGGCGCTTTATCAGATGAATCTCGAGTACGTCAATGGTACGGGACCGGCGGACATAGTGGTTGTCTTTTTAGATTCTGATGTGCTTCCGGAATACTTCGGCGCGCATTTTGTCACTGGCCTTGCCGGACCAGTATTTCAGGGATATGATTTTGCAAAAGCGAGCTTCTGGCGCGCCATGGGCAGGGTCAAAAAATTTGTTGCGCAGCCTCTTTTTTCACTCATCGATCATCCAAAAATAGCGAAACTGACAGATTTATCGTATCCGCTTTCCGGGGAAGTGGCAGGAACGCTCGAGTTTTTCAATTCAGTCTGCTTCTGGCAGATATACGGCGTTGAGACGGGTATCAACATCGATACTTGTTTCGGGCCCTATCGCGTCGCCGACGTAAATTTGGGGCTGTATGATCATCGCCACCAGTCTGATTTGAACATACAAAAGATGTCGTTTGGCATACTGCGAACTTTTTTTCTGCAGCTTATTGACAATGGCATTCTTCGGCTCGAAGATGGCGCGAAGGTGAGCGACGTGTTCCGGGTCAGCTTTATTGATAGCGACGGGATGCGTAAGCGTATGGAGTTCAATCTCATCGAAAGAAAATACCAGCCGCTTCGAAATGTACTTCCCCCCGACGATTTCCAGTCAGTGTATCCCTTCGACCTCGATGCGCAGAAGACGAGGGTGAAGTAGTCGCATGATATTGAATGAACGCTATTTCTGTTCCAGTTGCAATTTAAAGCGGTTCCCCCAAAATTATCCTTTAATGAATAACACGAATGGGAATAATTGCCATCAGTCCAATTGTGGGGATTGTAGGTATTAAACCCATGTGTCAATATACAGGATTGGGTATTTCAAATACTTGCGCACACCTGATCTGTCCAAACTCAGGGATATGTTGCCCGGTCTAAATGATATTGAGAACGTCGTGGAAGTCGTCGATAATGTGTCGAATATGTCGAAGATGGTGAGCCTACTTGAAGGAGTGGGTTCGGTGGCCCGGTCAAAATGAGCGATCTGATCAATGAAATGGAAGACAATTCAACACGGGGAGGCCAGGTCGGCGGGCCGCAACAATGGAATGGCGGTACATCGGGAGTAAATGCGGGTATGGTACGGCTGGTGTTGCTCATCATGTGAAAATGAGGACGCTCATTATTTTAAAGAAAAACATTCCGGAGCGCTCCCTCTCATCTGAGTTTATCAAAAAAACGCTCCGGTATGAAATTTTATAGTATTACTTTGCCAGCATGCCGCCGTCAACGGGGATAATGGCGCCGGTGATATAGTCAGACGCGCGCGAAGCCAGGAATACGGCAAGGCCTTTGATGTCATCAGCCTCTCCCATGCGCGGAATCGGAATGGTCATAAGCATTGCATCGCGAAGGGGCTTCATTTCTTCTTTATCAAGATAGCCCATCATGTCTGTGTGGAAAAATCCTGGCGCGATTGCGTTCACGTAGATTTTGTAGCGCGCAAGCTTGATAGCGAGGTTCATGGTGAGAAGGTTGATGGCCGCTTTTGAAGAATTGTAGGGAACCGCCGGATGCGCTTCTTCGATAGAACCGCGGAAGCCCATCACGGAAGAGATATTGATTATTTTTCCGCCGCCTTTTTCCTTCATGATTTTCGCAACTGCCTGTGAAAGAATCCACACGCCGCGGACATTCACATTGAAAATTTTGTCCCACTGTTCGAGCGGAAAATCGAGCGTGGGCGCTCCCCAAGTGACGCCGGCATTGTTTACTAAAATATCAATGGTCCCGAATTCCTTCATGGTGAAATCGACGAGCGAGAGGATATCGTCCTTATTGCCCATGTCGCATTTTACAGGCAGACTTTTCACTCCGAATTTTTTTAGCTCTTCCGCCGTCTTTTCGAGCTTCTCAAATTTTCGTGACGCAATCACCACGCTGGCGCCCGCTTCGGCTAAGCCTTCCGCAATGAATTTTCCAATTCCCCTGCCGCCTCCGGTGACAATGGCGACTTTTCCTTTGAGGTCGAACAGCTCGTGAACTTTCATGTATTCCTCCCGTAAGTGAAAAGTGTCGGCGCGCTGCGAATGGGGTGAGACGTTCAGGCGTGCCATGAAAACATATTCGCACGGCAGTGTTGAGCACAATATGCCATTTGTCAAGAAGTTAGGAGTGCAAAAAAGGTCATAGCATTTAAAATTGAATTCATCGATTTCATAATCAATTGACAGAATGCATTCCATCATATTTTTTGGTGTGATTGAAAAAATGAACACACTACATCATATTGCACAACGCATCAGACGATTGTTTCACTGGGATGAAGAGGCAGGCGGCAGGCGTCTCCTTTCAATGGCGCTGCCGCTTATTGTAAGCACGGGTTCATGGAGCATTCAGCATTTTGTTGACCGGATGTTTCTTGCCTGGTATTCGCCCGAGGCGCTTGCGGCGTCCATGCCTGCCGGAATCACTAATTTTACCCTGATGAGCCTTTTTATCGGTACTGCCAGTTTTGTGGGTACTTTTGTTGCGCAGTATACCGGTGCAAAACAGCCAAAGATGGTGGGGCCGATTCTGTGGCAGGGGCTGTATCTTTCTCTCATTGGCGGAATAGCGATTTTTCTATGTGCGATTTTTGCGGAACATATTTTCGCATTCGCGGGGCATGAAGAACACATCCAGCGGTTCGAGACGGCATATTTTCGCATCCTCTGTTTTGGCGCGTTTCCGGCAATCGGCTCTTCTGCACTCGCGTCGTTTTTTATTGGTCGGGGGGAAAACCTTCCAGTGATGTGGAACAATCTTCTCACCACCGCCATCAATCTTGTGCTCGATTACGTGATGATATTCGGCACATGGGGATTTCCGGAAATGGGAATTGAAGGTGCGGCACTTGCCACGGTGCTTGCCGGGGTATTCAATTTCCTTTTCTATGCCGCAATCATTTTCAGAGATAATGCCAACCAGGAGTATCACACCAGGAAAGAATGGAAGTTGCAGCCAGCGCTTCTGGGCAGGCTTTTGCGTTTTGGCTTTCCCAACGGCGTGCAGTTTTTTATCGATGTTGCCGGTTTTACGGTGTTTTTGCTTATGGTAGGTCGCCTTGGAACGGTTGCGCTCGCAGCGACCAATATTGCATTTAACATCAACACACTCGCCTTTATGCCGATGATCGGTTTTGGCATTTCAATTTCAACCATGGTAGGAAATTTCATCGGTGCGGGAAAAGCGGATGAAGCGGAGAAAATCAGTTATGTTGGTTTCACCATGACACTTGCGTACATGGCAGTCATTGCGATGTTTTATGTGATTACGCCCGGTATATTCATTCTTCCGTTCTCTGTCGGTTCTGGAAAGGCCAATTTTGAGCAGATTGCAGAGCTGACGGTGCTGCTTTTGCGCTTTGTGGCGATATATTCTATTTTCGATACGGCGAATATAATATTTGCTTCGGCGATCAAAGGAGCCGGCGATACGCGCTTTGTGATGGCAATGATTCTGATGATGTCGATGGTGGTGTTGGTAATTCCAACCTATATTGTGCTCACCATATTTAGCGGTGGCATCGTCGTATGCTGGGCAATTGCAACTGTATATGTATGTCTTCTCGGAGTTGCATTTTATCTGCGCTTCAGGGGTGGGAAATGGAAGTCGATGAAGGTCATTGAGGAAGCACCGGTGATTGCGCCTGTACTTCCTGAAGTACCGGGTCTGGATTAGCATAAAAAAAAATTTTCATAAAAGGTGTCGCCGGGCTTTATTGTAGCCTTGGGTTCTCATCCAGCGGCGATGTGGGTTTTGAATGTGATATATTTTAGCGAAAAATTATTGGCATTGTAAAAAGTTTTTCAGATAATCTTTCATTGAAAAAGCAATTGCACCGTTCTTTTGCACACATAAGAGAACATTCAAAGTTGATTTTTACGTGTATCTTATGAATTTTGTGCCGTGTTTTTATATTTCCGTTTTTCTTTGCTCTCCAGAACGGCCGTTCCAATTGCGATAAGCGAAATGCAGGCCAGCTCTTCGAGCAGATATAGCCCCGCGCGCGAATAGCGAAGTAATTTCGATTTTCGAGCCGAACTGTTGTTATTGCCGAATATGCGCATTGCATTTGCTCCCATTTTCATTATCGGAATACGTTATGCGAAAATTGAGCAAAAGGTGGTTATTTCTGTTAATATCTTTTTCCGATGAATATTTCGATGTTGCCGGTGAGTGCCACCACTTCCGTCATCTCTTCGTTGCGGTTGCGGCGGAAGGTGCGCTCGGATGCGGTGAAGTCGAATTGTCCCGAAATTCCTGCGAAAAGGTCATCATCGTTGTATCCGAATGAGGCGCGGATATTCGCTTTTCCGAATGGCTTGTTTTCTGTGATGTTTCCCTCTGCGGTCGTATCGCACTTGTGCATCCATCCGGAGCCCAGAAAGCCGGCGAAGGAAAAATACCAGTATGCATTCCAGATATATGTAATCGCAAATCCTGGAACCACCGCAATGCCGGTGTAATCGCCACCTCTGTATCCTGCAAATTTTCCGTAATTGGATTCCTCCGATGGAGGAATGAGGGAATAAGAGCTTTCAATTGAAAATTGATTAAAAGATATCATCAGAAGAGGCGAGAAGGCCGTTGCCGTTTGGCGTTGTGACTGGTCAAATGCGGCGCTGAAGGAAAATTTATCAAAAAAAGACCAGAATATATTGCAACCTATTGTTTTAGCTGCAATATCCGGCCTGAGCGCTTCTGCACTTCCCGCCATGTATCCATATTTCTCGGGTTGAAGAAGATAAAATCCTTTGTAATTTTGATAATACCCGTCAAACCCAAATTGCTGCCCATAGAAGGAAAGCTGAAAATCGTAATATTTCGTATTGCCGTATTTCGTTTCGTCTTTCTCTGACTTTGGTGAATCCAGGCCGAAGGAAAAGCCGAATCCCTGCCAGGAGATGCTTGCACCCCAGAGGGCGAGGGTATTTGGTGCGTAGCGAATTACCTGGGAATTGTTTTCCTCATCATTCGGGGTGTAATGCCTCATGGTGAGAGTTAGAAATGGTCGGCTGATAAAGCCGCGGACGATTATGTCAGCTTCGTATATTTTGACGATATCTGAGTCGTTTCCCGAAACTGCGGGAGATTCTTCAGCGTGCAGCGATTGGGTGAGTAAAGAGAAAGTGATAATGAGTATAAATAATAAAATATCCCTTATGATATTCATACAATCCTGCTTTTATGGGGGTGGGTACACGTTTGTCAATAAAAAAAATAATATTTTTAAATAAGCACTTCTATTTCGATGAAAGATACGTGTCGTGTAACAATCTGAAAAGCTCCAATTCGATAGTATGAAATTCTACCGGACTTTTCTCGTCTTTATAATAATCACCGCCGTTCATGAAGATGATAATACCGTATTTTTTTATGGGACTAAAATACATCATGCCCTGAAAGCCATACGCTCTGCCGCTGTGTCCGTAGAGTGTTTCGCCTTTGATGAGGTTTTTTGTGATGGTAAGTCCCAGCCCTGCCTTTCGATGAAGGCCGTTGTGCAGATTGCCCGACCATTGTATTTTTCTCATTTCCCGCACCGAAGCGGGTGAAAGAATCCGCCGCTTTTTATCGATGCTTCCATCTCGCATAAGCGTTGTCATGAACTTCGCGAGGTCGAGCATCGAGACACGTGCGCCGCCCTGCGGCGAGTGCACAATGGCATTGAAACCCGGTCGCCATCCCGAGAAGTTTTTTCTCTGCGGTTTAATGCCGCAATAGGCATCCATGGTGGCTTCAAATTCTTTTTTGTCTTTATATTTTTCACTCTTTTTTTCCTCTTCGCTGTAGTGTGAATACAGCGCAGCGAAAGAATCAACGTTTTCGAAGTCATCAACATTGAAACTCGCATTCATGCCGAGCGGCAAAAAAAGGTATTTTTTACAATATTCGTCGAACCGCATGCGCGATTTTTTTTCAATAATGGTTGCAACAATTCCGAACCCCATGTTTGAATAATGAAACTTTTTGCCGGGCGGATGTTTTTTCCAGTTTTTTTTGCTGAAGTAAATACCATTGGACTTGAGAATCGAAGTAAGCGAGGGCGGGGCCTCGCTGTATGAGGCACGGAGAAAATCGTCATATCTGCCTTCGTCACTGAGCGCGGAAGTATGCGTGAGAAGATGCCGGAGGGTGATGACTCTGTTTCGATAGCGTGGATTGCGTACCCTGAAGCCAAGGTGTTTGCTGATATCATCGTCAAGGCGACATTTCCTTTTCTCTACCAGTTGCATAAGCGCTGCGGCGACGAGGGGCTTTGAAATTGACGCGATGCGGAAAATCGTCTCTCTTTTCATGGGAACTTTTCTTTCAAGATCTGCATACCCGAAACAACCGTAGCCGAGCTCTTCGCCTTTTCTCATCACAAGGAAATTTAAGCCAATGACGCGGTATCGTGCAATTATTTCAATAAGCCTTTCCCGTGAATCGGCTGGCGCATTTGTTTCAGCGTAAATTGCACCTGAACAGGGATGAACCGCCTTCGTTGCATGGAGCAGGAAGAAAAGCAGTAAGATCGCAAGATGAGGAGATATTTTAGCAGTGAGCGTTCTCATGGTCTTTCATCATTTTCCGCATTGCCATCACAAGAAGCTCTTCGCGGCTGTACATGGTTTGTTCTTCCGCTGAAATAAGAAGTGAAATCACTTCCTCACGCATCACATAGGTTGTGTCCATCATAGCCTCCTGTAAAACATGTCCTTCTATTCATTAATACGATTGAATCAGCCAAAAGATATACAAATTGGTGTTTCGTGAAAAAGCCATATTTGGATAAACGGGAATGTCCACTTTTTTGCACAAAAGAATATATTGACAAATTTTTTCAAGAAAAAAGATTTTGTATAATTTACGTGGCAGTATGGCGTGTGCTTTGAAATAAAAAATTTTGGAGGTGCGTTGCAATGAAATTTTATAAAATAGCCGAACTGCCTCACAAAGAAGTACTTCAGGGAATTACCCTGAAATCCGTTCACCTGCAGAATCTCATGGTCACATTCGTAACCCTTGAACCAGGTGCGGTTTTACCGGAGCATTCCCATGAACACGAACAGATTAGCGTGGTTATTTCAGGCACACTCCGTTTCTCTCTTGAAGGTGAGGAGCGCATTATCTCTGCCGGGCATGTGGTTTGTGTTCCTGCGAACGCTCTTCATGGGGCAGAAGTCATCGAGGGGCCTTGCATTGTATACGATTCGTGGAATCCGGTGAGAGCGGATTATATAATTAAAAAATAATTTCATTATGCGCTTGACTTTTTTCGATAATAATATCGATCATGCTTAATTTTCTTATGTACGATAACTAGGTGTGAAGACAGTGAAACCTGAAGTTTTGTTAATGCCTCCCGCGGAGGCATTTATACTATGTAGTACTCCAAAAAGAGAATTACATTACGGTTAATTTAAGATATTACATACTATCATAATGTAGGGAATAATACATTTAATGACAGAACTGAAAAGACAATTGGGCCTTCCCACCGCTGTGCTTGTGGTGGTGGCGAGCATGATAGGGACGGGAATATTCATCACGACCGGTGAAGTGCTCGGTATGACGCATAATGCGTTTGTGATTCTGATTTTGTGGTGCATAGCGCTTGTGGTTGCGCTTACCGGCTCTCTGTGTTACGCGGAACTGGCGACAATGTGGCCGCATGTCGGGGGTGAGTATGTATATCTTAAAAAAACTTTCGGCATGATGCCCGCCTTCCTTTCAGGATGGATTTCGCTCATAATCGGTTTTACTGCCTGCGTTGCGGTGACCTCAATCACAATCGTTGAATATATCCGCCAGTTTTTTTTAAGCTTTCAGGGAGTGCAATCTCCGATAGCGGCCTTTCTCGCAAATCCCTGGAATCAGAAGGTGCTTGCATCCATGCTCATCGTTTTTTTTGGCGGCATACACATAATCGGGGTGCGAATAGGGAGCGCGGTACAGAATGTGCTGACAGTGGTAAAGGTGCTCATTATTATGGCGCTTTTGGGTTTCGGCGCATACATGGTCAACTGGAACAATGCTGATCGTCTTATCGCTGTCTATCCCGACGCATCTACCCGGCCCATGTATGGCATTCCGATGATGGGGCTCTCGCTGCTCATCATTATGTTTTCCTATACCGGATGGAACGGCGCGTCATATCTTTCCGGAGAAATTAAAAATCCCGAAAAAAACCTTCCTCGCGCGCTTCTCTGGGGGACCATCATCACTTCCATCCTCTACCTTTTGGTCAATATGGTCTTTTTAGTTTCCGCGCCCGGGGAGGCACTTATGAATCAGAAGGCGGTGGGCGCGGTGGCGGCACGGCATCTCTTCGGTCCGCATGTTTCGAATTTCTTTACGCTGGCAATTGCACTCATGCTGCTTTCTTCGATTTCGGTTGAAATAATGATCGGGCCACGAGTGTATTATGCTATGGCGAAGGATCACATGCTTTTCGGCATTCTCGGTACGGTGAGCGAACGATTTCAGACGCCGGCATTTGCAATTTTTCTCCAGATTGTTCTTTCGGTCTTTTATGTGTTCGTGGGCAATTCAACCATCCTGATGGAATACATGGGATTTGCACTCGGTATCTTTCCGGTTATCACGGTCATAGGGCTTATCTATCTGAGATATAAAAGGCCCGATATTCCGCGTCCGTTTAAGGTTCCCTTCTTCCCGTTTGTACCGCTTGTTTTTGTTGTAATTTCAGTGTTTATGCTGGCTGCGGGCTTTTTGGCATGGACCAGCACATCCCGCTTCGCGCTTCTTGCTGTACTGGGAGGGATTCCGATATACTATGCGTGGCGTTGGTATTCATCAAGGCGTTACCCTACCGTAGTTCTTTCCGAAGCGGAAATAGTCCAAAAAGCCGAGTGAACATATTAGCGACTTGAAAATTATTTTAGGAGTTGTGTAATACAAAAGTTGGTTTAATATTTAAAGAACTTTAAATACGATGAAAATTTTTTCAATTGGACACAATAAGACCGTTCTCAAAGAAGGAATTGAGTTTTGATTATATACAAATGATGTTT
>DYLV01000112.1 GCA_020721925.1 Leptospira biflexa
TGCCAGAGCAATTTTTTTTAATTTTTTGAAATTTTTTACTCTGGCACCAGTTTAAAAATTTAATTTATTTTACTCCTTTGCTCTGGCACTAATTTGGCACCAATTTACGCCAAGTCCTCCATATTTTCTCTGGCACAAATTTCACAAAACAATATCACATCCCATCGTATCATACTTTTTTATCTTGATTTTCCGACACAATCTGCCGATAGATTTCGTAAGGAATTGTGGACATTTCTAAAAACTGCTTTTATCCGAAGAAAATAATGTCAAAGAAAGCAGTTTTAATTTATATATTATGCCCACAAGGGAACATTTTAATAATACATTTTTTGGTTCCCAAATACCTTACTTTTCCGGCAGGGAGACATGCGATGAGAAAAAAAATTGCACTGGCAGCGCTCATTGTTCTGGCCGCTGCTACAATATTCGCCCAGAATACGCAGAACACGGGAAGCAATCAAACTGATGAAACCATCGCCCTGCCCAGTCAATCTTTCAGGACCCATCTTTTCGATGTGGAGAAATTTTCCATTATGTTCGGTTATGAGCACCGAGGCTTCGGAGAAGTGCTCACCACGGAATTTAATTTAAAAAATAAAACCGACGATGAACTCGAATTATATATCTATGCCATTGCAACCTATGAAGTCGATGATTTCAACAAATCGAGCTTCAACTTACCGCGTCCAGGTGAAGGAGAAGTCACCATACTGAATTTCATTCCATACCCAATCGCGGCAGAAGATAACGACAAACCGTACAGTAAAATGAAGCACGCGAATTTCCTCTACAAAACCGGCAAAGAGAGCAATCCACTCGGCACGCTTCAAAAGTTTCCACGAGATCCAAAATTGGGCATCGACCCCACCACAGGCGGCCCCTACAAGCTCAAGGACAGCCTTTTCGTGAAAACCCGCCACGTAAGCAAATATCGCAAAAATTATGTCTTTTTTAATCACGTAACTCTGCTTATTTTCGACGCAAAAAACCTCACCGACGAAAAGGGCAACCTCAATCCGCCGCTTTTCCGGCAGGTTTACCGGGTGCAAGGGAAAAGGAAATAACATAAAACTCGTCCGAAACTGCGCTTAAAACCCAAAAAGAACTTGTTTTTTCTATTTACTGTTTCACATTGCTCTTTGGGCGTGAAAAAAACTCCTTCTGATAAGTGGTGATCTTTTTACGCATACCATATTTCTTTGAGGTGGTTATGAGTTGTATAGTGGCTATTGGGGCACAGTGGGGCGATGAAGGTAAAGCCAAAATGATCGACTATTTCTCCAAGGATACGGATATTATTGTCCGCTATCAAGGGGGCGCTAATGCAGGTCACACCGTTGTCGTTGATGGCGTAAAGCACGTCTTTCACCTCATACCTTCGGGCATTCTGCACGAAGGCAAAGTGTGCGTCATCGGCAACGGTGTGGTAGTAGATCCCGAAGTTCTGTTAGAGGAAATAGAGCTCCTTGAAAGTAAAGGAATGAATCTCACCGGACGATTGTATATTTCCGATGCTGCACATCTCATCCTGCCGCTTCATAAAGCTTTTGATGAAGTGATGGAGGAATTCCGTTCAAATAAAATCGGGACCACCAAGCGCGGTATAGGCCCTGCATATTCCGACAAATGCCTCAGGATTGGCCTGCGAGTTGGCGACATCTTTGATAATGCACTCTTGAAAGAAAAGCTCGATTTCGACATCAAACTGAAAAATCTTTATCTGGAAAAGGTGTTTGCCAGAGACCCTTTCCCTTTTGAAAAAATTTATGCAATCATAGACCGTTTTCGAGATAAAATCCGCAAGATGGTCATCAATACACCTCACTATCTTCATACTGCACTCGATGCGGGGAAAAGAATTCTTTTAGAAGGCGCACAAGGGTTCGCACTCGACATCGATCATGGAACCTATCCGTTTGTGACATCTTCCAATCCCACCATTGGCGGGGCGCTTCTTGGGACCGGTTTAAATACTTTCAATATTGAAAAAATTTTTGGCATCACAAAAGCATATATTACCCGCGTTGGTGAGGGGCCATTCCCCACCGAAGAAAAAGGCGAAATTGGCGAGATGCTTCGCACGAGAGGAGGTGAATTCGGCGCAACAACAGGTCGGCCGCGCCGCTGCGGTTGGTTCGACCTTCCGCTCATCCGTCAGGCACGCAGAATTAATGGCATCACCGACATGGCGCTTACCAAGCTCGATGTATTAAGCGGGCTGAAAACCATTAAAATCGCAGTTGCATACAGGCTCGACGGCAAAGAGATTGATTATTTCCCCTCAGCGCAACTCCACCGTGTAGAGCCCTTATATGAAAATTTGCCCGGCTGGCAGGAAGATATTGCCGAATGCACCGAATTTAATTCTCTCCCAAAACAGGCGCAAAATTATGTACGGTATATTGAACGCGAATCGGGAATAAAACTCTCGCTCATTTCAAACGGTGCGGATAGAAAAAATACGTTCCTTGTTTCATAGATTTACCAGGCATGACAATTATTATTGAACTTTGTGGGTGTATTTTTCACACATTTTTTGTTGACACTCCATGGGTGTTTTTTTATATGGTTAAGCTCGTTCCGGTTGAGACGCTAGCTCAGTCGGTAGAGCAACTGCCTTTTAAGCAGTGGGTCCGGAGTTCGATTCTCCGGCGTCTCAGTTGTCCCCGTCGTCTAGGGGTCTAGGACACCGGGTTTTCATCCCGGCAACAGGGGTTCGAATCCCCTCGGGGATGCAGATCGAGTAGGAGGGGGGCTTACGCCCCCCGTCCTCTCACACCACTGTACGTACCGTTCGGTATACGGCGGTTTCTGCACTGTCAACCGATTTATACATAGCCAATCGACCATAGACACGAGACCAAGGGTATCGAAGTATTTCTTCCGGAAGGCGTCATTCATGGGGCTTGCTCCGAAGTTCCACCACGGTCGGGATGCCCAATTGCCGCTTTCCACCTCCCGGCTTCGGTAGTTCCACCTCGCGCACCGGTTGTGGATAGTAGTTTCCGCAAAGAAGTTGCCCTTTAACTGTTACCCAGTGCTCTTTCATAAAGTTACTTAGTTCATCGACGGTCATCCCGTCAACTCCCGGCGCTCCCTTGTCGCGCCCCTGAACGTCGCCGTCCCGCAGTATCCCGACTGGGAGGGACCGACGAATAAGGGTAAGCATTCTCCAGTCCTTTACCTTCCGGGCTATGCGGGCAATGAGAAGATCGTGATTCACCTCGTCGAAAAATTTCGCCAGGTCCATATCCACCACCCATCGTTTCCCTTGGCGTTGGTGTTCCTTCGCTTTCAGGACCGCCTGGTGGGCGCTCCTTTTTTGCACACCATCACGCCAGCTCTCTCGATCACCAACACGTGCTTTAATCCCACTTCGTCCACGCACAACTCCGAAAATCCAGACAACCACCGCTTTAGTGAATTCGTTTTTGAAGAATATTATTGAATTGACAAATATAGTGGTCAATCAATTAGTATCATTCAAGCATCGGATTTATACTTTTTATTCACACATGCATCCTCAATAATATTATTGTGGGGAATTTTGTTTTTGTTTCCGTCAGTAATATTATTTGGACTATAAACTCCATCATACAATTCAGGAGGTGGTTATGGCGTTAAATCCCATTGTTGACTCCAGAGACGTGCGTTTTATTCTTTTTGAAGTTCTCGATGTAGAAAAGCTTACGAAATACAGCAAGTTTGCCGACTTCGACAAAGACACATTCGAAGCCACCATTGAACTCGCTGAGCAAATCGCGGTTGAGCAGGTGTATCCGATCAACGCCGCAGCAGACAAAAAACATGCCCAGTACAATCCCGACACCAAAGAAGTGTATATCCCTGAAGAATACTTTCCAGGCCTTAAGGCATACTATGAAGCGGGATTTATTGGCCTTGCTTCGAGCCAGGAAATAGGCGGGACCGGAATGCCGAAAGTCATTTATCAGTGCGCCACCGACTATTTTACCGCGGCAAGCGTGGCGTTTACCATGTACCCCATGCTTTCCATCGGTGCGCTCAACATGTACATCAATTTCCTTCCAGAAAGCGAGGAAAAGAAGATCATCATTGAAAAAATGCTTTCCGGCGAATGGGGGGGAACCATGTGCCTCACCGAACCCGATGCGGGTTCAGACGTGGGTGCTCTCAAAACCAAAGCCGTAAAAAATGCGGACGGCACCTACAACATCACCGGCCAGAAGATTTTCATTTCATCCGGGGATAATAATTTTTATAAAAATATGATCCACCCCGTACTTGCGCGCATCGAAGGAGACCCTGCGGGAACAAAAGGGATTTCGATTTTTGTTGTTCCAAAATACCACATAGATCCCAAAGCTTCTGGCAATATTGGTCCGAAGAACGATGTGGTCTGCAGCGGAATTGAACACAAAATGGGCATTACCGCATCGGCAACATGCACCATGAGTTTCGGCGATGAAGGAAAATGCAAAGGCATCCTCATGGGTCAGGAGCGACAGGGGATGAAAATCATGTTCCAGATGATGAATGAAGCGCGGCTCTACGTGGGAAGCCAGGGGATGTCCGTTTCAAGCGCAGCCTACATGCACGCCGTCACCTATGCGCGCAACCGCGTCCAGGGCGTCGACGTCACCCAGATGCTCAATCCCGACGCCCCAAAGGTCACCATCATCAACCATCCCGACGTGAAGCGCATGCTTCTTTCAATGAAATCCAAGGTCGAAGCAATGCGCACGCTTACCTACTACTGCGCAATGCTCGAAGACCTCACTCACGTGGAACAGGGAGAAGCCAAGAATGAGGCGCAGGGCCTTTTAGATTTCCTCATTCCCATTTGCAAAGCCGGCAATACTGACACTGCATGGGAAGTCACCGGCGACGCCATCCAGGTTTACGGCGGATACGGCTTCTGCTCCGATTACCCTGTGGAACAATTCGCGCGCGATGCAAAAATTCTTCAGATATACGAAGGCACCAACGGAATCCAGTCGATGGACCTCACCATGCGCAAGCTCCTCATGAACAAAGACCAGTACAACTACAGCATCTACAAAAAGCGCATTCAGGAAACAATCGCAAAAGCGACGGGAATTGTTGATGAAAAGTACATTGAGAACATGAAAAAAGGCATTGCAAAAATAGATGAAACCGTCGAAAAGATGAAGAAGGATATGGCAGAAGGAAAGTTCCTGCAAATTTTCGCTAACGCTTCTCCTCTTCAGAGAGCGTTCACCGCACTCACCCACGCGTGGATGCATCTATGGGGACTTTCGGTGGCCATTCCAAAAATGAAGGAACTTACCGGCGGAAAAAAAGGCGCCGAATTCAACGCGCTGCTGGCCGAAAATGCTGAAGCCGCATTCTATGTGGGACGGGTGCTCTCCGGACAGTTTATGCTTGGGGCGGAGTTCCAAAAGTTCTTCGCACACTGCGACTATATCCTTTCAGGAGAAACCGCGGTTACCAAAGCATCGAACCATGTCTTCACCGGTGCGCTTGAGCAGTAGCTTGATAACTTTGTTTAATATAAAAAGGGGGCATGAATGCCTCCTTTTTTAATTTCTTTTCATTTTATTCACTTGCGCATTCGAATTCGCTATTTTATGACTTCAATCGTTTTTTTTAACTGCCCTCCTGAAGATTTCAATCGTTACAGATTCCATCGGATTTCCAATCGCGCACACAAATGAGACTCGGACTTCCATTGTATTCTGCGCATAATACTCCTCGACAATTTTATCAATAATCGCATGACGTCGTTCTTCAATAAAATTCACTTTCAATTGTAAGGCCAAAAAATCGAGAAAAAGTGACCATGAAGTACACATCGGCAACATCTGACATGAGATTCGCGCGAAGCTGGTGAGAAACATCTGACGATGTGATGCTGCCGATTATTTAACACAATTCATTTTCCCTCATATTATGTGACATAATGCTAATAACCATACACATATATATTTATTTGAAATGGTCATATAATACCAGTATAAGCAATAAACGAGAGAAGGGGCAGGAAAGCGTTCTCTTTGTTGCAAGGGAATTTTTTGCACTAATAGGGGATTACAATTGTTTCAAATCTGAAATATTCGCACACACCTCTTCGGGTATGGAAATCACACACGACTTCATCCTGTATAGTTCGCCATAGAGCATGGAAATAAAGTGGAATTGAAGGGAATGAGTATTACATATTTTCTGTAGAAAATCTCGATGTTCTTTTTCCTTCATATCAAGAGCTATTATTGCGGCTGTCTGATTTGCCTCTGGATTGAAGATGATAACACATTTCACCACATTTTCAAAGGGTTCGAAAATCACCACCGGTGCATCATCTCCCACTTCTTCCACAATATCATATGAGGTGAAATAAAAGACATGAAATTCGTTACCATCTGAAAGCAGTATTGTGTTATCTCTGTCGGTGAACGCGTCATAAAAAAGTTGAAAATTGCCTTCACACGGGATGGGGGATTCAACAGACAGTATGAGATATCTCGCAATGATATCGCTCTCGTCGTAACCCTTTTTCATATTCCTGAGCCGTCTCCAAAGAAGCTCTCCACCGCCTTTTCCTGCAAAACGCGCGTTTCCGGTGGGACATCGTGAGTGATCCACACATTTCCGCCTATTTCCGCTCCTCTCCCGATGGTGATTCTGCCAAGGATAGTGGCACCGGAATAGATAATGACATCTTCTTCCACAATCGGATGGCGCGGAATTCCCTTGATGGGATTGCCTTTCTCGTCGAGCGGGAAGCTTTTTGCACCAAGCGTCACCCCTTGATAGAGGCGGACATTGCTTTTAATTATTGTCGTTTCGCCAATCACCACTCCCGTGCCGTGGTCGATGAAAAAGTGCTCGCCGATTGTAGCGCCGGGGTGGATGTCAATTCCCGTGCGCGAGTGCGCCATCTCACTTATGATACGCGGTATGATGGGAACATCCAGCCGGTAAAGTTCGTGCGCAATTCGGTGATTGGTGAGGGCGTAAATGCTCGGATAGCAAAATATCGCCTCGCCATAGCTTTTGGCCGCCGGATCGCCTTCGTACGCGGCGCGCACGTCCGTCACCAGCAAGCGCCTCACCTCCGGAAGCTTTTCAAGAAATCGAAGTGTTGTATCCTGAGCCCGGACATCACACTCTTCGCAGGTGGTGGGTATATTGTTCTCCGTGCACGAAAAACAATAGCCACGCTTTACTTGCTCTGAAAAAAGCAAAAACACGCGGTCAATGGTCGAACCGATATGATAGCTCATTGTTTCGGGTCTAATTTCAGAATTCCCGAAATAGCCCGGGAATATCACCGTGCGCAGCATCTCTACTGCTTCGGAAATCACCTCAACCGAGGGCATAGGCACGTCGTGGTTTGAACGATGATACACAGCCTGGTATGACTGCGGTATGCACAGTTCGGTGATGATACCCTGAAGAATTTTACCCTCATTGCCAGGCAAATGCCGAATAGCCATCAAAATTCCATCCCCAAAATTTGTAGAATTTCCATGAAGTATAGAGGTTTACATCTTCTTCTTTTCTTCAGCGCCTGACAAAAGTCTGGTTTGCATGCTTCTGTAGTGCAATGCGCTGTGGAGCATCATTGCCATAAAAGGGCCCTCATATTTATTTTTCATCATGATGTTGACATGGGAAATGAGATCGCAGATTTCGATATCCGTTCGGATGAGATTGTTTCGAAGATCGTGTTCAACCAATTCCTGAAGAAACTGCACATACGATTTGACAAATTCTACAGCAACATGCTTTTCGGAATTCTCCGAAGCTTTCATATCCAGGATCGCTGATACATCGTCATTGTTCAAAAGCTCGATTGCATGCGCAATAACTGATGCTTCGTCGAGGGGTTTATTTTCAACCTTTGCTTCCATATAAGTCAGCTTTTTTTCGCTGATAGATTATATTTAACAATACGCTTCTGCCGTCAACAACAATTACATGTATTAATGCGCATGAGAGGGTATACACTCCGTTACTGCATATGTATAAAAAAGGGGGTTATTACTCCCCCTTTTTTTCTGCAATAATGCCGAAAATTCCCTATTTCGCAGGGGCTTCTTCGGCCGCAGGCTGTTCGACGGCAGGCGCCTGTTCTGCTGCAGGAGGCTGCTGGGGCTGCTGCTTGCAACCAAACACGGACATTGCGAAAACGACTAACATAAGAAACAGAACTTTTTTCATATGAGCAACTCCTTTATAAAAAATTTGACACAATCATTCCTCTAATAACAGAAAAATCAAGAACATATTTATTTTTTTTAAAAATCAAAATATTTTCCGACGCAGGGTATACAATTCGAGATACATACAGAAAAAAGGTGTGAGTGTCTTTTTGAATACGCACGAAGAGAAAAAAATGTGGTCAGGGGCGGAATCGAACCGTCGACACGCGGATTTTCAGTCCGCTGCTCTACCGACTGAGCTACCTGACCACGCTGAAACAATAATTTTTTTAACTTGCGAATTGTCAAATAAAAAATATCATTGCTGACACTATTTATGCGGTAATGGGAGTAAAGCGAGAATTCCAATATGAAAAAGCTGTTGTGTGTATTTATCATTGTAGTGGTGATTCTTCCCTATGCGTATTCTGAATCCGAGGATGAGTTTTTTTTCCGCCGCGGCATGGAATTATACCGTGCAAAGCAGTACAATTTCGCGATTGAAGATATGGAAAAGGCTCTCATAGCAAATCCCGCGCACTTTAGAGCTGCGAATATGCTGGGAAAAATCTACCGAAAGAAAAAGCTCATGAAAAAGTCGCTGGATTATTATCTTTTATCACTGTCGGTTAACCCCTCTCAGCCTAACATCCACTACATTGTGGGTACGTTATACGACTATTTTTACTCGAACCTCAATTCTGCAAAACACTATATGAAGGCAGTGGAACTCGATCCTGCTCACCGCTATGCCCATTTAAAACTTGTGCGCTATTACCTTGAAAAAAAAGATGCCAAATCGGCAAATCTTCATTTCGAGACCAGTTTCAAATTAGGGAATGCTTTAGCGGCTCCCTTTAAGAATGAAGCAGATAAAGCCTATGCTTCAAAAAATGAAACACAAGCCCTCCTCCAATACCGCAAAACAGTGAATAAAAACCCCGCAGATCTTGAAACGTATTATAGAATATCCGAAATATACATTCGAAAAAAAGAATTTCAGAATGCGGTGCGCTGGCTTGAGAAAATCACCTATACACGCCCCGACAGTGAAAAAGCATATGTCCGCCTCGGAAATCTTTATTTAACCGCACCCCTTTCTCAGAATAAAAAATTTCTATATAATATGGCAGTTACACATTTGACGAGTGCACTTGCAATTAATTCTCACAATCTTGATGCTATTCTGCTGTTAGCCGAGGTGTACAGAAAATCCGGAAGAATCGAAGAAGCTGAGAAGCTATATAAGAAAGTGGAAGATATCGAGAATGGTTGCAAGTAAGGAATAGCCAGTGTAAATATGAAAAAATCATAGAGTTGCTCAAAAAAATTCTTAAAGCTACAAGTGTTACACCAATTTTAATGCCAGATTTCAGGTAGCTACGGGAGAATTCGAAACAGTATGCGCTTTTTTTTGTTGTCATTTTCATGGTATTTGATATAATTAAGTATAATCTAAAAATCTATAATATTTTGCATTATGTGCTACACTTCTTAAAT
>DYLV01000113.1 GCA_020721925.1 Leptospira biflexa
ATGGCGCATCTGGTGGGGAGTACCACCGGATTTGGAGATACTGCTCACAAAATAAAACCAACATATACAAATAAACGTTCACATACATCCTCTTGTTCTGCAAGAGGGCAGGTATTGTTTGCGCGGATTTAAATTCAGAGGGTAATCGCTGAAAAAATGATACCTATACGTATCCCGACATATCGCTTTATTCCGAAAATACAATTACAATCAAAGAAGAAAGTGATTTTAACCTATACATCGTGTTTGTAAGTAAATATCCACGTAAACAGTGTTCGAATTCTCATTATTATTGGTGTATGGTGAAAAGCTTTTAGATGTCACCATCTGTTTTGTGTTCCAAAAATAATGATATGACATGTGGAAGTGACGCAGTACGCATTTACCGAGAACAGCGCCATGTACCACCCGAATCAACATACTTTTTCACTTGATTGAGCGCGTCGGTGATACCGCGCTTTTTAAAAAGCGACTCGACCCATGTGGGAACGCCACGTAATGATACATTGCTTCCGTAGCGTGCCAGCGTTCTCCCATTGCCAAATCGATAGAAACGCCAGAACCCTCTGAGTTTCTGCAGGTCATTGTTAAAGGTTGGGTCAAGATTCCACTCAAAACCCATCTTCTCGGGACTAAAACGGTGTATTACACGATATGTTTTTGAAAAAGGGCCAGCTGAAACAGTAAATTGAATATTGTCGCTTGTTCCTCCTTTGCGGATGATCTTCAAATCGTCGATGCTGCGTAAGTATAATATCTGATCCTCTGTTTTAGATATAAGCCGCCATACTTCCTCAATCGGCTTGTTGAATATGATGGCGGCATATATAAGCTCGCTCTCTGATTGTGAGATTGAACCAATCGTGGCAAATACGATCTTACCGGCATCAAGGTCTTTTTTCTGAGCTTCACTAAGTCCGCTAAGACCGTCGTTTCCGAAATCGGGTAGGGCAGAAAGCATTGTCATGCAAAGAAAGATAAAAGGGATGATGATTAACGTCTTTTTCATGATGATATCCTCCTACAAAAGTAATAGTTTTATGAGAAGCTGCTCGCCGCATGATTGTATTGTGATGCAAAAGTTTCGTACGCATACTATACACACATCGGTCTTGACTCAGTGCAAAAGCATAAATTCTATTCGATAATATCTCACATGAATATGGCGATACATTGCTGTGCGCGAACGTTCTAAAACGGAGATATAATGAATGAGTAATCACTCATTGTCAAGAAAAGTTTTTTTCTTTTAATAAAATAATAAAAAATTTTTATTATCAATACCTTGTCAAGTTGATGTAGTGATAAAATTTATATAGCCCATGGAGAAAAAATGGATTGACATTTCGAATTCTACTATCGATGATGGAAAAAATGAGTGATTGCTCACTTACTTATTGGAGGTTTTTTATGGCAGATATTTCCAGCAACGATGCCAATTACGCACTCGAGTTAGTAAAAAAGATATGCGCAGAGGTGGGACCGGGACTTCCGGGAAGTGCGCAGGAGCGCGCACGGGCAATGATTTTTAAGAAGGAATTTGAGTCGCATCTCGGCCCTCAACATGTGGTTACGGAGGATTTCACCGTAGCGCCGAGCGCCTTCCTCGGCTGGATCCCAATTGCAGCCATCCTCCTTACCATTGCGGCTATGCTCAATATCTCAATCGGCGCGTTTGAGTGGCTATCACCCCTGGTAAGCTCTTCGGTTGCGTTTCTGCTCACGCTTCTTATGGCGCTTACGGGTATATTACAGTTCGTACTCTATCGGGAGTTTGCCGACCCGCTATTTAAGAAAAAAACTTCTGTAAACGTGATTGGTTCATTGCGTAAATCAGAGACGAAAAACGTGAAACGGGTTCTCATCTTAAGCGGTCATCATGACAGTGCCTATGAAATGACATGGCTGAGATTTTTAAAATACGGATACTACTTTGCCGTCATCACGCTCTTTGCGGGGCTTATTGCCATGCTGATCTTTTCACTCATACAGTTTATTGGCGTGGTGACGGGGAATTCCGGCATGATTGGGGCAGGTACAGTTGGAAACATTGCGCTCGTGTACCCAATTGGGCCATCAATTATCTTTGCCTTATTCTTTAATCGTGGCACCAAAGGAGGCGGCATTGTTCCGGGTGCAGCCGATAATCTCTCCGCAAGCGCGCTTGTTACTGCGATGTGTCGCTTCCTGGTACAGCACCCTGAGTTCATTCCTCAGGATACAGAAATCAGATTCATCTCCTTCGGCAGCGAAGAAGCCGGCCTGCGCGGTTCACGGCGCTATGCCGAGCGCCATCTTTCAGAGCTGAAGAGCCTGGATGCGCGGATGTTGAATTTCGAGACAGTTACCTACCCGGTGGTTACCATTCTCAGCTCGGATGTGAACGGCACGGTGAAGAACGACCCAGGAATTGTAAAAAGCGTCGCAGATGCCGCATCGCGCGCGGGCGTTCCTCACAAGGTGGAGCCATTCCCTTTTGGGGGGGGCGGTACCGACGCCGGTTCGTTCAGCCAGTTGGGGTTGAAGGCCACAACAATTCTTCCTTTCAAAATTCCCCAGCAGATGGTGAAGTTCTATCATCAGAAGTATGATAGCCCGGATGTTCTCACCATCGAGCCGTTCCTCAATGTTTTGAAAATTGCGCGGGAGTGGGTGCGCAAGGGCGGTGAATAGGACAGAAAATTTTTCAAAAAAGATGAAGAACAATGGCTTTCTCAGGTGCTGCCGCAGTCGCTCACGCTGTTGCGGAGAAGCAAAATTGCATGGGGGATTGCGTTCTCAATGACCGCAAGGTTTTCCCGCACCGCCTTGGGACTTCCCGGCAGGTTGATGATAAGGCTTTTTTTTCGTATGCCGCAAACCGCTCTCGAAAGCATCGCATGCGGCGTAATCTCCATTGAAGCGCGCCGCATTGCTTCACCAAACCCCGGCGCAAAGCGTTCTATCACCGAGCTCGTTGCTTCCGGCGTCACATCGCGCGGGGCAAAACCCGTGCCGCCGGTGGTAAAGATAAGCTCAATGCCGGAATCCGCACACGCAATAAGTTTTGTGCGGATTGCGTCAAATTCATCGGGGATGACCGCTTCCAATAATACCGCATAGCCCCATCTCTGAGCCCACAAGCGGATTTCTGGCCCGGAAAGGTCTTCGCGCTCACCGCGCGATGCGCGATCGCTGACGGTGATGATACCGACCGATATGTGTTCTGCGTTATTCAACTTCAATGCTCTCCACAGTGAATTCTCTGCCAGAAAGAAGCTCGATTTCCGACGAGTTGCATTTTGCGCAGGAAAATTGCCAGTTCTCGCGATTGAGTGTAAACTCATGATTACATTGTTTACAGCGGATTACTGCGGGAACCCGGTTAATTTCGAGTATCGCATTTTCTGCAATTGTATCTTTGCTCACAAATTCAAAGTACGTTTGCATCCATTCGGGGATGAGATCGGAAAGATCTCCTATTATGAGATTTATTTTTGAAACCTTTTTTGCTCCTGCTTTCCCGGCGTATTCAAGGACAATATCCAGGATATTCCCCATTATTGAAAGTTCGTGCACTATTTCCTCTCTTGCATTTACGGCGCTGTATTCGGTCTGAACACCACATATAGATCGATGTCATCATCGCTGTTGTCGTCGAAAAGAGCAATTCCTTTTTGGAAGTAGAAATATGCCCTGTGTTTTCCCTTCGGTACAATCGTGAGGCCTTCGTTTCCGTAGTGAAAAATGCAATTTTGAATTCCTTTATCAAGTGAAACCGCACTATCTGTTACACGGTTTTTCGGGTTTCCTGCAATTGCAGAAACTGAATTCTGATGGAGGAAAAAAATTCCCCTCTCATCACCATAATAATATATCGCATCGAAGGGAATTTTCACCTCCGATGCTACATGAAAAATTGTCTGAAACACTTCTCCGGCGTTTTCAATTTTTGCGGTGCGGAGTGGGGTGCCGAGACGCGCGATGATGCTTCCCATGCTTTCTCCAAGGCTTGCTTTCTCTGCACCCAAACCGGGGATTATGAGCGTTTCGTCAGCAATGATGCGGTTCTGGATATCAGTCGAAGCGGCAATTGCAAGCAGAGAAACTACGATAAAAAAATGCAAAGCAAATGTTCTTTTTCTCTGCGGTAATATTGTCATTGCCTGATTCCCCGGCATGGTGTGATGTTTTGCACGTATAATGCGATGATAGTTCGTCTTCTCGCCAACGCCTGACGCATGCATTTAAGAGCACGCCGGGAGCGTCCAATGAGTTGATGTATCACGCATCCGTATCTTTATCAAGAAAAAAATGCAAATATTGCTCTGACACCTGCATGCTGAAGTTTCGCGCGCGGGACGTAGATCTCCGCGTGCCATGCGATATTCTCTTTAACGGTTAAAACCGGACTATCTGGTCGTCGGACTCGGATTTTTCTGCATGATCCCAATGCGCGATGCCTGCACAAACCGGCCCGTTCAGCTTATGACGGATTTTCAGGGTCAGAGCATCGCGGGTCATGTGCTCAAGAACTCAGCGCCTTTGCCGTCATAGCTAAAAACTCATTGAACAGATCGTCGGGAGTGATGCCATACGTTTCACGAAAACCTTCCTTGCGCATGAGAATGATCTGCATTACGCCGAACACCTGACCCCAGAGGAGCAGCATCATCTGGCGGGGTTCAAGAGTTGTGATAAGCTTTCCCGATTCAATTTCCTTTTCGATGGCATCGACGACGAGTTGTCCATACCTGTCGGAAAGTTTTCTGCAACGGGTGCGGGGGGAATCGGCATCATCTGTGGTATTGCGGTCACGATATGGGTGTATCCGCGATTCATAGGACATAATCATGCTGAAATACTCAGGATGTGAGAGGGAAAAATGATAAAACGCTTTGCCGAGGATCATCAGTCTGGATTCATCAGCCTTCTTTGTTTCAACGGCCGTCGAAAGCGCAGAATAGAATAGCTCTTGTCCGCGCTCTGTCACCGCTAAAAATAATTCCTCTCGATCCCTGAAATACAGATATATCGACCTTTTGCTGTATCCTGCCGCAGCGGCGATATCGTCAATGGTAGCGCTTTCATACCCTTTCTGAAAAAAAACCTCCTCGGCGCAGTCTATGATCCTTTTTTTTCTCAGATTCTTTTCCCATTCTATCCGTTCTTTTCTCGATAAAGCCATAAAAAATTCCTTTCATGCCATTTTTCTTATTGACTATTACACTATAGTGTAATATATTGCATATAAATGCAATAATTTTTTATTGCGAGGTTCCCTATTATGAACTGGAGGGGGAGGTCTAATGCTGATTGCATATGTGATACTATTTATCGTATTTCCCGCTCCTGCGATTTATCTGTGCTATCGATTTCCCGCTGTCAATAAAATCGGTGTGGTGATACTCTGCTATCTTGCGGGGATTATCATGGGGAATGCGGGCGTTCTTCCTTCCGGGTTTGAGGCGGTGCAGAAGAACCTCTCGGAAGTATCGGTGGTCCTCGCACTTCCCCTCCTATTGTATTCCATGGACATACGAAAATGGTCGCGCCTTGCCGGAAGGACAATTCTCTCCTTTGGTCTTGCCACGCTTGCCATCATTGTCATCGCATTTATCGGGTATTTCATCATCAAGGCAGCGAGGCCGGATGCATGGAAATTGGCAGGTCTTGCCATCGGCGTTTATACCGGCGGCACACCCAACCTTGCCGCAATCAAGGCGGCTCTTGATGTTGATGCGACCACCTTCATTATTTTCCACACTTACGATACGGTGATATCGCTTATCTACATCATTTTCTGTGTGACTGTAGCCCAGCGTTTCTTCCTCCTTTTCCTCCCGCCTTTCACGAGTAAAAACGGAAGTGCGGGAAATCTTGGAGATGATCTTGAAGCAGAAGACATTCACCGCTATGGTGGAATGCTGAAAAAAAAATATCTCCTTCCTTTGGGTGGGGCGTTCTTACTGACAGTGCTGGTGGTGGCGTTTTCCGTGAGTGTCGGCTCTTTAGTACATGCGAACTACACCACCACCGTCATCATTCTCCTTATTACCACGCTCGGGATCGCATTATCCTTTGTCCCGAAGATTCGTTCAATTGACAAAACTTTTCAACTCGGAATGTACATTATCTATATCTTCTGCCTCACCGTGGGTTCCATGGCGAACTTTTCCGTGATCATCCATATCGAATGGAGTGTGCTCTTTTATGTTTTCTTTTGTATTACGGCAAGCATGGCCCTGCACGCGATTCTATGTCGGTTTTTCAAGGTGGATACGGATACATTTATCATCACCTCGGTGTCCGCCATTTGCTCTCCTCCCTTTGTTCCCGTGGTCGCATACGGGCTGAAGAATCGCGAGGTGATCATATCCGGTATCACCACCGGGATCATCGGCTACGCGATTGGAAATTATTTAGGTATCAGCCTTGCGTATCTGTTTCGCGGATTTTGAATATATCATTAATTATTTCTTGTAATATGAAAGATAATAACATATTCAGGAGAACAACATGACCGAAAACGATATTGCTATCCCCAAGAAAGGCATTGCAAGACATAAGGTTCTCGCCATGCTCAAAGATTTTGCAAAAGATGACCCAAATTATAAAAAGCTCAAAACATGGAGCCTTGTCTACTTTCTGGGTGATGCACACACCGATTTTCTTTTAAAAGCCTACGGGCAGTTCCTTTCTGCTAATGGTCTCAATCCCATGGCTTTCAAAAGTCTCAAGCGCTTTGAAAACGAAGTGGTGCGCATGACGGCTGACCTTCTCCATGGGGGACGCGAAGCCGCGGGCGTGATGACCTCGGGTGGTACCGAAAGCTGCCTTCTGGCGGTAAAAACCTACCGCGATATGGGGCGCGCTGAAAAACGCATTCGCCGCCCCGAGATGGTGATTCCCGAAACTGCCCATGTTGCATGGGAAAAGGGTGCTGAGTATTTCGGCGTGAAAGCGGTTCATGCACCTCTGCGAAAAGATATGGGTGTGGATGTGGATGCGGTGAGGAAGCTTGTGAATCGGAACACCGTGATGATACTCGGCTCTGCGCCTGAGTATCCCCACGGCATCATCGATTCCATCGCCGAACTTGGTGAGGTGGCCTGTGATCGAAAAATTCCTCTTCATGTGGATGCCTGTCTGGGAGGTTTTTTTCTTCCTTTTATGGAGAAGCTCGGATATGACGTGCCGCTATGGGATTTCAGGATTTCCGGTGTTACCTCTATATCCGCTGATGCGCACAAATACGCATTCAGTGCCAAAGGCGCCTCAGTGATTCTTTACCGGAGTGTGGAAATTCTAAAGCACCAGTTTTTCGTGTATGAGAATTGGCCTGGTGGCATCTTTGCCTCTCCGGCTCTGTTAGGAACACGGCCCGGTGGCGCGTATGCTGCGGCATGGGCGTCGATCATGGCACTGGGAGAAGAGGGATTCATAGAAAACACACGACAGATGATGAAGGCCGCGGATAGGCTGAAGGAGGGGATCCGCGCGATTGCGGATCTTGCGATTGTGGGGGAACCGAAGACGCCGATCTTTGCGTATACTTCCATTTCAAAGGAGGTGAATATCTACGCTGTGGCGGATCAGATGGAAGTGCGTGGCTGGCACATCGACCGGCTGCAGCGTCCCGATGCCCTCCACGTTATGGTGACGCCGCTTCATCTAAAAGTTGCGATGCAGTATCTCAAAGATTTGAAAGAATCAGTTGACCATGTGCGAGGCCGTCCGGAACTTGCCACCACAGGGGGGGCGGCAATGTATGGAATGATTGCGCATATCCCTCTTCGGAGTATGGTGAAAAAAAGCGTGCTGAAGATGTTTGCCGATATGTACGGTCCCGATGCGAAGATGATAAATCCCGCAAGGGCATCCATGGCGGATGAACATTCGGCGGAAAAACCGGATCTGGCAACCCGCGCAGCCCTGTGGTATGTGAAGATGCGGGAAAAGTTCAAAAGGTAGCAGTGTACATACTGCCCGGCGTTCGAATACCTTAGTGGGGGAAGTATAAATCGAAAGATTCATATCCAATTTTGAAGGAAGCCGGGACTTGCATGATTCATGCGAGATATTTCTGCATATTTTGAATATGTAAAAATCTTTACGCTTTATCGAATTGATGCTATGCTTTCACCACCAAAAAACTCATCGGGCAGGTGCCCATGGATACCGTTCGGGCATTGAATGATTAGAACGTGCACCCCATTTTAATGGTCCAATACACCTGCATCAAAAGGGGAAGCAAAAGTATTGACATAATTTTTCCCGTCTTGCAGCATCACCCCGTTTTGTGCATTTCTTCTTGTGTATTCAATTCGTATCGTAGGGAGAACGCGAATGGCGGCAAAGGCGAATGATTTTAAACTTCCTTTTTTTGTGAAAGGCGACTTCGACGGATTTGTCGGGCTTTTCATCGACAATCTGGTGAATCTGCTTCTCATCACGGGGCTCTGCGCAGGCGTGCTCGGTATGCCCGGCGACATTGTATTCGGAAAAATTCTACCCGGTACTGCGCTTTCGGTGCTTGCGGGAAACATCTTCTACTCATGGCAGGCGCATCGTCTTGCACGAAAAGAAGGGAGGATTGATGTCACCGCGCTTCCGTATGGCATTAATACAGTAACGCTTCTTGTCTTTTTCTTTCTTATCATCATGCCTGTGTATCTCCAGAATAAGGAGTCCATGGGAGTGGAGCGCGCCGCCGACCTTGCATGGAAGGTGGGAATTGTAAGCTGTTTCATCAGCGGTTTTTTCGAAGGAGTCGGCGCGTTTGTTGGCGAAAAGATTCGAAGCATCACGCCGCGCGCAGCACTTCTTTCTGCACTTTCCGGGATTGCCATCACATGGATTGCGTTGCATCACACCGTGCAATTCTGGGATAGGCCTTTGATTGCCTTCATCCCCCTTGCATTCATTCTAATAGAATATTTTTCCCATGTGAAACTTCCTTTTCGAATTCCCGCAGGGCTCTATGCACTCAGCATTGGGGCGGCAATTGCATGGGCTACAGGTTCCATGGATGCGGAGGCGCTTCGTCAGTCCACGGCTACACTTTCCTTCTATGTGCCGAAAATTGCTGTTTTCGATATGTTCAAGGTCGATATGTCGCTTGTGTGGCCGTATCTTTCGCTTGCAATTCCCCTGGGCCTCATGAGCTTTTTTGCCACGATTCAAAATCTGGAATCTGCGGCGGCGGCAGGCGATCGCTACCCGGCCATGCCGTCGCTTGCGATGAACGGTGTGGGTACTATCATTGGCGCGGTCTTCGGATCGCCTTTTCCTACGACAGTTTACATCGGCCATCCCGGCTGGAAAGGGCTCGGTGCGCGCGCAGGCTATTCGGTGCTCAACGGAACCGTAGTGACGGTGCTTGCTCTCACCGGCATCATGGGGTTGGTGAAGGCGATTGTGCCGCTTGAAGCAGGATATCCCATTCTTCTCTGGGTTGGGGTGGTGATTACCGCGCAGGCATTTCAGACGACGCCCAGGG
>DYLV01000114.1 GCA_020721925.1 Leptospira biflexa
CGCAGATTGACCTCTACGATCCGGTCACGGATACCTGGTATCCCGATTATGCCGCCGGGGCATCGGGAACATACGTGCCCGTAAGCTTTGCCTCGGTGACGGCGTATGAGGGAAAGATCTATGTTATTGGGGGCTTCGATTCGAGCGGTAACGTGAGAACCCTTGTACAGATTTATGATGTCGCCACGAATTCCTGGTCAACAGGCACAAGTACCGGTTTCACGCCCGTGGCCAATGTGGGATCATTTGTCTGGAACGGGAGAATATTCATTATAGGCGGCACGACGGGTAATGCGGGAAGCGCATATGCCTATACGACGTTGAACCAGATATATAATATCGAGAGTGATAACTGGTCTCCCGGGGTGATTTCAGCTTATTATAGTTCACGATATGGTGCGGTATTCAATGGAGTGATCTATTTCAGCGGCGGAAGGAGTTATAATGGCGCTGTCCTGAGTAACGCTCATGATGGTTATGTGATTGCAACCAACACGCTGACCGGTGTCACAGAGATAGTGCTGCCCTCGGCGCGGGTCGGCCAGACAATGGCAATTTACTCGAAGGAGTTATATCGTACGGTAATGATCATGATTGGAGGATTTACCGCAATAACTAATACTTCGGGAAATTATGTGTTTCAGGGAACGACAGTGGCCACGCCGCAAAATACTGCCGCCTATCTTGATTATCCTTTTGGGGAAGCAAGCCCGATTCTATGGACGAATTTCACCAATCCCTATCCGGTATCGCACGGTTTTTCCACGGCACTCGTGTATGGTGACACGCTGTATGTGTTCGGAGGGGCCACCTCGCATACCAGCGGGGGAATTACGTCGGCGTATAAAAACGACTTAACCGGCTTCCCGGGTTCATCGTGGGCCGCCATTAGTGCGATGCCGGTGGGGCGTTTCGGCCATGGCGCCGTCGTAGTGAATCAATAAGTGAACGGGGAAAACTACCATGAAATATTTTCAATTGTCGTTATTGATTTTTTTGCTCGTTTTCAGCTCTTCCATCGTCGCGCAGCAGAATGGCACTGTCGGAGATCTCGTGCAACAGGGGCAGGAAAACTACGAGAAAAGAAATTATAAAACCGCATATGACTATTTCAAGAAGGCAATGAAGATCGACCCGAATCATCCGGAGGCGATGAAATGGTTCTGGAAGATGAAAAAAGAGCATGATGTCTCGAAATTATCCGACATAGGGCCGGCATTGACGGGGCCGGAGACAGCTAAAAACACACATGTCGAGGAGACGGTAAAGAAAGCATCGGTGAAAATAGTGTATGGCGATCGGGAGGAAGGGGCGATTCAGCGCCGGGAGGAAAGGGCGTTCCGATACAGGATGAAGGAACTCGATGAAAAAATTTCGAAGCTTCATAGTGCGCTGAACGCAGCCCGGGGAAAGGAGACAGGTATGGCACCGGTCGCTTCGCCTGAAGGAATTGATTTGCATTCGCCATTATTCATATCCCTTGTTTTCATCTCTTTTATATTCCTGATGATTTTCCTTACGGTTCTCATTTTTTACAGGTCGCGGATTAAGCGGATTCCCCCGGCGCCGCAACCCACTGTGACAGATGCCGACGCGATAGTCAGGGCTGTATTTGACCGGCTTGGTTTTGACGGGGGGCGGGACAAGAAGCTGCGTGCCCTCACAATGGCAAGGAGAATGCTATTGGAGTCTCCGAAACAGGCAGATCAACTGAGGGGGATGATTACGCGGTTTTCGCTTGATAACGACGAAGCGGTGAGCCGTGAATCGAGGAGACTCCTCGACTCCCTTGGGGGGAGCGCTCAGGGTGCGGGTGCGACGGAGATGTCCCCGGGTATGATTTCGGGAGAACTGCCGGGGAGCATTGAATCGTATACGGAAGGGTATCTTCTTCTGCTCGATGCAAAATATAAATGGGATCATTCCCGCACAGTGAAAATGCTGGCAGGCGAGGTGGGGATGCGTCTCGGACTTACCAGATCGGAGCTAAAGGAACTGCAAATCGCGGCTCTGCTGGAAAATGCCGGATTCCTCAGAATTTCCGACGCCGTGCTGAATAAAAAGTCGCAGTTGTCAAAAGATGAGATGGGGCAGATACTGATGCACCCTGAATACTCGGCCGATATAGCGCTTTCGATGGGGCTTCCGGAAAGGATAGTGGAGGCGGTGCGCGCTCATCACGAGCGCTATAATGGAAGTGGATATCCTTTGAGGAAAAGCGGCATCTCCATTCCACTGTACGCGCGGATAATCGGCGTGTGCGACAGTTATGCTGCGCTTACCTCGGAAAAACCGTTCAGGGCACAGAAGTCGATTGATGAAGCCCTTGATGTGCTGCGCAGGGAGTCGTTTCTATTCGATCCGGATATATTGAAGGTTTTTATAGAAGTTATCGATTTTATCAGGTTACCCGAATCGGTAATGAAAAACGATCTTGTAATGAGAGGTTGATTTGAAGTGAATGCGGAAATTGCGTGTGCATTCATGGGAAAACGGGGATTGAATGATGCCAGGCAGAATTAAAAAAGCAAAGGTGTTGACTGTGAGCGGTGGCAAGGGAGGGACGGGGAAAACGTTCGTTTCCGTGAATCTTGCCGTGGAAATGGCGAGGAGGCTCTCGGGTGGCGGGGTTTTCGGGTCAAGAATATCAAACAGCAGGGTTCTGCTTTTCGACGCAGATTTCCATTTGTCAAATGCGCATTTGATGTTTGGGGAAAAATTATCTCCCTGCCTGGATCGTTTTCTTGACGATCCCTCTTCGCTGCCTCATTACATCGTAACCACTCAATATGGGGTTGACCTCATCTCATTCGGGGGCGACGAGAAAAGGGTGAACACCATAGAGGAGGTGACGAATTCGGAAATTCTAAACGCGCTTAACAAGCTGGAACAGCAGTATGACTGGATCATCGTGGACACGGGTGCCGGCCTGAACAAGGTTATATTGAAGCAGATTATGTTCGCCGATTACACGCTCCTGGTGGTTAACCCCGTTGCCACATCGATCATCGATGCGTACAAGGTGATAAAATTCATGGTTCTGGAAAGGAAGAGGAGGCCAATAGAAATTTGCGTCAACATGGCTTCCAATTACGACGAGGGTTATAATTGCTACGTCAAGCTTGAAAAAACATTGAGGCAGTTTGGGATCGGCGTAAGGGTTTTCTTTTCCGGGGTGATATACAGCGACCCTACAATTTTCAACAAATCCCTTCAGAGTGGGATTCCCGCCGTGGCTTTTAACGAAAAGAATCACATTTCTCAGTCAATTGAGATTCTCTGGGATCAGATATTGAAAAAACCAGCAGTAAAAAATATCGAGTCCTTCTTCGAAAAAATATTTTTTAGCAACATGTCGGTAGATGAACATTAGCTTTCGTGGTATTCGAAATGAGAGAAGATCGACATCGACTGCATAAAAGAGATATTTAACCCGTACTAAACAATCGAGATTTGAGAGTGTGCCTTGCTTGTCCTCCCGGGCGATTGAAGGTGTCTGCTGCGTATATCTATCGAGGTCTGTGATTTCGGGATGATGTTAGGTAAAAAATACGCGTCAAATTCATGAATTGGTATGGTTTTCCATCTTGCAGATGTGCCGGCATGCTTCGACGCAGTTTGGCACAAGTATGTGCGGGGGTCGCCGGGCAACCGGCGGTTTTTCCGTGACGATGACATTCCGTTCTACCATGCCACTGTTCATCCCCTGTTTTTATTGACATAAACATAAAAAAATCTTTGTTATGACCGCACATAGTATATTGCATTGAAAATCTCCATCCCGGCTGGAATGCGAAAGTGAATAAACGGAAACACATCAAGTGTGCCGTCATTGGCCTTGGCAGGATAGGTTCCACGCTTGAATTCGATCGTTTGCGCGAAAAGCCGGCATCGCATGCAGGTGCAATCGCTGCGCATCCAGAGTGTGAGATTGTTGCCGGATGCGATTCCAATCCAGCAAAATGCGATGCCTTCAAGAAAGACTGGCACTGTCGTAGCGTGTATGATGAGTATGCGCGCATGCTCGATGAATGTGAAATCGATATTTTACATATCGCAACCCCTCCGGAAACACACTGTGAGATTCTGAAATGCGCCCTTCTGCACAATATTCCCGTTATCGTGTGCGAAAAACCGCTTGCCGCAGATCTTGCTGATGCCGAAAAAATGGCGCGCATGGCGAAAAAGAGCTCTTCCCGCATTGTTGTAAACCACGAGCGTCGCTATGCGCTGAATTATGCCCGTGCAAAACGGATAATCGATTCCCGGCAATACGGCAGAGCCGTATCGATTATCGCGAAGGTGTGCATGGGATATCGTTCAAAGGCGGCTGAAGTCCTCCTCGATGATGGTACTCACATGGTCGATCTGCTTCGCTTTTTAACTGGTTGTAAATTGAAAGTTCACCATGTGATGGGCGATCCCACGTCCAGAAATACGCCACTTGCGTCGCTTATTGCGGCAGGTGATACGGTGGTGCTCTTTGAAGTCGGCCCCGGGCGCGATCATGTTGTGTTCGAAGTAGATATAAGTTTTGAAACGGGAAGATTGCGTGTGGGCAATGGCCTGTACGAAGAATACGAAAGCGTAGAGAGTCCCTACTACGAAAGAATGAAGTCGCTCAGGCGAAAAGATGTTTCGTGCAGCAAGACCGAGTATTTTAAAAGGATGTTCGATGACGCGGTGGCCCTTTTTAAAGGGGAAAAACAAACACCCGACTCATCAATTGAAGATGGGCTGGAGGCAATTCGGGTGATTGACCGGATTGTAAAGCGCAGTGCGCACCGATGAGCGATGGTGCACTACATCGGTGATCACGTCATCGTGCCGCAATAATCCATCACGACTTATCTTTGATACCCGCAATTGTTGTTGCAGAACTGCAACAATGTCGTATTATTTCAATGTATCGGGATGATTGAGTGTATATTAGAGAATTGTTACAAAGAATATTTTGTAACTTCTGAATTATTCAGAGAGTACGATTTAATAAAAAAAATAACCTGGCATGATTATTGCTTTATCTACTTAGCGGTGGTTGTCATGAATATTTCATTATTTGAAATTATTTCGTTCTTTTGGATTGCAGCGATGCTCTGGATCGGAGTGGAATATTTCATTTATCGTCATAGCAAACACCAGAAGCGCAGAGCCATGATCGATGCATATCGTCATGAATGAAACGCAATCCATTGGTTCATATCAATCAATCCCATATTATGTAATACCGGGGGCCACCCCGGTTTTTTTTTGCTCTTCACAGGCGGCCATAAGTGCGAACACAACCTCGTTGTATGGGACGATAATACCATATTGGTGTGCGGTATGAATGATGTATCCCGTGATGGTATCAATTTCCGTCCGCCTTCCTTTTTCTATGTCCTGAAGCATGGAACAGCGGTTCTGTGCGGTTTTCGCACATACATCCCGTGCCTCGGCTATGAGCTCGTCAACATCAAACAGCATCCCTTCCTTGGCCGCAACCGATACCGCTTCGCGTATCAAATGTTCCTGAATGGTGCGCAGATATTTCGATTCAATAATTTCCCCGTTTGGGATGCGTGCAAGCGCGCCAAGAGGGTTGATGGCGGCGTTTATGATGGCTTTCTTCCAGAGCGCTTCATGAGGCCTGTCTGTTTCTTTTGCTGAAAGGCCGGCATCATGCAAAAGAGTGAGCACTTTCGCACGCGCTTTCGAATCGCGAGAACCAATCGTAACAGTTCCTCTTCCGCCTTCGATGACGATGCCATCCGTGTCGATGTATGCGCCGATTGTTGTGGTGCCGACAACTATTGAATTTGAGGGGAAATATTTTTCAAGGATTTCTTTGTTGCCAAGCCCGTTTTGCAGTGTTATGAGCACTGCTTCCTTTGACGTATGCGCAGCAATTGCGTGTGCAGCTTCTTCAGTGGCATAGCTCTTCACAAAAATAAAAATGATATTGCATGTTGTAAGCTCTTCTGAATTGTGTGTGGCGTATGCATGTACCTGATGCAGAGTTCCTTCCAGCAGGCGGATGCGATAGCCATTTTGAATATCCTTCACGCGCTTTTGTGTATCATAAAGCACAATATCTGTCATAGCGCGGGAGAAAAAATAACCCAAAAGACATCCCATCGCGCCCGCGCCGACGATGCCGACTTTCGTAGAGGGATTGTATTGCATGGTGAATCTGTACTATACTGAGGTAATTCGTCAAGCCAGAAAGGGTTTTATTGCGATATGAAATGAATCGGCTCAAGCTATCACAGATGTATAAACAGTGTCTCACTTCAGTCGTCGGTAATTTTCGCTTTTGGTGATAGCGCCTTTCACTGCGAAAGGTATGATGTACCAGCCACCCTGTTTGTATTTATTGAGCCGCAAAAGTGCCGGATTTGGCACATCCTGAATAAAATTTTTATTGAATTTCAGATTGAGCTTCATGTCACCCTCGAACTCTTTATCGAAATAACCTTCGAGTTTGAGATGGATATCGGGAGCGATGAATTCAAAATGGTTCACATAGTAATTGGTGCCGAGAATTGAAAAATTTCCGGCTATCTTGCTGAATTCAAGGTCCTTGAGCTTATACTTCATTTCCGAAAGTGCTGCTCCAAGGCCATTCTGGAGGCCGGTATCCACGAGCTTTCCATTTGTGATGGTAAATTCAAGTTTCCCTTTCATTGTCTTCATCGTTTCACCTTCTTTGCCTGCGCGAAAGGAGAATTCGCTTTTCCCCTGTGCTGTCCCGAAAAATCGTTTTTTAATTTTTTCGTTCAGCTCGGCGATCTGCTGTACTTTTATTTTATGAAACGAAAGCGACGTTTCAATATCCGCCGCATTTTTTGAAAAATCGATAGTGCTTCTGCCCGATATATCACCTCCGAAGCATTTCGCTGAAAAAGAGTTGAATTCAACCTGTTTCCTTGATGCGGCAAATGATGCTCTCACTCCCGAGAAGGCGTATTTCTCAACAAAAAGCCTGTCAATCGAGAGGCTTCCAATAATTTCCGCCGGAAACCCGGTTATTGAAGACCCTATACCGTCCGATTTGGAAAGTTCAGTGTCGATTGTCATTTCCTTTGCGCGTGCATTCACGATGAATGAATTGAACTTGTTTCCGTTCGTAGCAATTGAAATCGTAAACGGGGTATCATATATGGTAACGAATATATTTTCTTTTCTGAAGGAATTGTTTACAATCTGTATCGTTTCGTTGATATTTCGCGCGATGTTTCCATCGGTTCCAATTGTGCCGCCGGATATCTTCACGTTGGCGTTTACCAGCCCACCCTCATAGGAAAAGCTTCCGGAAATATTACCCCGCACGGTTTTTGGAAGGAAGGGTAAAAGCGGCTGGAGATCCTGCAGACTGGCAGACAGTTTCTGCACCACAAGACGATCGATGTTGCCGGTGGAGGGAATACTGAGGAGCTTTACGTATGCGCTGGAATTACCTGAGGTTGCTTCGACAGCGCTGATGAGGGTATGCTTCGTAGCAATGGTGACGGTGCATGAGCCGTCAGCGGTAATAATTTTGCCCTCTCCAATCCGCGAGCTTCCTTTCACTCTGCCTTTCACTTCGGTTGGAGTGATGGCAAGATCGGTAATTCTACCATCAAACGTGCGGAAGGGAAGGGGCGCGCCACTTTTCCATCCATACACCCACAGAAGCGAACAGCGCTCGAGCGTGAGATTTGATTTGAGCAGGAAATTCCCTTCTTTTGCCGTAATGGTCACAATGTCGGTTTTAATTACACCGCGGTTTTCAGGAAGATGAATGATTGTATCGAGTGCGGTGATGGTGTTCTTTGCCGAAATATCAATTGTGCTGTTGATGTGGTAAGTTCCTAAAAGCGGCTTTAAATCTTCAGGTGCGTTTTTCAGTGTTAATTGCGCACCGGAAAGATATACCATGTCGATTTTTGTGGAAGTGGGAGTTTTATTGTAGTCATCGATGAATCGCTCTATATTCGATATGCCGTTTTTGTAGGTGATATCAAGGGAGAGCCCTTCCATATTAATGTAGTCAAAATTCAATTCGAATGAAAGGAGCGAGCGAAGGTGGATACCAAGGCGACACTCGGAAATTTTCGCAAGGAGGGGGTCTTTGTCGGATAGCCCGTCAAATACTGTTACATCGCTCAGGTGAATACCTCGAATGCCATATCTGATATGGCCAACGACAACTTTTCTCGACAGTGATGCTTCCGCCTGCCTGGCGACGATATTCTTGACTTTTTCAATAGGGAAAAAGTAGTATATCGCCGCGATCAATGATGCGATGGCGATGAAAACAACACCGGATAAAATAATTCCAATTTTAAATGGCTTTCTTACTGGCTTCACGCTTGCGATCCAGAAGCATTTTCTTTTTATGGAAATTAACGGTTTTTTCCAGCTCCTCTAAGTCGGTGCAGAATATCTTGCCCCCGTCAAGTTTAAAATGCTTGTCTTCAAGAAGCTGGACGGCATACACCTCTCCTTTCTCCTGGGGAATGCCCACCATCTTCATGAGCTCTTTCATGCCTATTTCAAAATTGTGTGTAACCTTCGGCCCGATTTTCACGCGGTGGATATCGACCTGTGTGAGAAGGGTATCATAGATCCGGCCAAGAGGGTCTGATATCATGAGGTTGGCCAGCTGACGGTACGCAATCCATATCCTCTCGCTTAAAAGCTGGATGAGCTTGGTGGCAAGCTGGGGCTGGGCCTGAACCATGCCTTCGAAGTTCGATTTGTTGATAGCAAGAAGCGTGGTATCGCCGAATGTAATTGCCGATGCGCTGCGAGGTTTGTTGTCCAGAAGCGCCATTTCTCCGAAAATATCGCCCGGCTTTAACACCGCAAGCATAACTTCTTCATCGACAATTTTGGTTATCTTAACTTTTCCCGACTGGATGATGTACAGTTCATTTCCGGGTTCGTTTTCGCAAAAGATCATTGTATTATCTTTGTATGATCTCTGAAGCGTTTCCTGGTTTCTGGAGTCGTCGATCTTGTATGGCGCTTTGAGTGTTTTCAGTCTCTGTAGCGCTGTGTCGCGGTTGGGGTGGGTGGGGCAGTACTGGATAAAACGCTGATATGCGTAAGTGGCATGGTTGAATATCTTGTGTTTAAAGTAGTATTCACCGATGTTAAAAAGGTGAGAAGGATCCTCCTCAACAGAATTTTTAAAAGTGAGACGGGTGATTGCGGTGTCGAAGTCTCGAAGCTTTCTGCTGAAGAAACGAATGATTTTCATCGCAACGGCGGGGTTTTTCTGAATGAGGATGCCGAATTGTTCACGT
>DYLV01000115.1 GCA_020721925.1 Leptospira biflexa
GTGATTGGTTTGATGATGTAGTCCCACGCGCCGAGCCGCAGTGCTTCCACCACATCATGCACCACGCCCGTCCCCGAAATCATGATGATGGGAATTTCTGGAGCGATTTTTCTGACTTCCTTGAGCACTTCAAGGCCATCGGTTTTCGGCATGCGAAGATCGCATAGCACCACATCGGGATTTTCGCTTTTGAAAATTGCAAGTCCTGTTTCACCGTCTTCCGCCTGTATGACCTCGTAATCGAGGTCTTCTAAAAACGCAGCGATGTTCGAGCGAACAATTGGTTCATCATCAATGGTCAATATTTTCATTGGTGGCTTTCTCTAAAATTGAGTGAATTGCATCAACAAGTTTTGACATATCCTGCACAGGTTTTCTGAAAACACTGTTCGACGTTATTCCGATTTTCATAAGGGCGGGTGGAATGCTGTAATTAGTTGAACCGGTATGAATAATGAATTTCATGTCGGGGCATAGCTCATGTGCTTTCAATATAAAAGTATTTCCGTCCATCCCCGGGAGGCGCATGTCAATTATGCCCACATGTGCGTCTTCCTCGTGGAGAAATTCAAGCCCTTCTTCACCGCTTGACGCGATGCGGACAGAGAACCCTTCATCCTCAAGATAGGCGCCCACATTGGCACAGATGACGCGCTCATCATCGACCACAAGAATTTTTACATGCCGCATTGTCATCATTGCCCTCTTTTAATCGGTAATTGAATAATAAAGGTAGTGCCGATGCCTGGTGTTGATTCCACAGTCATGGTTCCGCCGTGATTGCTGGTGATGATGAAGTACGACACCGAAAGCCCGAGTCCCGTTCCCACGCCCACTTCTTTGGTGGTGAAAAATGGTTCGAACACTCGTTTGCGATTCTTTTCGTCAATGCCGGGCCCGTTATCCTCCAGCTCAATGCGAAGCCATTGCTCCTGACGGTGTGCGCGAAGCGTGATGGTGGGTGAATCGGAAATATATTTTTTTTCAGCGATTGCCTGCGCGGAATTTTTAAGCAGGTTCAGAATGACCTGTTGAATCTCTGTTGCAACGCACGGGATAGCGGGCAGGTCCGCTTCGTAGTCGCGGACAATCGCAATATGGCGAAAATCGTATTTTTTCTTCAGATTGTAATCATTGGCGGCAAGTTCAACGGTTTTATCGAGGAGTTCGGGAATGCGTTCGAGGGACATGCGGGATTCGCTTGGGCGGCTGAAGGAGAGCATATTCGAGACGATTTTTGCTGCGCGTTCTCCCATTTCAATGATACCGGCAAGCATTGAGGTGATTTTCCGTGTTTCCATGTATTGAAGAATCGATTGAATATTTGTGCCGCACGATGCAGCGGCATCGGCGTTCGCCTGGAGATCCGGCGAAATTCTGCGCATAATGTTCTGAGCGCCCATGAGAATGCCGCCTAAGGGATTGTTGATTTCATGCGCCATGCCCGCAGCCAGCCCCCCGACCGAAAGCATTTTTTCGGTTTGCACCATCATTTCTTCAATGCGCACGCGTCCGGAGACATCGTCAACGCGGATGACCGCTCCTTCAAGTTCCTGGTCAATCAGGGGATATACCAGCACGTCAACATACCGACTCCCCTCCGACAATGCGACCAGTATTCTCTCTGATTTCTGGGGTTTTTTTGTTTTGATGGCGCTTTCCACATTTGCACGCATATTCTTCAGCAGGGGCAGGGCTTCGTGGAACGGTCGCCCGCGCGTTTCATCTTCGGTAATTCCGGAAATTTTCTCTGCTTCCAGATTGAAATGCGTGATATTCCCGTCACGGTCAACCCCCACGATTATTGACGGCATTGAATCGATGATTTTTTTGAGGTATGTCCTCATGCGCATGATGCTTTCTTCGGCGAGCTTTAAATTGGTAATGTCCTGAATTGTTTCAACCGCAGCGACAATTTCTCCCCGATTGTTTCGGATGGGTGTAGATTCGAAAAGTATGTAGCGATCCAGTCCTCCAAGATTGCGATACCATCCTTCAGCGTGCCATCCATCGGGAGTGAGAACAGATTTGGAATACACTGTGTAGTACTCGCGCAAAAGATCGGATCTTCCATCGAGCATGAAATCTGCAAGGGTAGGCCTTTTCTCGGAGTAGAAAGCCTCCCATTGTCTGTCGGTACCCACCATCTTCGAAGCGGGAATGCCGGTGAGTTCTTCACAGGCTTTGTTCCACAACATGACTTTGTGGTGCGCATCGATCACAATGGTGGCAAGGGGAGAGTTTTCGATCAGATTTTCCGTAAATCGTTTTTGCTCCTGAAGGGCCAGCTCCGCCATCTTTCGCTGGTGCGACTCGATCGACAGCGCGATGAGATCGGCAATGGAAGTCACGAAATCCTGTTCTTCAATGGAGAAGGTGCGGGATGAGCTCTGTTCGTGGCTTACGAAACCTATTGTAGCTCCTCCAAGCCTGATACTGACATCCATGCGAGCGCACACATTTGGTGAACAGAAAAAGGCAGATGACGGATGCCCGGCAGGAATGTGCGTCAGAGCGGTAATTCGTTCGCGCTCCAGAAGAGAAATATACTCGTTGGAGGTAATAATTTCAGATTCATCACTTTCAATAAACCTGTTCTCATGCAGAATGAAGCTGATGTGGCGATAGTAATCGTTTCCTCTGCGTTGGTGTGCAAGCCACACGGTTACCCGTTCCACATCGATGGTATGGGCGTCCGCGGCGATGATGGTACGCAGGGCTTCGCTTAAATCGGTTGAGGGCATGCGCGAGAGTTCATGGAGGGTCAGCTGATGGCGTACCACCTGCTGGGTGATGGTTCGAAGCGCTTCTTCGGCCTGTTTACGCTCGGTGAGGTCGCGCACCGTTTCAATGGCCCCGACGATTTTTCCCGATGAGTCGTAGAGCGGTTTTGCCTTCTCCCAGAGATACGCGCCACCGTCCCGTAAAAGGGGAGTGTAGATTTCTGCAATGAGCGTGTCGCGCTCAATTTTCATTACGCTGTAGTTATCTTCACAATTTCCAGCGCCGCCGAGCGCGAAATCTATTAGAAGCGGGCGACAATCTCCGTAGAAGGGAAGTGAGTATTCGTGATCACCTTTGCCGAGGATGCGTTCTTTTGATATCCCCGTGAGCTCTTCAATGGCCTGATTCCATGCGGTAACGATTCCTTTTTCATTGATGACGAAGGTGGGGTCGGGAAGATAGTTGATGATATCGATGAGATTGCTCCTCGAATTGCGGAGTTCCTCTTCGGCGTGCTTTCTTACGGAAATTTCCTCAAGTGCGAGGGAGTAGTTGCGCGCATTATCAAGCGCGATCGACGCAAGGCGGGCATATTGTTCCAGAAACATCGATTCATCATCATCGAATGGTTCAGAACCAAAAGGCCGCCCGATACCGAGTACCCCTGCGATAGACTCGCCCGATATGAGAGGAACCCCGATCATGAATTTAATTTCATCCAGATCGCGTCCCGGAAGGCGGTGTGCAAGCGCCTGATAATCTTCCGTGATGAAAATTTTCCTTGTTTCAAGAACGGTTCCCGATACGCCCTGCCCTTTGCGCACCGATTGCCCCATGCGGTTTTTGAACGCACCGAGCCCTGTGATAATTTTTATCGATTTACCGTCATCTTCAATAGTACCAATAAAACCGTGCGAAGTATTCATAAGGCTGGTGGCGCGGCGTACGATAAAATCCAGAAGGTCTTCCGTGTTCAGGCGTTTCATCATCGCAAGAGTGGTATCGTACAGCGCTGCGAGATATGCATTCTTTTTGTTGAGCTTTTCTTCGGCAAGCTTGCGTTTTGTAATGTCGCGCCCCATGGTACGGAATCCCACAACTTTCCCGGTATTCGGGTCGGTAAACATGCGAGTGCTTTGTTCCACCCAGATGGTGCGTCCGCCTTTTGCAAGGAGGGGAAACTCTAAAAAGGTGAGGGGAATTCTTTTAACAAATTGATTGTGATAAAATTGCTCCACGCGTTTTTTCCAATCGTCATGGACGAAATCAATATAGTATTTCCCAATTATTTCATCGCGCCTGAAGCCGGTTATCCGTTCCGTGGCATGTGCCACATAGGTGATAATTCCCCTGTGGTCGAGTGCAAACAGATAGTCATCCGCAAATTGCACAAGGTCATCCGACTCGATGTTCAATTGCGAATCCGGCATAGTTAAGATGGTCCTTTTGTGGTAGAATCTTCAATCCTGATGGCAGCTGTGGCAATTGGAAGTCGTATGGTAAACCTTGTCCACTTGCCTGCTTCCGATTCAACGCTGAGCGTTCCCTTGTGGTCGTTGTGTATGATGAAATAGGATACCGAAAGACCGAGCCCTGTGCCTATTCCCGCCGACTTGGTGGTGAAGAACGGCTCAAAAATTCTTTTCCGGATTTTTTCGGAAATTCCCGGGCCGTTATCCTCGATCTCTATTCGAATTCGGAATGCTTCTTTCCTGATGCGGATGGTGATTTTTGGTTTGTCATTATCGTAGTGCTTATCTGCCATCGCCTGTGCGGCGTTTTTAAGAAGATTGAGAATCACTTGCTGAATTTCGGTTATGATGCACGGAATCTGGGGAAGATTCTCTTCGAAGTCGCGGATGATCTCAATATGGCGAAAATCGTATTTCTTTTTCAGATTATAATCGTTCGATGCAAGCTCAATCGCCTTTTCGATGACATCGACAAGGGATGCAGTGGCCATTTTCGATTCGCTGCGCCTGCTGAAATTGAGCATATTTGTTACAATTACCGACGCGCGCTCAGCCGACTCCAGAATTCCTTCTACCATTTTGTTGATATCGCGCTTATTCATGTATCGGATGATTGCTTCAATCTCTGTGCCTGCTTCTTTGGCAGTTTCCCGGTTCTTTTCAAGATCGGGAGAGAGTCGCCGGATTATATTCTGCGCTGCCACCATAATGCCACCGAGCGGGTTGTTGATTTCATGGGCCATTCCTGCAGCAAGCCCTCCCACGGAAGCCATCTTTTCGGATTGTATCATCATTTCTTCAATGCGCACCCGGTCGGTGATATCGTCCACCCGTATCACCGCGCCGCGAACGCCGTTGGTCACAAGGGGGTAGATCATGATATCGCCGATTCTTGTTTCATCATTGATCCGATAAGAGACTTTTTCAAACTTCTGGGGAGTTTTGCGGCGGATTGTGCGGTCGATGCGCTTTATCAATACGCTCATCTGCGGGACCATCTCATCGATACGCTTGCCCAGAACTTCCTCTTCATTCATACTCGTGATGCGCTGTGCTTCGATGTTCCAGTGCGTGATGCGCGCGTCGGAATCGACGCCGATGAGCACCGATGGCATCGAATCGACGATGTTTTTTAAATACAGCCGCGTTTCTTCAAGATCGTCCCTCGATTTTTTTATTGAGTGTACCATGCGGGTGAAGGCATCGGCCAGATAACCGATTTCGTGGCCTGCGCTGCTGGGAACGCTCGTGTCGAGATTCCCTTCGTTTACCTGCGAGACGGCTGATATTAATTTTTTAAAAGGGTGGACGAAAACGCCGAGAAAGAAGAGGCGAAATCCGATGAGTACGAAACCCAATAGGAAAAGTGCCATAAATAGATGCTTCTTCGATGTGGGATGGAGATAGGATCGGTATAGTTCATAGGTAAATCCCGCTTCAAACACAAAGTTTCTTCCTTCATCTGCGAAAGAGTAGGTTACGGTATGATGTCCGGCGTGATCGACGAACCGATGAGACGGTGTACGTGTGAGAAAATCAACATCGATACCATTCCCGTTCGCGGCACGCGGTATTCTTGTGCAAGGATCGCCCGCGATTGCAGGATTGCCTATGGTCATTCCCGAAAGAGGTCGCAGGGAGTCGAGAGAGAATGCTGCCAGATACACGAGTCCGGGAGGGCGATAGGTGTTTTCCGTAGCGCTTCTGGCTGCCTGAGTGATTCGCAGCTCGTGAAAAGACCTGTCGAGATCACGCATCGATATGTAGCTGAATGCCTGGAAGAGTGTGAGGATCGTAACAAGACTTATTGCGGTGATCTGGGAAAGGAGGTTCGTCCGTTCTTTTGTGTTATTGATATACACTACCGCGAGAAGGAAAAAACCAAAAAGATTGAAAAGCACCCATGAGACCTGAAAAACTTCACGGTCGATCACTCCTTTTCTGCTTAGAGTATTGGTAATTGATGGTATTACCGTAGCCGACAGATAGGCGATGCCCGCATATACGGCGATTCGCCGTTCATGATCCTTGAGGATGCACGCTTTATATATCAATATCGCGATGAATATAAGAAGGTAGAATATGATAATCATGCCAATGAGTGCGCTTATTCTGTCCGCATCAAAATCCCAGTAGTGGCCATCGAAATGGTAAATTTTCGGCGCATGGTATGTGGCAATGCAGAAAAGCACGGTAATCGTCAGCGATATGGCATACTGAATCACCATAATCCATCGTGCCAGGCGGAGTTGGCTGAAACCGCCGTAGTAGAGAAGAAACATGTTGAAATGGATTTCTGCAGGAATAATAACCGCAACGGTTAGCCATCGGTGATATGCGGCCATGGGAGCATAAAAGCTTGATGAGATAAGATAGGCGAAATTAAAAATCGTCATTAATAAAAATCCGTACGCCAGATGCATGGTGGAATCGGATTTTTTTGGAATTGCGAAAAGAAAAATCGTAATATATCCCAGTCCGATGACGGGTATTATGGAACCGATTGAGAAGAATGTGAGATAAATGTTGTTACATATTTCCATTACATCCAGTGCTGCCTTTTCTGGAAGGTAGCCTCCACTGCTGAGTGATATATTGTTTAACGAATTTCGTCAATAATTTTTTACCATAGGAAAGTGTAATGGTGTTCAGGATAGTATTTTTTCGAACAGAACAAGGTCAGCAAATCTCAGAGCTATTTCTAAGGGAAGCGATTCTACTGGCGGGATTGAATCTTTAAGCTCCACATAACTCATAATAATTTCATTGAATGGCAATATTTCGGGGACTCTCAGGCCCGAAAGAGCTGCGTTCAGCATTTCCGTCACGTTCTCATTGATTCTTTCAAGCAGCGATTTAATTTCAATATGCAAACCATGAGGAATAAGATGTATATTTTCAAGTTTGACAGCAATGTACATGCAAAGACCGATATATGCCTCTGCAATGAATCCACGCTCTATAATGCTCCATCGTTTGAGCAACTGGCGCAAATGAGATGGGGCAATTGGCAAGATGCTGCTTTGGGGAACGAGTGCATGATGCAGATCAAGTGATGCATGTTCGATGGTGCGCAACATAGGAAGATTGATTTTTTGAAAGCTTTCAGGTGAAAGTGTTTTTTGTGGAATTGCAAGAAGCGTTGAAACCGCATCCTCTCCTTCCTTTCGCGCGGTAACGAGAAGGAAATCCGCATATGTGCCGCCGGTGATATATTTCTTTTTCCCTGAAATGCTGATGCGACCGGCTTTTTCGCATATTGTCGCAGGGAAATTTTTGTCTTCGGAATGTGCAAGCGCGCCAATACTGCTTTCACTTACAGCTGTGGTAGAATTTCCGGTGACTATTTCATGGATACCAAGATCGCAGAGTATGGGGCGGATGACTGCAGTCTGCACTATCCACATAATCGAAAGTCCCAGATCTCCTGCTTCTAAAGCAAGAAGAAGCGATGGCCTCGGTGCATCGGCATACTTTGAAATGTCCGGAGGAAACATCGATGCAACATTTTCCCAAAGGCTTTTGAATTCACTGCGATTATCACAGCGAGTGACGTAGGTATGCTCGATTTCTTGCAGAAGAGAGACCATCGCAATCGGTTATTTTTTTCGATCTTTTTTCATGAGCGCCTCAACCTGTATCTGCAAGCCGAAGATATTCATAAATCCCGAAGCGTCTTTCTGATTGTAGAGAGAACCCGCATTGAATGTTGCGATTTCTGGATTGTAGAGCGTCACCGGCGATTTTCTACCCACCACAATGCAATTCCCCTTGTAGAGCTTCACCCGTACGGTACCTGTCACGTTCTCCTGGGTGGTGTTGATGAATGCATCAAGTGCTTCACGACGGCGGGTGAACCAGAGGCCATTATAAACCAGTGTCGCGTATTCACATGAAAGCCGGTCTTTGAGATGCTGGGTGTCGCGATCCAGCGTGATCGATTCAAGGTCGCGATGTGCTGTAATGAGAACTGTACCCGCAGGGGTTTCATACACGCCGCGGGATTTGATTCCCACGAGCCGGTTTTCAACAATATCGATTCTTCCCACACCGTGCTTGCCTGCGATTGCATTGAGCTTTTTCATGAGGGATGCGGGGGAAAGTTTTTCACCGTTAATTGCTACAGGAATCCCTTTCTCGAATTGAATTTCGATATATTCAGGTTTGTCGGGAGCTTTTTCTGGACAGGTGGTGAGCACGAACATGCTTTCGTCAGGTTCCCGATAGGGATCTTCGAGGATACCCCCCTCGAAAGAAATATGAAGGAGATTCCGGTCCATACTGTAGGGTTTGTCTTTAGTAACCGGAACAGGTATTCCGTGCTTTTCCGCATAATCGAAAAGAAGTGAGCGGGAATTGAGATCCCAGATCCGCCATGGGGCGATAATGGTGAGATCAGGAGCTAATGCCTTGAACGCCATTTCAAAGCGAACCTGATCATTTCCTTTGCCGGTGGCTCCATGACATACGGCGTCGGCTCCTTCACGAAGGGCGATTTCAATAAGCTTTTTTGCAATGGCAGGACGCGCCAATGAGGTGCCGAGAAGATAGCGGTTTTCATAGATTGCGTTTGCCTTTATGGCCTGAAATACATAGTCGCGCGCGAAGTCTTCTTTCATATCTTCAATATAGCATTTTGAAGCGCCGGTTTTTTGGGCTTTCTCCTCCAGACCGACAAGTTCTTCTTCCTGACCCACATCCGCAGCAAAACAGACGACTTCGCATCCATATGTTTCAATGAGCCATTTAACGATAACCGACGTGTCAAGGCCGCCGGAATAGGCGAGCACGACTTTTTTTGCTTCCATTGCCAACCTCTGCAAAATAATAATTTATAGCATGAGCTTTTCTGAAATGTTGATGATAGTGAATAAATGGACTTCTGGGGTCAAGGAAATATAAAAAAAAGTTTACGATGAAAATGGACATAAGGCTACACATAAGGCTCTGCACATAAGGTACATACATAAGGCTCTGACCCTCTCTTGCCTTCTTATCCGTAGGCTCTGATCCCTAAATCGATTCC
>DYLV01000116.1 GCA_020721925.1 Leptospira biflexa
AAAATAACCCATACAAAAGAAAATATTCGTGCAACTTCTTCCTCATTGACAAAATGAGAGCGAATGCGCTTTCCCTTCTCACATATGAAATGCCCGTGTCAGCTCTTTCACGCTATCTTCATGGTACTGGTGCACATCACGTAATACAAATTTTCTATGTTTTGCGCCATGAATATCGTATTAATTATTATACTTGTAATTTCCCATAACTTTAACTATTGTATCCCGAATGGTAAAAGGCGGAGGTATTAAATGGGAAAGAAAGTCATCATCATTGGCGCAGGAATTGCAGGTCTTACCACAGGTATTCATCTTCAAAGAAACGGCTATGACACAGAAATTTTCGAAATGCATACCCTTCCCGGAGGACTCTGCACTGCATGGCAGAGGAAGGGATACACAATCGATGCCTGTCTGCACTGGCTGGTCGGCTCGAGTCCCCGCGACAATTTTTATCATCTCTGGGATGAGCTTATCGATATGAAAAACCTACCGTGCTACGAGTTCGATCATTATATAGTGGTTGAAGATGCATCGGGCAGGTCAATAACTGTATATACCGACCTGGATAAGCTTGAAAAAGAATTTCTTGAAAAAGCTTATGAAGATGAAAAAATCATCCGGGAATTCATCGGCGCCGCACGCAAACTATCTCGTTTCATGCTACCGAATGATGTGCTTCCCGAAGCAATGAGCTTTGTAGAAGGTATTCACCTTCTATGGAGCGCGCTTCCCTATCTGCCCACCGCATTAAAATATGTTCGCATCACCTCGAAGGATTTCGCCGCACGATGCAAAAACAAACTTTTACGCAAAACATTAGAGATGATGTTTGTTCCGGACATGTCGGTTGTGTTTTTGCTGTTTACGCTCGTATGGTTCCACCGCAAAAGCGCAGGCTACCCACTCGGGGGTTCCCTTTCTTTCTCACAAAAAATTGAAAAATCCTATCTCACCTGCGGCGGAAAAATCAATTATCGATGCCGCGTGGCGAAGATTCTCACAAGAGGTTCGTTTCCCAATGCCCTCGCAACCGGCATACAGCTTTCCACCGGTGCGACCCACAATGCCGATATTGTGATATCGGCCGCCGACGGGCATAGCACCCTTTTTGAGATGCTCGACAAAAAATTCCTCGATAAAAATTTCCAGAAGTACTATTCCCAATACAATCCCTTCCCCTCATTTCTACATGTTTCACTTGGAATTAAAAAGACATTTGAAAATTATCCTCATCTGATTTGCATACCGCTGGAAAGGACTTTTATGGTCGATCCAGAAACTTCGATGGATTACCTGAACTATCGTATTTTCAATTTCGTTAACACTCTTGCGCCAAAAGGCAAGACGGTAATATCCAGCCTTCTGACCACATACAACTATCAATACTGGCAAAGTCTCCGCAAGGATAATCCCGCACAGTACCGTAACGAGAAAAAAAGGATTCTGGACTTTGTCATCGACGCTGCCGAAAAGCGTTTCGGCGGCATCAGGAAAAACCTGGAAATGACGGATGTTTCAACCCCTGCCACGGTCATCCGCTACACGAACAATTGGAGAGGAAGTCTTGAAGGATGGCTCCTCGATCCTGCGGTGGGGTTTTCCCAGATGAAGAAAGAGATTAAAGGTTTAAAGAATTTCTATATGGCCGGTCAGTGGGTACAGCCGGGCGGCGGCGTTCCCGGCGCACTGGTCTCTGGAAGACAACTTGCACAGCTCATCTGCCTGAGGGACGAGAAAAAGTTTGTGGGTGCACGCTCGTGCTAAAAATTTATAAACAGTTTTGAAGTCTCCTTATTTTTTTCGTTCCATGTCTGCGCTGAATCCGCTCTCTCCGTCTGCGCTCCTTCCTCTTTTCCCATCGAACTTTCACGTGTCGCCTGCGTCATCATCGCGCATGAGCGACACAAGCCATTTACAACGCACGATACGCATGCCCAGTTACCGCACCGTGTGCATTGCACAAAGCGATCGCGCAGTTCCTCAAACGCCCGATTTTTTGATTGTTCCATATCGGCACCCTGACTTTGCGACTGGCGCTCTGCCACAGTTCTTGAAATGATGCCGCCGATGATTGAACCCACCACCGGAATGCGGTAAAAAATACTCGAAAGGGAAGACGCCATTGTTCCTGTAATCGTTCCTCCCACAATACTATTTTGCCCGGTTGGGTATTCCTGCCGGGTCACCATCTGCTGACCGCACGAGAGGCAGGTAAACACATATTTCGCACTCGCCCCAGAACCCTGTGGATGCCCTGTAGAGATAATCCGATCAATGCCATTGCTCATGACGACTTCCTTTTTTTTCAATTTCAATATAGCACGCCGGATTCGATTTGTCAAGATAGTTTTAATTCCATGCGCAAAAACTCTGCCTAAAATATCCATTCTGCCAAAGAGAGCTTCTTGACAAAATTGCCATTCGCATTATACACGTTACAAAAGTTGAAGCGATGAAACGAAACCCAATAAGCAACCAAACAAAACGCGAGGAGATCGCCAATGCGGTGACGCACTGCATCGGCATTTTGCTTGGCATAGCCGCGCTTTCCCTCCTGGTGGTCTTTGCTTCGCTAAAGGGAGATCCCTGGAAAATAGTCTCATTTTCTCTATACGGCGCCTCACTGGTGATTCTCTATACTGCATCTACGATATATCACTCCGTTAAAAAGATGCACCTGAAAAAATTTTTCCAGATAGTTGATCATTCCTCCATCTTCATCCTTATTGCGGGCACCTATACACCTTTTGTGCTCGTCAACATGCGCGGCCCCTGGGGCTGGTCGCTTTTCGGCATTATCTGGGGGCTTGCCCTGTGCGGAATCATCATCAAATCACTGGTGGGCACAGGAGGCGACAAACTCTCGACTGCAGTATATCTCGCGATGGGCTGGCTTATCGTCATCGCATTTCATAAAATGATTTTTTCAATCCCCTTAATGGGCATTATCTGGCTTCTTATCGGTGGTGTATGCTATTCCGCAGGCGCTGTTTTTTTCCTCCTGGAAAAACGCATTCCCTTCAGCCATCCCCTATGGCATCTGTTCGTTCTCGCAGGAAGCATTACACATTTTTTCGGCATCCTTTTTCATGTGCTCCCAAATTGATAAAATTGCGCTCATTGCAGGCAATTCAACTTCGATGATTTCTTTATAATCATGTCCCATAATAATTTTTTCTTTACATTGCTTCTTTTCGAACAGGTTTATTATTCATTTATATTCGTATCGATGAGGTAAGAATGCAATTCTAAGACAAGTCGCAATTTAAATAAAAATTACGACGATATCATCATAAATTTGTATTATTTCAGAAAGTGTGCTATATCTATTTAAAAATTCAACATCATGATAATGTCGAGAGGAAGCTATGGCATATGTAGTCTGGAGCAAAGAATACAGTGTCGGTATAAAAAGCATGGATGAACAGCATTATAAATTATTTGAACTTACCAACAATCTCTACGAAGCCATAAAAACTGGACGTAAAAATGAAGCGGTTGTTGAAACCTTCCGCGGCCTTGTTGAGTATGTACAGGTTCATTTTACCGCAGAAGAAAAACTCCTTGAAAAAAATGAATTCCCCTTCAATCAGCTATTAAAACACAAGCAGGAACATCGCGATTTGATTATGGAAATCAAGGTGCTTTTTGAAAAAGCAAAATCCGGTTCGGCGATAGTAAGCTTTGAAATGCTCAACTTTCTCAGGAATTGGATTATAACCCACATCGCCGAATCGGATAAACGCTATGGCACGTTTCTCAATTCAAAAGGTATCTCCTGAATACGATTATAATAACAACACTTACTTACCCTTCTCCCTTAAAAGCTTTTCAGCAAAACTAAACTCCCTGGAATTTTTTCCCAGTTCCACATACTTCGGCATCGCGGCCATTCTTCTCAAACCCTGAATGGTATGGTAGGGATGATCCTTCGTGAAGGCATTCACCAGAGTGGCAGGAAGATTCCCGCCGGGATTCGCTTTAATATCGAATATCACGCGCGTATGTTCTCGATCAACATACTGAAGAATAAAAAGCGCCTTCAGATACGGCATGCGCACACGCCCGGAAGGAGAAGGATAATTGTAATTGGTGCTTTCAATCACCACCACTCCCGTCGCATTTTTACGATCCTGATACACGCGCGATTTAACCACCGCATCGCGATCCGACACCGGCCACGGCGATCGGTTGACATAGTACACAATCAGATTATCACCACCCATGTCTTTCAGCGTTTTAATTTCGCGGCAGTTGAACATCCATTGCGTATACGAAGGTACATCTCGAAAAATTGCGGCAATTGTCTCAAGGCGCGCATTGACCATACCAATCCCTTTGAACTGTTCTAAATCAATTCCTTCCTGAGGTTTTGTGTAGCACGCGATTCCATCGGCGGTTTTTCTGAGCTTCCATTCGCTCTTTTTTACTTCCACTCCCTGCTGGGCATTAATAGCGGATCCGGCAACAATACACATGCACACGCACGCAAGAACAAAGGCATTCCTCATCACCATCCTCCTATCCACGAAAAAATATTATACGGAGCGGATTTTACAGTCCGCCCCGTATTGTACACTGTACTAAATTTTTTCAACCAGAAGCGCTCCCGCGTTGCCGAAGGCACCGCACAGAGACGCCATCCCGTACTTCGCCTCCGGGAAATCGGTCTTCAACACATTGAGAAGCGTGATCACAATTCGAGCGCCCGATTCGCCGAGCGGATGCCCGAGCGCAATGGCTCCACCCCATACATTCACCCGTTCAAAAGGTGCATTTTCTTTATCGAGCTTGAGATCGCGAATACACGCAAGCGATTGGCTCGCAAAGGCCTCGTTGAGTTCAATCGGCCCGATGTCTTTTGGTGACAGCCCGGTTTTTGCAAAAAGCTTCCGCACTGCCGGGATCGGTCCAATTCCCATAACAGTCGGATCGCATCCTTCCAGCACTCCCGCGCGGTATTTATACCGATATGAAAGCCCGAGCGAGTCCGCCTTTTTCCTGCTCATGAGAATTAATGCGCACGCGCCCTGTGTCAGTGGTGATGAAGTCGCGGCGGTTACCGAGCCATTTGGTTTGAATGAAGGCTGCATCGTAGCCATCTTCTCAATGCTCACATCGTCGCGTATCCACTGGTCTTTCTCCACAAGAAATTCATTGCCGGCATCATCATGACCCATGACCGGTACAATTTCGTTTTTGAATTTACCTGCATCGCGCGCCGCGGCGGCCTTCTTGTTCGACCAGTATGCCATATTTTCCATATCGGCACGCGATATCTTCCACTGTTCTGCAACTTTTTCCGCCGTCATACCCATCAGAAGGTCGGGACCATTGTAGAATTGAAGCAATCTCGGCGGAAAATCCATGTTGGCGCCCATAGGAACTTTTTCCATATCCTCAACTCCGGCGGCAATCATAATCTCGGTTTCACCGGTCATAATTGCGCGCGCGGCGTGCATGATGGCCGACATTCCAGAGGGGCACTGATTGGTCAGCGTGTTGGTGGGGACTCTCACGGGAAAGCCAGAAGCAAGCCACCCCAGGCGCCCCACATCGTTCTGCATCCCCGATGGATTTGCCGTGCCCACAAACACCGCATCGACATTTTCAGGCTTAACCGCTTTATTACGGTCAAACAGCGCTTTGTATACTTCCGTCAATAGTTCATCCGGCCGCTTTTTCCGAAACCACCCTTTTTCGCGATGTGCTCTGCCATTGGGTGTTCTCACTCCGTCAATGAATACGCATTCCTGCATGACACTCTCCTTACAATTTTAAAAGTATTTTTAGCCCTTGCATCAGTCAGCCTGGAAGCAACTGGTTCTTCCCATCGTCTTTAACATAAGTTTTTCTTCCTGATAACTCAACGTCGCTTTTTTTCTCTCCGCTTTCTCTTCACACGGCTATCTTTCATCTTCCCTTTTTGCTTTCCACCTTTTTTCACCGCCGACGAGCGGGAATACAAAGCTATCGCCTTTTCTCTGAGCGCTTTTTTATCCACTTTCTGAACTGCCGTCAAAGGGAGCTCATCAACGATTCCCACTGCTTTCGCTACGGCATATTTCGCCACGCGATCAGAGAGATATGTGATGATGCTCTCTTCAGTGATTTTCGCTTTATGACCGTTTTTTGGTTTCACAAACACCACCACGCGTTCGCTTCCTTCTCTTGCCGGGTCGGGAACTCCAACAGTAGCAGCTTCAGCAACATCCGGATGATGATGGAGGATCTCATCGACTTCCCGGGAGTACACCTTGTATCCGCCGACAATGATCATATCCTTGGTGCGATCGACTACATAAAAATAGCCACGCTCATCAACTTTCACTACGTCGCTTGTCCGTACATATCCCTCATCATCCAGACCGCTTCCAGGTGTGGGCCAATACCCAAGCATTCTCTGCGGTCCCTTGAGACACATCTCCCCTGTCTTGCCGGAAAGGACTTCTTCCCATGAAAGTGTTCGCCCTTCATCCACATCGAGTATTTTTACTTCCGTATCTGGAAAAGGAATTCCAATAGTTCCCCTGCGTTCCACATTTTTACGTTTCTCTTTCTTTCCTGTTGATTTCAGCAGAAAACCCGTGAGGGCTCCGGTGATTCTCCCGGTTATGCGGGTTCCCTGCATGCGCATGATACAATTCACGAAGTGTGTTACTCCCGGAATTGAGAGAAGAAGCACAAGAAAACGCAGCCCTTTTTCCCCTCCAAAGAGACGCTTCATAAGCGTTATGTTTAAATGCGTGGTAGGCGACATCTCTGAAAGCCCATAGCCCTCCATAATTCCGCCGCTTGCTTTTTGTTCAAAGCTCTGCTGGGCCGATTGCGGCAACGGCGCCGAACCCGATATGCCGAGAATGTTGAGATCCTTCGCGTCTTCGGCTGCCAGGCTCATGAACTGCGCAGGAACGCCGAATTGAATCACCGGCCGGTACTTTCGAATCATCCGCACCATGCTTTTTGTATCGCGAGGCTCGGGGATGAGAATCTGATCGGCACCCAGAAGCGTCATCGTGTGCATGATGGAATGGCCGTATGAGTGAAAGAACGGCAATCCGAGAAGCACCGCAATCGCCCCGCGCATGAGTTTTGCCGATGGACCCACCGCGTAGAAATTTTGAATTGAGTTCGCATAAATGTTGCGATGCGTGAGCATGCACCCCTTTGGAACACCCGTTGTTCCACCCGTAAACAGAAGCGTTTCGATATCACGCTCAACATCGAAGACATATTGAGGAAGGTGGATATCAGTTTCCAATTTTAAAATATCTGTAAGCCATATTGCACCGGGAACATCGCTGACAATTTCATGCCCTTTAAGTTCGGCCACATCCGTTGCGTAATCGTCAAGCTTTGTGAGGATGAGATTTTGAATCGTGCTTTTCGCTATAAGCCGCTTTGCAGTTTCTCCGAAATGCGCCATACAAATGAGGACTTTCGGCGTACCTTCATTGAACTTGTGCTTTAAAGTCTCAAAAGGCTCCAGAGAACTCGAAGGAATATGCACAAGCCCCGCGCGGGAAATGGCATAGTCGGCAATGACAAATTGAATCGAGGTAGGCAGAATTGTCGCAACCCTATCACCTTTTTGAAGGCCCATGCGGAGCAAAGCCGACGCAAGTTTTTCGCAATTGCGTTTCACTTCCGGATATGTCATTTTATAATCATATTGAATAAGTCCATTTTTTCTGTATTTACACGCGGCTTCTTCGAGAAGGTGGAATACGGGTTTATCGGGATAGGGCAAAAATGTTGAAGGGATTCCCAAAAGTTTGTATTCTTGTATCCACGGATATACGTCACCTTTCATAATGTGCTCCATGATGCGCTTTTCGACATCAGTTTAGACAGTTGTCTGAAACAAATATGGCTTTTCGCCTCGATTCTTGTCAGTAAATACGGGATGCTGAATTGAAATAATGGCAGCTCATGCAGCGCGATCAGATGACCACGGCGCATGAGCGTGCGATCAATCGCTTATGTAAAAAGCGGCTGAGTAGCCATTGCAAACGACATATCCCCTTCAATTTTCATCGCACCGGACATGAAGAGATTTACCGGATTGGCTTCTCTGCGCATGAGCGCCGCGGTATCTTTCGCATTCATTTTAAAAATCGACTGAGGCTGCTGGGCACCATTGAGAATTGCTTCAACCTTCACCGTAGTGCCGGCTACATCGGATACCTCGGCGATGAAGCTTCCTTTCAGGCTTTTCAGCGCATTGTATTTCGCCTTGTTAAGTTCGTTCATCATGCCCAATATCATATCCAGATTATTCGTCTCGATCATCCTTTTGATATCGTCCTCAGAAATTTTGATGCGCAGCATGGGATTGCCCATATCACCCGACTGATGAGTGACAGAAGCGCCGTCTTTGAGCGTATAGCTGAACGCTTTTGAACCTGCGTTCACCACCATGGTGATCTCCGTGCCCGCAAGCTGCTGGGACGCATTCGATTCAGACAGTTTTTCTTTTGCATACTCAGGCATGATTTTACCTAAGAGCTCATCGATACTGGTGTTTGAGTTGAGTGAAGTGATTGTTGCCATAATGATATCCCCTTCTACTTTTTTGATGTTATTGTTAATAAATGTACTGACATGTCAGTCTATTTATTATGCCGATTTTGTCAATCCTTTTTCTAAATTTTTTCCACCGAAAAAACTACTTTCCCTATTAACACAGAGAAAAATGGATCTGAAGATGAAAACCGTCACTCCAACACCGGCTGGCTCTTCTTCGATCTTGCATGGGAACGAAAAAGCGGTACCATCCGCCGCTCTTTTTTAATTCCATTGTGGTATTATCATCACGGGGAAGATTCGAAACACACGCTTCTCATTACTCCACTCGGGTATTACAATAATAAAGTAATTGTGTTACGTACGAAAAGGAGGAAGCCAATACCTTTTCCCCTTCTACATCCGGTCTGAAGTCTGTGCCCAGAATCGCGGCTGTTTCTTCGGATTGTCACTTCTACCCTGTTTTTCTCGCCGGGAAATCAATGAGGACGGAGCACTTCTTCCGGGCGGCATTCTTTTCGATTATGTTTTATTTTGTGTCTTTATTTGGTGTCTTATTTGGTGTCAGAGTTTATTTGGTTTTATTTGGGGTGTTTGGTGTGTTTGGTGTCAGAGTAAACAAATTGAGAGAATTTTCTTTGCCTTTGTACTCTGACAC
>DYLV01000007.1:0-13273 GCA_020721925.1 Leptospira biflexa
AGGAGGATACGATGAACATCAAGACCACCTATATGATGTGCGATGAGGTGAGTGGACTTCTCGCAGAAGCAGAGGAAAAGACGAAGTACCGGAAGGAAGAGCTCCTGATAAAAGCGATGCGGAAGATGATGCAACACTATGAGAAATACGAGCGCGATGAGGGGAGAATTGAGTACCAGAAGCGGTATGATAAAGAAACCGGTGAGCGGATCATCAAACACCGGGTGAAGATGAAAATTAATGAGCGGGAGTATAATTATTTTCAGGATACGCGGAAGTTTTTCCGTCGGTCTATTTCGCTGGTGATGGCGATTGCGGTGTACACATACCTTGCCGAAATTGTTGAAAAAATCCTGCAAAAGGACTTTGAGGGGTTACACGCGGATAATTATCCCTTCGAATGCTATGCAATTATGGGAAAATGTATAGAAAATATCCCCACATGGCGCATCTGGTGGGGAGTACCGCCGGATTTGGAGCTATTATTAACAAAATAATCCTTCACAAAAAACATAATTGTACATCCTATTTCTCATTCGGGAGATGAGTGCGGATATCCTTTTCCTTTTCCCTGCTTTCATCCAACGCTTGACTCCTCCGGTGTGATTGTGAAGTGAGTGTAATTGCTGCAAGATGGAGTTTGGAAAACAATTTTTTTTCGAAGAGCGCACATTTCTCTCATGGAGGGATTCGCGTAAAATGAAAGAACAAATCCAAATTTCGTATTTCATTTAATGAGGTTTAATCCGCATGGTTATGAGAGGTAGACGTGAGTTTTGCATAATAATATTTCTTGCATCTCCGATTTACCACCTTATCAGCCCATACTTGGATTAAGTTGTACATTGTTGTTATCATCGTGTTATGGCGCTAAAAATAGCGCACACTTCCACTCAATCTTATGAACACTTGTAATAGCGCTTTTATCGTTCAACACAACGCCAATGTACACGATTGTAACCTATCGGTATTCCCACTGAGGCATATCACATAAAGACAGTTTTAGATGTTTCCCGTATATTTGAATTGACAAAACCCACACCCGCCACTTTGTACCCGATATAAGAATGCTTTTCCTGAGAATCAGACATAAAAAATTTACATACGAGGATTCCCATTATGGATTACTACATAATAAAGGGCGGGAAAAAACTCAAAGGGGAAGTGAAAATTTCCGGTGCAAAAAACGCCGCCCTCCCCATCATCGTGGCAAGTCTTCTTACTGACGGAGAGACAGAGCTTCACAATGTGCCAAATTTGAAAGACATTTTGACTATCATAAAAGTGATTGAGTACCTCGGAGCAGAAACGGAATTCAACACTGAAAAAAATATATTAAAAATAAAAATCAATAAAATTAAAAAATCTGAAATACCCTACGACCTGGTAAAAACCATGCGTGCGTCTGTGTACGTGATGGGCCCCATGCTCGCGCGCCTCGGTTTCGCAGACGTATCGCTTCCCGGAGGCTGCGCTATCGGCGAGCGCCCCATCGATATTCACCTTGCAGGATTTGAATCGCTCGGTGCGGAAATAGGCATTGAACGCGGCTATGTCATCGCGAAGGCAAAAAAGTTAAAAGGGACGCACTTTATCATGCGCAACGTGTCAGTCGGTGCTACCATCAACATTATGATGGCCGCTGTTATGGCCGAAGGCGAAACGATACTTGAAAACTGCGCCATGGAACCGGATGTAGTGGATCTGGCAAATTTTCTTATTAAGATGGGCGCACACATTGAAGGGGCCGGAAGCGAACGAATTGTTATTCATGGCGTTAAAAAGCTCAATCCGGTTTCCTATGCCATCATGCCCGACCGCATTGAGGCGGGTACATATCTCCTTGCAGGCGCAATTTCTCGCGGCGAAATAAAAATTTTCAATTGCGTATCCGAACATTTGGCAGCAGTGTGCAGCGCACTCGAAGAAATCGGCTTTCGTATCGAACAAGGAAAAGATTGGGTGCACATATTGCCGGGCAAGATATACCGCGGCATCTATATCAAAACTCTTCCCTACCCTGGATTTCCCACAGATCTTCAGGCACCGATGATGGCGCTCATGGCGACTTTGCCCGGCATCAGTGTGGTGAATGAAACGATTTTCGAAAACCGCTTCACACACGTGGGCGAACTCAGGCGAATGGGCGCACTCATCGAAACCGAGGGCAATATGGCAATTATCCATGGCGTCAAAAGGCTCTTGGCTGCCCCTGTCATGATGTCAGATCTTCGAGCTGGTGCCTCGCTGGTGCTTGCCGCACTCGCCGCAAAGGGAATCACCGAAATTCGAAGAATTTATCATGCCGACCGCGGGTATGAAAAATTATCTGAAAAGTTATCTTCGCTTGGTGCCGATATTAAAAGGGAAAAAGGTGGAGTATACTGATGCTAAGAGGCATTTACACTGGTGCAAACGGCATGATCGCGCAGGAAGCGCGGTTGGATGCGATTGCAAACAATCTCGCAAACGCCGACCAGACCGGCTACAAACGAGACATCGCGATTTTTAAAGCGTTTCCCGATATGCTCATCCGCCGCATAAGCGATGACGGTCTTGGGATTACACCCGCAGGTTCATACGACACCATGCCCATTGTGGGTAAAATCGGCACCGGTGTTGAGGTTAATGAAGTCTATACTCTTTTCGATCAGGGCCCTCTTCAGAGAACGGAAAATCCTTTAGACCTTGCGCTCGAAGGGAGGGGTTTTTTTGTGGTGCTTACCGAACGGGGTGAGCGATACACCCGCAACGGCGCTTTCACTGTTAATCAGGAAGGCATCCTCGTTACTCACAACGGCAATCCTGTTTTAGGCGAAAATGGCATCATACGCCTCCAGCATAATAACTTCATGATAAACGAGCGCGGTGAAATTCTGGTAAACAATGCCATTTCTCTCGAACCGCGCGACGTGGTGAGCATGACAGGAAACGCGTGGGAAAATCCGGTAGTGGTTGATCGGCTTCGTGTTGTCGATTTCGAAAACATCCGCGAAATCAAAAAGGAAGGCGATTCCATGTACCGTGAAACACCTGAATCCGGACCAGCAATATCCGCAACGCAGTTTTCCGTACGCCAAGGGTTTCTTGAAAAATCCAATGTCAATGTTGTACGTGAAATGGTCGACATGATTGAGGTACAGCGAAGCTACGAAGCGAATCAAAAAACCGTTCAAGCGCACGACCAGACCCTCGGGAAGCTTATCAATGAAGTAATTCGATAAACGCTCATTCCCGAATCTCCGGGTACAAGTTATTCCTCATCGATCATGATGCCGGCAAGTTTCTTCACAATTTTTTTCTTTTTTGCTATATCCACAAGCCTTGAAATCATAATCCGCTGCGCCTGCGGCGAACCCACGCCGTGCATCAATTCAGTCAAATAACCAACCGCCGCGGTTCCTTTGGTGAGATTTTCAATCAACCGAAGAATTCTCATCCGATGCTCCGTGGACACATCGGATTTTCCACGAAAATATTTTTCCACGTATTTTCCAACATCTTTTGATACGAAATGGCATACAGCTTTATCTTGAAAAAATCCGAAAAGAGGAAGACGCAAAGCCGATCAAGAAATTCAGGCGGCACGGCAGATCAGAAAATGACAAGCTGGAAAAGAAATTGTTTCTGGTGCATTGTAAAATCGTAAAACGCGTCCGCGTGTAGACTGATAACATCACACCTTCACTTCCCTTCCACACTTGTGCACGCTATCCCAGTAGGGCGAAATCTCTAAAAGCCTATCCACAACTTCAGGAAGGACTTTTAATGTGTAATCTATTTCTTCATCGGTGGTATATCGCGAAAGGCTGAACCGTATTGAGCCATGTGCGCTGGTAAACGGCACTCCCATCGCCCGAAGCACATGCGAGGGCTCAAGGGATCCTGATGAACATGCAGAGCCTGATGAGGCAGCAATCCCCATTTCATTGAGATAGAGTAAAATCGCTTCACCTTCGATGTATTCAAATCCAACATTGGTTGTATTTGGAACGCGGCCTTCTTTCCGGCCATTAAGCGAAACATTTGGAAATCTGCTCAAAATCTCGTTTTCAAGCCTATCGCGAAGTTTTCGCACATGCTTTTCATCTGGAAGATATTTAATGGCAAGTTCAGCTGCTTTTCCCATGCCAACAATTCCCGCCACATTTTCCGTGCCAGGTCTTCTCCCGCGTTCCTGATGACCGCCATATAGGATGGGTCGAATCCTCGTGCCTCTTCGTATATACAGCGCGCCCACCCCTTTCGGCGCGTGAAATTTATGCCCGGAAATTGTATAGAGATCGCAATGTACTGTATTCACATTAACTGGAATTTTCCCCGCAGCCTGAACACCATCTACATGGAATAACACGCCGCGCTCACGCAAAAATGCGCCAATCTTTTCCACAGGATGGATTACACCGGTTTCATTGTTGGCATGCATTACCGATACAATGGCCGTGTCATCATTTACCGAATCGAAGAGGATGTCCAAATCCAGTTTTCCCTGACGATCGACCGGAACATAGGTGACCTGATATCCTTCTCGTTCGTATTTTTTGTAGAGATTGAGAACTGCAGGGTGCTCAACCCGCGTGGTAATGATATGTCTTTTATTTGTAAAATATGAAAGTACGCCAGAGATTGCGAAGTTGTCGCCTTCTGTCCCGCACGAGGTGAACACTATCTCATAGTCGTGCTCGGCTCCAAGGAGAAGCGCTACCTGATGCCGTGCCCATTCAATGTCTTTATCCACCGAACCCCCAAAATCGTGCATGCTCGAAGGATTTCCATAGCGTTCGGTATAAAAAGGAAGCATCGCTTCCAGCACCTCGGGGGCAACCTTCGTTGTGGCATTATTGTCAAGATACACCATTTTTTTCATCGTATTCCTCACTTTTCAATCACTTCGATATCGTCTTCAACAAACTCTCTGAGTTTTGCTTCCACTAGGTTTTTTAAAGTCACGCTCGATACAACGCAATGTGAACATGAGCCTCTCAAAGCTACAAAGACTTTCTTCCCATCAACATCGATAAGCTCAATGTCGCCGCCGTCTTTCTGCAAAATTGGCCGTATGACATCTGAGATGGTTTCGTTCACAAGCTGCATTCGCCGTATGTTCGTCAGTGGTTTTTTCTTCTCTCCCGAAATCTCGCTTTCAGCACAGCTTTCCTGAAGTTTCAGCTCCTCCTGCAAAATATCTTCAAGCTTATGAATACACGAACCGCACGCTCCCCCCGCTTTGGTATAATTGGTAATATCCTCAACGGTTTTAAGTTTATTTTCCCTCACCACTTTTCTTATAAGCGTGTCGGTTACCCCGAAACACTGGCATACAATTTCCCCTTCGTGCTCTTCTTCATCGACAATCTTCACCCCGCGCCAGTTCGCCAGCGCCTTATCGAGCGCTTCATGCCCCATCACCGAGCAGTGCATCTTCTGTTCCGGAAGGCCCCCAAGATATTCCACAATATCCTTGTTGGTAATCTTTTCCGCTTCCTCTACCGTTTTTCCGATGATCATTTCCGTAAGCGCCGATGATGAAGCAATGGCGCTTCCGCATCCGAATGTCTGAAACTTCGCATCTTTAATGATGCCGTCCTCGATTTTCAGATAAAGGGTAAGCGCGTCACCGCAGACGATGCTTCCCACCTCGCCTACCGCACTGGCATCTTCGATGATGCCGACGTTTTTCGGCTTTGTATATAATTCCTTCACTTTATCGGTATAATCCCACATTGTATTCTCCTTTTACACAAAAAATGCTCTCCTGACTTAGGCACTTTGTAGACACAGTATAGCACAAAATATTACCATTTCAAAAAAGCAATGAAAATCGCCAGCATGCCATTCACAAAACGCATGACAGGTATTAGTACGCGTCACAGGCATTTGCACTCACATGCGCAATCAGTTCGCGCCTGATAATTGCAAGATCGATGTCCCTTGTGAGATTGTGATCTCCGTCTCCAATAATGACAAGCTTACGGGTTCCCCTGAGACATTGCATCAGCCTATACGCATTTTCCACATCCACTACTTCATCGCGCGCTCCTTGAATGATGAGCACAGGAAGGGAAATCTCTTGCGCCGCCTTCTCCGGAAATATATCACACGCTTCGATGAAAAAAGTATTTTTCAGAAAAATTCCGTCCAGAGGTGTTTTTCCCTCGCACGGAAGCATTGTAAAATTTCCAACACCCGTCGCCTTAATCAAAAGTTTATTCAAATTTAGTGGCGGCGCGATGAGCGAAAGCGATGAGATGCTCTCAGCATGGTTTTGAGCAAATAAAAGGCATATTAGCGCCCCCATACTCGAACCGAAAAGATGTATTTTTTCAAATTTTTTTTCCTTACAGAGCAAAACCGCGTTTTCGAGATCGTTTATCTCCTGTAAAATTGAAACATCTTCTATATTGCCGTCGGATTTTCCTACGCAAGAAAAATCAAAGGTAAAAAGCGCGAAACCGGCTTGTACAATATCATCAGTCAGCATGGTGATTTTATAGCCATCTTTAGTAGAAAAAAGACCGTGACAAAAAATCACACAACTTTTGGTTGCGCCGTCGGGCATGCACAGCCTTCCCGCCAATCTCTTACCATTGTAATTTGTAAAAATAAATGAATCGGACTTCATATTGGCGTTGAATCTCATTTTACCAGCTTTATGATCGGTTCAAAATAGCCGTCTGAAGCGTTGCCATTGATGACTATATCGATTGGCCGAAGTTCAAGGTACTCCTTTTTGCCCTGCTGATACCGTTTTGCGTCGAAAACAAAGTATGATGAAAAAACCGAGTTGTATTTTCCCGTCGAGCCCGGCTCCTCATTTTTCATTTCGCTGATATTTATACGCAGATGCTTGCGCTCATCAATAGTGTACACACCACGAAAATAAATGCTGGTTTCCTTGAACCGTACTACGCATACCGCGCGATAGCTTTTATTGAAAGAAAACTCATAGCCGAAATTTCCCCGGTAATAAAGCCTCCATGTGCCGACCACTTCTTTGAAATTTATAGCTTCGGCAGCAAACGCAAACAGCATCGCACACACACATATCTGCATGCAAATCAATTTCTTTCTCATTTTCCTTCGACCTTGTAAATACCTGCAACATCCATAGCCTTTCACATTTTCATAATTCCTTTACGGCCGTCAAGCACATGTTTTGTAAATTATAATTGACAGTTAGCTTCTGGAAAATTTTTCATTTATTTATATTCCATACTTCGATACCAGAGAGGTCCCCGTGTATAAAATTGGCATAATCGTCAACCCTCATGCACGAAGTGTACAAAAAAGCAGACAAGATATTCCTTCTCTTTTACGGAAAATTGGCGGAGAATATGTCGACGTTCGGTTAAGCACGTCGCTTGACGAACTCGACAGAATCCTTCTGGATTTTAAAACCAGCGGTATTTCATGCATTGCCACCTGCGGCGGTGACGGCACCATCCATCATATTGTCTGTCATATGATCACCATGTATGCACCTTCAGCACCTCCACCGCTTTTAATTCTCAAAGGTGGGACCATGGATAATATTGCCCGTACCATCAATTTAAAAGGGAAAGGGCCAGACATCCTTACAAGAATGATTGCCTGTCTTGAAGAAGGCAAAGTACCGGAAATACATCGGCGCGACACAATGAAGATCGAAAACCGTTATTGCTTTCTCTTCGGGCTGGGTCTCACCACAAATTTTCTGGATGCAGTATATGAAGGCGAAAAAGGCACTATAAAAAATTTAAAAGTCATCGGCAGAGCCATCTTCGAAGGGCTCATCGACAAAAAGGGATCATCTCTCTTCAAGCGAGTGAATGCCCGCCTTGTCGCCAACGGCAAAGAATTGCCCTTTAGAGAAATTCTGGCAATACTTGCGGGAACCGTGGAACAAATAGGCATGGGGTTTAAACCTCTTCCTCGCGCGAACGAAAAAGAAGGAACCTATCATGTCATCATCACCGGCGAAAAACCGATTGAAGGAGTTAAACAATTCTTTCGAATAAAAAAAGGCCTTCCCATGAAAGGAGAGCTTAACTTCAACGATATCATTTCCCACCTTTCCATTGAAGCGGATTCCCCTTTCAAATACACAATGGACGGCGAATTGTTCAACTGCGACGGAACCATGACTGTTGAAATGGGAACCCCCGTTGAGCTGGTGTACGTGTAACATCCAGCCGGTTCTGTTGTTATTTTCGCTCAAGTCTTCAGCCAAAAAGATCGATGGGTAAAATGGCACATTATATTCACAGATTAGGGACGGACAAACATGTTCGCTTCGCTTTGCATCAGACGCATTGCGGCGTCAGTTTTTACCTTCTGCATTGTCTCCCTTTCCTGTCGCAACTCTTCTCCCGAAGTGAAATCGGTGGTGCCAAAGCCCGCACAGAAAACAACTCTCCCGGAAACTTTCCTTCGCGATATCGATAACGCATCAAAGGTTATTAACGACAATAATTTAATACTGAACCTCACCCATCTTCAGCTTATGGACAGAGGAGGGAAAAAATACTATCCGCTCGGGAAGGACACTATTTCGTATCTGCTGAGTTCTGTCACGAAAAATCTCTATCAGGACATCATTCTGGTAAACTGGGAAGGAGCAGTAATTTATTCAATGCGGAATGATGATATATTTTCAAAAAACATTGCCGACACCAACGCTCCTTTTCCCCTTACAAATCCCTATAAATCCGCGATGGAGGGAAATCTCTATTCTTCCGGGTGCGCAGAAAGTCAAAAGAAGGAATGCATCATCGCATCACCGCTTGATAAAGACGAGAAACGCTGGGGGGTGATCGTTCTGATTGTCAAAAGCGGTTGCGAATCATCAAAAATTGCGCAAAAAGCGAAAATAGATTCATCCAGCGAGTGATTTCTCGATTACTGCATGCACATCACCGAATACATCGGGAAAAAGCGAATCAATTTTCATCTGAACCATCGACGTTGCCGCTTTGATCAGATGCTGATCTTCCAAATGATGAATGGAGTTTTTTTTCATGCCAGCCGCCAGCCCCGGGAAGACGATTGAAAGATCCAGATACTCAGCCGGGATGTAATCCTTTACCCCTCTGTTCGAGAGGATTTCACGATCCACCTCCTCATCATCGATAAGAGAAATAATCACCTGGCCGGGACGGACTTTTGACAGATCAGCCACGGTAAAATGATTCTTAAAAAGAAAAATCACATCGCTGTTGCTGAAGATGTTTTCCTGCGTGGTGGCGAGCGCTCCTTCCTTTTCCACGTTCATCATACATTTTTCATTATTATCGCAACCTAACACCCGCGCAAAGCCGAGCGCTTTCAAAAGACGCGTAAGGCGAAATGCAGGCAAACCAAGGCCAATCATGCCGGCATTGCACTCATCATACGAGATCCTTTTTTTCTGAGATATTTTCATCACCGCATACGTCAGCAAAAGCGGCAATTCATCATAGTCCCGGTATAGCACTGCCTGATCAATTTCAGAATTGATGTAGGAAACCAGCGATGAATCGAATGCGCTTTCGATCTCCATCATTCGAATGAGGAAAAAGCTTTCTTCTATGCTCTTTAAAACCTTAATCACATCTTCAGGATGGTCAGCCCGCATCAGAAGAGGAAAGCCGTTGCAGCCGGTAAATTTTTTCAGCACCACGGAATCTCTCTCCGCAATGGTTTGAACAATGAATCTGTTGACATCGGACTTTTCGGACTTAAGACGCATCCAGTTTATCATGGCCACATTGAAGAACATCCCGGAAAAATCCCCAACATTTTCCCCCGAACGGATTTTATCGATAATCATGCCGGCGCCACCCTGCACCATCATTTCATAATCCGCTTTCGTTTCAAACTTTCCTTTTCCCAGTACATCAAGCATTCCCCCATGAAGAAAGTTTTCAAGGAGATTCGTCACCGATTCAACGGAAAAATTTTCCGGATGCCTTTTAAATTTCTGAACTACCGTTCTGAATTGCTCCGCGGTATCGTACAGTACTTCTGCACTGAACCTCTCCCCTTCGGGCAAAATCTCGATGGATTCGAGCGATTTCAACGCACAGCCCGCTTTGCACAACTCATTGATGAAGTGAGGAAGATAGCCGCGTTTTATCCGTATGTCAATTTTGGAAAGGAGCTTCATTTTTTCTCCTCGCTTCCTATTTTGTAATCGATAAAGCCTTCGCAATATTCTTCGAAGCAGTGAGCATATCTGAGAGAGCCAATAACCTGGCCTGCGAATTTTTGCGCAACAATGCCCTGCGCTGCTAAAAATTTCAGCCTCTCACCACCGACTTTAAGGATTTTATCGTTCACCTCTTTATCCGTCTCACCATAACCCTCATCGTTGCTGATGCGGACATAGATTCTCAGTTCACTATCTTTCATGCCTTCAAATCGGTCTTTCGCGGTAAACCTCCCTGCGCATCCACCAACGTAAAGCAACATCAGCATGGCAATCACCCGCACACTATTCATTTCCCGCTCCCAATCCTCTTGATTGCCTCCTCTCGAGAAAGCCCCTGCACACGCAATGTTTTTTTTCGTCCTTTATGTCCCTTCTCGATATGTATCATCGATTTCGGAATTTTCAAAACCTTCGCAAAAAGTTCAATGCATTCCTCATTCGCTTTCCCCTCAGATGGAGGCGAATGCAGATATACTTTGATGGCGTTCTCATCGGAGACAACCGCGCTTTTAGATGATTTCGGCGTGACGATTATGTCGATTCTGCATTCCATATCGATAGAAATAAATCTTCACGATGCGTATAATCTTTCAAGAACTATTTGCTCGAGGCATCATATTCTTTTAAGGAAATTTATCTTGAACAATTATTATGTTTTATTAACTTTGACGTACACGATGTGACGCACATAGTGCGTGAATATCTCAAAGAAGGTATGGTATGCTTCCCGATGCGGCGGTACTGCAATCTCCGGAAAAAGGCAGCCTCGATATCAAACTCTGCGGACTTTATGCCCTCGAGCGCAATATCATATTGCTGCATCGTGCCGGAATCACGCAGATATATGTAGACCTCACCGAGCCGGAAATTGCATTTTACCGGAACAACATTAAAAAACATCTGGGTGCCATTTCTCGTACGGTCAAAGAAGAACCGCTTCCATCGTCAAAAAAAACTGAGGCCATTTACCTTTCCGCCAATTGCTTTTTCCAGGCTCATCACCTTTTGCAGGCGGATATCTTTTTCACTCGCAAGAAGAACGGCTTGTACCCAATATACGACGGCAATATTTTTGAAATTACCTCCCCTGCAGACGCGGCGAGGGCAGAAGATGTTTTGGTGCAGACAATCAGGGACAATACGCCGGGCCTCATTGCCCGCCATATTAACAAATCGATATCGCTTCCAATAAGCAGAGTGCTTTCCAAAACCCGAATTCATCCGAATGTGCTTACCGTATTAAACATGATTGTCGGCTTTTCAAGCGCCTTTTTTCTTTCAATGAACACATACGCAAGCATTGCACTGGGCGGCCTATGCTTTCAGCTTGCATCGATCTTCGATGGTGTAGACGGAGAAGTTGCGAAACTCACTTTAAAGGTTTCAAAGCTCGGCGGCTGGCTCGATACGATCAGCGACAATGGAACGCTCATTCTCTTTTTTTCGGCTTCATCATATCTTTTTTTTCTAAACAGCACCACCATCCTCATGCCGCTGGCAGCAATTGGGTTTCTCTTCGCTGGCCTTTTCACCATGCTTGCTGCCATGATTTCATTCCTCAGAAAACACACATCCTCGGGTTCGCTGGTCACATACGACAAGGAATTTTTGCAGAAATTGCCCGACACCGACAGGCTGGTATCGTTTATTCATAAATTAAAATATTACACAAAGAAAGAATTCTTTTCACTGGCTTTTTTCGCTGTCTGTCTTACGGGGAAGATTCATTATATCGTGCCGGCAGGCGCGTTCTTCCTGTCCGTGGCGGCAATTATGCTTTTGGTGCTGAATCACCGCTATCGAAGCTTCAACATATCACATTCGTAAAAGACATCAATGGCAGGTGGCGCAGCCGCCGGAAGCTTTGCCCGAACATAATTCGCAATTCTTTTTGTTTCCTTTTCCCCCAAAAAAGACTGAGAAGATTTTTTCGCTTTCATTCGATCCGCATTCCGGACAATTTCCCGGATGAAAATCTCCTACAGAACGAATTTCGCTAAAAATGAAATTGCATTTGAGACAACAAAATTCATAGACGGGCATGGCTTCTCCTTTTATCTGAGTTTGCTTATTGCATTTGCGCGATTTTTCTTTGCTTCGGGAAAATTCTTTTTGAGAGCAAGTGCTCTGTCGTACTCGCGCAGTGCTTCGCGATATTTGTGCTTTTTCGCAAACAGCACCCCGCGGTTATTGTACGCAGGGGCAAAATTGGCATCGATCTCAATTGCTTTATTGTAATCTTCCATCGCGAGATCGTCCTTCGCAAGCAAATACAATGCGATTCCGCGGTTATTGTACGCGGGGACATAGCCGGGTGAGAGTTCGATGCATTTTGTAAAGTCAGCCACCGCGTTTTTCAAATCACCTATTTTTTTTCTGGCATTACCCCTGTTGAAATAGGCAAACGGATACTCTGGATCAATCTGAACGGCACGTGTGAGATCGCGGATTGCGGCGCTATAGTCTCCAAGCTCGATATATGCCACCCCTCGATTGTTTAATGATAAAACATGATGCGGATTTTTGCGTATCGCTTTGGTATAGTCGCTGAGCGCTTTTTTAAAGTTACCCTTTTTTGCATGGAGAATACCGCGATTGCAGTATGCATCGGAAAAATCGTGTTTTTTTTCAATCGCCGACGTATAATCACGCAGCGCTCTTTCGTAATATCCCATTGCCGCCAACAGATTGCCGCGCCTGTAGTATGGCTCGGCTTCTCCCGGATTACAGGTAATGAGTTCGCTGTAATCGCGAACCGCACTTTCGTATTTCCCTTGATTTTTTTCAACTTCCGCCTTGCCGTAATATGCAAGTGAACAGGATGGATTAATTTTAATCGCTTTATTAAAATCCACAAGCGCCTTATCGTACTGCTTCATTTGCAGGTGCAGATGCCCTCTTCGAATATAGGTGTTTTCATTATTCGGATCAAGTCTCAATGCCTCTGTGTAATCGCCAATCGCATGATCCGCTTTTCCCATTGATGCATGCGTCTCTGCCCGTTCGATATATGCTGCTGGATTGGCTGAATTAATTTCAATGGCTTTATTTATATCCTGAAGTGCGCGCAGATATTCTTTTTTTTCACGAAGGATAATCCCACGA
>DYLV01000007.1:13373-44198 GCA_020721925.1 Leptospira biflexa
CGATTGATATATGCCCCGCTTAAATTAGGGTCGAGCGCAATTGCCCTGTCGTAATCTGCAAGCGCCTTTTCAAGTTGCCCTTGAGAATGATAGATAACCCCCCGATTGTTGTATGCCGCCGCGAAGGTTGGCATGACTGCAATCACGACATTGAAATCGTCCATGGCATTATTGAACTGCCCGATCCCGTAATATACAATACCCCTGTTGTATCGCGCAATGTGAAAATCAGGACGAACTTTCAGTGCGGCATTGTAATCGTTCAGCGCCGCCGTCTGCTTTCCGATATTTCTTAAGGCAATGCCGCGGTTGTTCAGCGCATAATAATATGATGGGTCGATGGCAAGCGCCTCGGAATAATCTTCCACGGCTTTCACAAATACCCGCGTCGCAAGATGCGCATCTCCCCGGAGCACATGGAGATAAAATTTCTTTTTTTGGTCATCGCCTTCTTTCCAGGCGCCAAGTTCCGAAGAAAGGAACGCAATCTTTTCGTGGGAGGGAAGAGGACCGATTTTCTGACTGTACCGGGAATAATAATCGGTCCCCCTGCCTATTGTAAAAGCGCCCATGATCATTACAAACACGACTGCAGAAACGTATCTTCCGGCTTTCATTATTTACATTCCTTTTTAATATGTCCATACACATACTAATTTCACTGCACACACAATTCAATCAAAATTCTTATTGAAAGTAATAATATTCCTGAAGCGCAACAGCATGGTTTTCGATAATAAAAACAGATATTTCCAACGATTACCCATGGTCAGAAACGGCATTACATATACGCTCCAAAAAGCAAAGGACGGTTATCACACACTCATCGTGCACTTTGGGGACAGATCTATACCCCTGCACAGCACCTATCGCCCCTCTGAAGAAGGAACCGTATTCAAAAATCGCTTTAATCCCGATAAATACGATACGCTTGTGGTGCTTGGCGCAGGGCTCGGGTATCACCTCAGCGGCCTTATCGCTCTTGTCGATAGATACCGGCGGATAATCATTATTGAATACCTGAAAGACCTTGAGAGAGAAATTGCCAAAAACCCGCTGACTTCCTTTCTTTTTGAATGTCCTGCGGTATTATTTCTCTCCGGCCCTGACCCCATAGAAGCTGAAGAGGCACTCGCAGATCTCATCGATCTGGAATCATCAAAAGGCGTTCAACTCCTCGAGCATCCGGCCTCAGTACGTGCCTTCCCTGAATATTACCGCATGGTAAAAGCAACCGCCGAAAAAATTATAAATCGGAGCGCAGGAAATTTCATCACCAAAAGCAGGCTATCAAGGCGCTTTTTCAAGAATGCCGTAATCAATCTCGGATGTTTCGACATCCATTTTCCCTTTGCGCATCTGATCGGCACATGCAACGGACATACCGTCCTCGTCGCGGCCGCTGGGCCTTCTCTGTCCGATAATCTTACAAAAATTAAGGACTATTCTCTGTGCACCTTCATCATCGCAGTCGATTCAGCACTTCCGGTGCTTTCCGCGGGAGGTATCATCCCTGATTTTTATGTTTCAATCGATCCCCAGCCATACGTATTCGAGCACCTCAACACAGATAAAGGAACCGCCATTCCTTTGATAACCCTGACCTCTCACCCTTGCGCTTTTGCTCCAACTCCCGGTTTTTTATCGCTCAACACACATCCGGTCGCGCAATTTCTTCAGGAAGCAGCCACACTCGACATCGGTTCATTTCATTCCGCCACGGGAAGCGTTGCAGGCGATGCGCTCATGGCGGCACTCAAAATGGGTTTCTCTCGAATCGGGCTTCTGGGATTCGATTCTGCTTTTCCACGCTACGAAACCTATTCCCGCAGCAGCGCCTACCAACGACGCTGGGGAATATATGCTAATGACCGTTTCTCATCCGTTGAAAGCAGAAACTTTAATTATATTATGCACGCAAGCGGCGCATTGATGCAAAACGGTTTCCATACAAGAAGATCATTGTTATCTTACAGGAACGCCATCGACGATATGCTTCGAAAGGAAGCGAAAAGGACGGTTTGTACGATTGCACCAGCCGGGTTACCGCTTTCACACGCTCCGCTGTGCACCTTTGAAGATTTCATGTGCCATTGCGATGCACAGGCCATTCAAAAGAAAATACTGATGAAATCCCTTTTCGCAAAGGCATCAACAATATCCACACATGCACCATTGAGCGCCATTACACCGCTTCTGAGCAATGAAGTGATGCAGAGAATCGTCGAAGCATCCTTCCCTTCAGGAAAAGATTCGACCATCGACGCACTGAATTTTTTTAAAAAACAAAATTATCTCAACTGCTGAACAAAAAAGTCCGAATACAAATACAGGTACTTGTGTCTTCTACGCAGGGGGGATTGTACCGTGCTCAATTCGCCATATTATGCACCAGACCGGACAAGCCCTGACAGCGTAATTCATGAGACAAACAATTACATACACAGGACAGGTCATGGCAATGGAACATTTCGACGATATGCAAACGAACCGCCCTAGGGAAAAAAGCGTGTATTTGTTGCATCTTGACACGCCGAGGATCATCATCATCGCATGCGCGCTGGTGGGAATTCTTATAATCGCGTTTCTAATCGGGATGAATTTTTCCGGCGAAGAGAGGACCGAGCGGCACATGACCGCCGGTAATGAAGCGCTTTTCGCCCCTTTGCCCGATGAACCGGCCAGAGAGGGCAGTGAAATACACGCGATGGACCGCCCGAATGACGCGGACAATACGGATAAGCCGACTGCTGCCCAATCCCTCATTCCAGCAGTACCCGATCAGAAAGCTTCACAAACGGTGACACCTGCGCCCCAAAAAGAAAGCCAGGCATCTCCGGAAAAAGCCGTAGCTCAAAAATCAGATAAAGAAGGGCGCGATCTTCTCACGCAGGATAGCGTCGGCGAAATTATCCCCCCATCAAAAGCGGTGAGGCAGGAAAAGAAAAACCAGGCCCCGCGTTCAATTACACGAGGAAAGAAACACACTGAAAGCCCCGCCCGATCGTCGAAAAGGAAACAGCACAAGACCGTAGAAGTTTCATCGAAAGAAATTCCTGCTGAGCGCATATCCAGAGAGGGTTTTTCCGTTCAGGTGGCGGCTTATTCGAGCAGGGCAAAAGCGCTTCAGGAAGTAAACAGGCTCAAAGAGCACCGCTACGATCCGTATATTGAAAACACCCGGCTGAACGGCAAAAACTTTTTCCGCGTAAAAATAGGCCCCCTTTCCAATCGAAAAGAAGCGGTGAAAATACTGGAAGAACTTAAGGAAATGAACCGTTACGAACACAGTTATATTACGGGTGAATAATACTACCTCCTCACGGCGCGCGAAAGGCGCGCCGTCCCTCTTTCTCTAAAACACACATTACAGCAAACCCTCCTCGCGCATACTCAGATATGATGTATCGCCCATAATGATATGGTCGAGCAGTGTTATGCCGATTATCTCGCCCGCCTCCTTTATCCTTCTTGTGGTTTGCACATCTTCAGGAGAAGGCGTCAGCACTCCGGAAGGATGATTGTGCGCAATTATAATTGATGCGCCCGCTTCCCGTATCGCTTCTCGGAAAACCTCTCGCGGATGTACCAGCGCCTCGGATATGGTGCCGACCGACACTACGCATTTTTTCAGTACGTGATTTTTATTGTTCAACACCAGCACCCTGAATTCCTCGCGAGAAAGACCAATAAACTCCGGCAGCAGGTATTTCCAAACCATGGCAGGGGAATCGGCCCGCTCAAGCGCAGGGCCGGGAGAAAGCGCGCGCCTTCCGATTTCAAACGCAGCGAGTATGCGCGCTGATTTCACAATGCCTATTCCATGGTTTGATGCGATCTCTCGAAGCCCGCACCGGCACAGGCCATGCAGCCCGCCGAACTTACGAATAAGATCCCCCGAAAGGTCAATGACGTCGGTGTTCTTTGTTCCCGTACCGAGCAGCACTGACAACAGTTCCTGATCGGAGAGTTCCCGGAAACTGCCCCCCCTCATACATTTCTGCACGGGCAGATATTGCCCGAGCGCTTTCATTGAATCATTCATTAAAGACCTCCTCATTATTAATACGCAGAAGAGGCCAAAAAAATAAAAAATATTTTCCCCTTTACGCCCCTTTTTGTATTTTCTTGAGAAGATCGACAACAATCGATTGCTTTTTTTTCAGCAAATCCTTGTAGTCGCTCACCCTGCAGTGATGGATTTCCACTGGAAGGGTGTTCTGCTCTACGGAAAGCAGTTCTTCAAGAAGCTCAACTTCTTCTTTGCTCAATACAAGTTCCATACCACGCCTCCAAAAACCTTTATTTCGGAAGTATCCAACCTTCTGGCAGAAGTCATGCAAAGATCATATTTCATAACTCCTGCATAATCAAGATACACAAGGGAAAGAACAAAATCAAGATTTGACAACATACCAACCAAAAATTTTAATTCCTACTCTCATTGTTTTATTGTAGACTTATATTTTAGGGAACAGTTAGTATGACATCTCCTTTATACCATTTTAAATAGAAATGGAGGTTTTATGGCAGAAAATCCGGTCTATCGCGAACTTTCAAAAAAATTGCTTCTGGAAAACTCCGTCATTCTTCACCAGATATGGAAAACAGTCTGCTCGGAAGAGGAAGCGGAAATCGTCAATATCCTTCCCGGCTCAATCGGCGAGATTGCATCAAAAACTGGAAAATCGCCTGAAACCCTTGCGCTTATGCTAAAAGAACTTTTTCACAGGGGAGTGGTATTTGAAGGCAAGAAAGGCGGAGATACAGTGTATCGCCCTCCCCGGCATATTATTCAATTTCATGATGCCACACTCCTCTGGGAGGAAGCGCCTGAGAAGCTTTCCAGCCTGTGGGTGCAATTTATGGAACAGGAATACCCGGCTCTTCTGGAGCTCGTCACCCGCGTAAATTTCCCTTCATTCATGAGGGTTGTGCCCATCAACAAGACAATCTCCCCAAAAAGCACAGTGCTAACCTATGAAGACGCGGAAGCAATGATACGCACTGCCACATCACTTGCGGTGACCCGCTGTGTATGCAGACTATCCCTTCATAAGTGTGATAATCCTCTCGAAAATTGCCTGCAACTGAATAAAGGCGCGGAATACACCATCAAGCGAGGAACTGGAAGAAAAATCGATGCAGAGGAAGCGCTTCGCATATTAAAAGAAGCGGAAGAGCACGGTCTGGTTCACCTGACAGAAAACCGTTCTGTTATGGGAAATGCAATATGCAACTGCTGTTCCTGCTGCTGCGAGATGCTCCGTTTTGCGTCAGATTCCAAAACGAAAGGTGTCCTCTCTCCAAGCAGATTTGTCGCCAAAGTGGATTCAAATTTATGCAGCTTTTGCGGGGCATGTGCACAGATCTGCCCCATGGATGCCATAGCTGATGATACTGAAGGCACATATTCGGTCAACCACGACCGATGCATCGGGTGCGGACTCTGTGCAAATGTGTGTGCGGCGAATGCGATTTCGCTTATAGAAACCAGGCCCAGGGAATTTATTCCTGCATAACTCGAGTAATATTTTCTTGCTTTTTTTACCATAACTGCTAATTTTGCGCTTGATATCCACGTATGCGGAAAAATTACATGCCATCTTCGCGGGAAAAACGATATGAAAGGCCAAGAGTTCTCGTCATTGACGATAGCAAACTAAACCGCGCTATCGTTAAAAAGACTCTCAGCCATGAGAACATGGAAGTCAGCGAAGCTTCTGATGGAATTGAAGGCCTTGAAATCTTAAAGAAATCAAAATTCGACCTTATACTGGTCGATATCATCATGCCGAACTTAGACGGATTCGGTTTCATTAAACAGTTTAAAGAGAAGATGAAAGATGATTTCACTCCCGTAATTCTGATGACCGGATCGGAGGACCTGAATACAAAGATAAAAGGGCTCAACATCGGCGCGGACGATTATCTCATCAAGCCTTTGAACGAAAATGAGCTTCTGGCCCGCGTAAATTCTCTCATACGCCTGAAAAAAACGCATGATGAACTATATGAAAAAAACCTCATGATTCAAAAAGAGCTTTCAATCGCACAGAAAGTCCAGCAGTTCATCATACCCCGCGAATTCGACCATATCCAGTACCCGAAGATTTCAGGTCGTTATTTGCCGATTGAAGATATCGGCGGCGATTTCTTCGATTGCTACAAGCTCGGCGACGACACCGGCTTACTCATCGCCGACGTCACGGGTCACGGCATACCTGCTGCGATGGTGATGACCATGGCGAAGATGATGTTCGGTCTCTACGCCTCGCAAATTGATTCTCCTCATATTTTGCTTTCACGCATAAACAATGAAATTCGAAATCTCATTCTGGACAATCAGTACATCACGGTCTTTTATCTGATTTACGATGCTGAACACCGCTGTATTCGATTTACCAATGCAGGTCACGCTCGCCCTCTCTATTTTCGCCGCGCCTCCGGCAAAATTCTCGCGCTTGACACGGACGGATTATTCGTGGGCATCAAGGACGATACTGCATACGAAGAAAAATCGCTCAACGTGCAGGAAGGGGACCGGCTCTTTCTCTACACCGACGGCATCACCGAAATTAAAAATCCTGAACGCGAAGAATTCGGCGAAAAGAGACTTGCCCGCTACATTTTGAACAATGCTGATTTAATGGGATCGGCATTCTGCGACAGCCTTCTGGCCGAACTACGGCTTTTTTCCGGAGACCATCCCCCAAACGACGACATTGCGTTTCTCAATATTGAATTTTAAGGATTTCATCATGAGAACTCAAGAAATAATAGTCACTTCCCTTCTTGTCGTAATCGCGCTTTCCTTTTTCACCTGCAAAAAAACCGAGCAGGGGCGCTACTACAACCGCGAAAAGGGATTTTCCATACAGGTGCCTCCAGGATGGGATTTTGAAGAAAAGAAAATGCGTACCGATCTCATTGCCGTAAGCCCGGCCGAGGGCCCGGAGGACACCTTCAGGGAAAATTTCAATGTGCTTGTTGAAGAACTCGGGGTGAACATGACATCCGAGGAATATTATCAGAAAGGTATTCCTCTGTTCAAACAATTCGCGGTAGATTTCATGCAGCACGAAAATGGCATCGAACGCATCGATGGAAAGGAATTCCGCTACGACATTATCTCCCACCGGATGGGCCCGTTAAAAATTAAGATATTACAATATCTTACGGTCAGGCAAAAAAAAGGGTATCTCATCACATTTTCTGCCGCAGACGACAAATTCGATCGCTACCTGCCAATGTTTAAGGAAATCGCGAAGGGATTCCGCTTTGAGTAAGCGGTAATTATTGCGCTTTTCCTGACATCACCAACGCAATGTTTATTTCCTTCCAGATTCTGTACATAAAAACCGCACATATTTTTTTGTACAAACCTCCCTTCCTCGAATGCCGAAAGATCACATATACAATAGTTTTTTCAAATTCGAAAAAAACGATTTCTTCGCCACCTGATGATCTATTGTGAACACCCAATGTAATGAATAGATTTGCAAGAATATTTTGCTTGATTTTTTGAATCGGATGATATATTATGACAATAATTTATATTCAAATGATATAATTGTTCAAAATGAAATAATACAAAAAGGTCAGGGCATGTCTACGGTAAAACTTTCCACTCACATATCACGCACTATTTTAGTGGTTATCCTCTTCATCTCACTGATTATGAGCGTCACTGCATATATCATATTAAAACAATATTTGCTTCAAGAAGCGAAGCGGAAAGCCTCAGATATCGCGAAGATATCTTCGATGCAACTGGAAGGTATCATCGCGCGCCATATTGAGCAAGGCAACCTGCGCTCCGAAGATTTTACCAGTTTTAATTATAAAAAACTTTCTCTCGAAGAGTGCGTTGCGCAATGGGTGAAGCCGGAGGATAGAGGAAAATTCAGCAATGAGTATCTGGCGAAAATATTTTTTTCCGAATCTCAGATGAAAGGTGGAAAGCGCGACAGCTATTTCAGATATCACACCGCATATTCTACCAATAATGCTTTAGCCCGTGAAATAAGACATATCGAAGATCAGTTTTTGCATGCGTCAGAATTGAAATATGTGGTGATTCTTGACAAAAACGGGTATGTGCCATTTCACCACACGCAAAATAGCCAGCCTATAAGCGGGACATGGGAAAAAGATGTCGTCTCTTGCCGCACCAACAGAATGTGGGACTATCTCGGCCGTGAGATAAAACCAGAGGAGATAACCTATAATGTGTATATTCGGGATACTGGTGAGATTCTCATCAATGCATTCGCGCCAATTCACGTGAGCGGTACATTTTTTGGCGGTGTAATTGTGGGATACGATGCGGCAGATATCAGTCGTAAAATGTACGCCTATATCGCATTTGTCGTTTTAATTACATTCATCTGGGGTGCGGCGAGTTTTTTTGGGATAAGCTATCTCATACACAGAAAAATAAAACCGCTTGGTGATGTTTCACGCATAATTCGCACAATTGCAGAAAAGGGTGATTTCTCAGAAACGATCCAATACCGCTCCAATGATGAAATCGGCTTGATTGCTGAGAATGTAAATAAAATGGTAGTTGAAATCAGCAAAACAATTAATTACATCATAAAGGTATCAACCTCACTTGCCGCTTCAAGCCAGGAACTTTCGGCAACTTCAACAGAACTTGCGCAGGGAAGCCAGTCACAGTCTGAATCTGTTGATGGCATAAATACTGAAATAAATCAGACGTTTGAATCAATAGGAGAACTGATAGTGCTAAATGAGAATCAAATTGGCGAAATAAATACTGCAGCAGCATCGCTGTTTGATCTGAACGAAAACTCAAAAACAATTCTCGAAAAGATACATTCCATTAAATCCCTGAGCGTTAATTCTCTCACGGCAATTGAAAACGGTAAAAGTCAGGTGCAATCAGCATCCGAAGCTATGAAAGCGATCGTGCTCTCATCGAACAGGATTAAAGATATTGTGACCATGATCAATGACATTTCAGATCAAATCAATCTGCTTTCGCTTAACGCATCGATTGAAGCCGCCCGCGCAGGTGAGGCGGGGAGAGGATTTGCCGTGGTTGCCGAAGAAATTGGGAAGCTTGCGGATAACACTTCAAATCAGGTAAAAGAAATTCATGCGCTTTCTTTTGAAATTGAAAGCAATGTGCAGAACGGAAATGCACTTGTAGAAAACATTCGCAAGGTAAACGAAACAGTTGCCTCCATCATCTCGCAAAACAATGCAATGATAGAATCGATTGCAGATCTTGCAGGGGTTCAAAAAGATCAAAATGCGCATATAAACCAGGTGATGGATTCGTTGAAGAAAAAGTCGGATGAAATAATCAATATCGCAGAACACCAAAAAACAAACAGCGAACATATAAAAAATCTCATGGAGAAAGTGGTTATTTTCACAAGAGAAACTGCCACCGGTTCGGAAGAAGTCGCTGCATCCTCGGAAGAACTCTCGTCAAATGCAGAAAAATTGAACACACTAATTTCGCATTTTAAAACATTGCAAAAAATTGATTAGCAAAATACACGGCTGCGCATCTTACTTTCGCAGCCGTATTATCTGCCCCGAGGCGTTTGTGATGGTATTCCGCTCGATGAGTTCCGCAAGCGTGATGCGGTTTTTTTCGAACAATTCTGCATCCTTTTTTTCTATCCAGAAATTGAACATATTTCCCTTTGCGCTCTCATCCCATCGCATGCCAATCACCGAACCGGCAATGTCCGGCTCATCGAAAATGCTCCGACACGACTGGGTAATGTACAGAAAATCCGAGAGATGTTTCTTTAAGAGATGTTCCACCATCGTACCGTACGGATACTCGTCTTTTGAGGAAACGATGAAGTCCACGCCAAGATAGAGCTTTGAAGCATCTTTCGATTTTTTATCGTGATAAAAGCCAATACTGTTTTTCATAACTACCAGTTTGTATTTTTCAGTTGCCATCCTGGCGATGCCGATAAGATGCCCGTAATATTTTTCATGATACACTTTTCCGCCAGTGGTATACTGTCCAATTTCGACCAAATATTGTTCGTAGCTGGTCGTTTCCCCTTTTGAAAAATCCAAAATTTCCTGCTCGCGCGGAGAATATGTCTGGCAGAAAGGAAAGGAAATAGCGGCCGCAAGGGCTAACATCTTTATCATCATACGCATATTCATCGATACATTTATTCAAAACTATTGTTGATTTTTATTCGCATATCCATGAAAATAGTCCGCGACAATAGATTGTCAATCATAAAAAGCCTGCCCGGAGGAAGTTTTCCTTGTAAAATTCCATGATGAGGAAGTTTGCATGCACAGCTACGTGGCATTTTTTGATTTAGATCACACAATACTTGATACCAGCAGCGCCCGGCTCTACATTCAATATCTTCACGACGAAGGTATGATCGGCAGGTTCGATCTGACAAAGGGAATTTTTCTTTCAATTCTCCACCGCTTCGGCTTTTTCGCCACCGAAGACGTCATAAAAAAATGGGTGATGAAGTACAAGGGAAAACCTGAACGGGAAACGCTGGAGCATACTGTTCTCTGGTTTAATACAATTGTAAAGTCACATATCAGGATAGGCGCTTTTGAAGAAATCCGCCGACATCGTGAAAACGGCGCGCGCACAGTGATTCTCTCCGCATCTACCAATTACGGATGCCAGCCGGTGAAAGAATATCTTGCCATGGACGATATCATCAGCACAAAGCTGGAAGTTCGAAACGGAATTTTTACCGGCAATCTTGATGGGGATTATTGCTACGGTCCGGTCAAGTTGGTGAAAGCGATGGAATACTGCATCCGTCACAATTTCGATATGGAAAACGCCTGGTACTATGGCGATGCGATTGCCGATGTGCATATACTTGATCGCGTGGGAAACCCAGTCTGCGTCTCGCCCGACCGGACGCTTCGCAGAGTAGCCAAAAAGCGTGGATGGAAAATTGTTCAGTGGTAGTTATTCTTTTTCAAACCGTATTTCAATAGAACCACCGTGTTTGTCGTCAAAGCCTTCCATTTTTGACATGAGGCAAACAGACGCGCGCGCTTTCAAGAGTGCATCGGGCGTGAGCATCTGAAATGTGGTGCGCCTTAGATATGTATCCACCGAAACCCCAGACGCAAAGCGCGCCGTGCCCCCGGTGGGAAGAATGTGATTGGTACCTGAATAGTAATCCCCAACGGCTACAGGGGAATGATGTCCCAGAAAAAGAGATCCCACATTTTTTATGCGTGAGAGATATTCCGTGGCTCCTTCAACCATCATTTCCATATGTTCCGGTCCGTAGCGATTCGAAAATTCAATTGCGTCCTCCATCGACTCAGCGATTAGAATCGAACAGCCGCGCGCAATAGATTTTTTCTTAATTTCGTGGCGCCCCCTCCCGCTTTTGATATCTTCTTCGATGTGCAATGCTACTTCATGTGCGAGTTTTTCTGAAGTTGTAACGAGCACCGAAAGGGCCATTTCCTCATGTTCCGCCTGAGAAAGCAGATCCCACGCCACCCAGCGGGGATTTGCGCTTGTATCTGCAATGATGAGCACTTCACTCGGGCCGGCCGGCGAATCGATTTGCACTGCTCCCAGGCTGAAGAGATATGTTTTCGCCGCCGTCACATAAATATTTCCCGGACCAACGATGATGTCCGCTTTTTCGACACTTTCAGTGCCGAAGCCCGCGGCTGCAATTCCCTGTGCACCGCCCGACCTGACCACCCGGCTGACGCCTAATTCGCGGCACAGCGCCAGCACCATAGGGTGAACGCTTCCCTCTTTGGTGGGAGGAGTGATAACGGAGATGTCCTTTACGCCAGCAATTTTTGCGGGCACCACACCCATGAGAACCGTTGAAGGATATGCCGCCTTCCCGCCGGGGACATAGACCGCCGCACGCTCAATTGGGTGATAGTACACACCAAGCGTGGTCCCGTCGCTTCTTGTATACGAAATAAGATTCTTTAGCTGACGCACATGGAATTCTTCAATGTTTTTCTTTGCTTCAAGAAATGCTCCAAATACCGCTTTATCGAGTGTTTTTTCCGCGTTTTCAAACTCGCTTTCAGATACGACAAGAGAAGAGAGATCAACATTGTCGAATTGTTTTGTATATTTCTTCACCGCCGCATCGCCGTTCTTTTGCACGTCGTTGGCGATGGGAATGACGGAGTTAAAGAGAACAGCACTAAAATCCTCTCCGAAACGGTTAAAAAGAGCGTCGAGTTCACCTGAAGAGAGATCGCGCAGCCGTTTTATAACCATGCGTTGGTACCTCTTGGCATAAGTTGGCACCATCATTGCATTTCCACATCATCGTTGTAAAGAATAAATCACGGCATAGCAATTTGATTTCACAATAAATTCATATTGTTTTCATAACAACTTAACTTACAGATAATAATTAATCATGTAACAACGTTTTAGAGGCAGTCTATGCGACAACGAATCCGTGAAACAGGATATCATATTGTGCGGAATATCAACGAATTTCTTTTCATGATATTCATGCCGGAAAGAAAATTTTCGGGAACAATTGACCGACTTATCTATCGAGCTCTGCTAAAACTGGTATTGCTGGAAAGAAAACTGCTTATAGCCCGATCCTGATATCACTGGCACCGTATCGGCGGGTATTTGCTGCCGAATACTTCTTCATAAAAGCCTTCTGACTTAAGGCCGCAATGCGGCCTTTTTTTCTTGCATAAAAACATACAGAAAATTAATATTGTTTCCGTAGTTGAAATTGCCGCAAAAGCGGTACAAAAGTATTATAAAAATTTCAGGAGGCTTTTTATGAAGAAAGCAGTAGTGATCCTGGCACTCTTCGCGGCCATACTTGCCGGAATGCCAATGATGTCCCAGGCGCAGGACGCTGGAGTTGCAAAACTCACCTATGGTCCCGACAAGTGGATTGACCTTCATCTATTGTTTCAAATGCAGTACACGAATACATATAAGTGGGATAGCTCTGTCGAAACCGACAGCGATGCGGTGTGGGCAAGCGATTTTGCCCCCAAGCGAATGCGCATGATCTTCAACGGACAGGTTGCCCCAAATGTGACGTTCTTTGTCGATACCGACATCATAAATAATGTCGATGTCAGCAACAAAGCCCAGAGCGAACGTTATTTCGCGTTCCTTCAGGATGCATACATCAACTATAAGTTCGGCGATGAGTTGCAGATTGCCACCGGTATGATGCTCATTCCTTTCATGCACCACAACCGCCAGTCTGCGGTATCGCTTCTCGGAGTTAATTATAACACCACCGTAGTAAACATCGCAGAATCCACCGTCTGGCGCGATTATGGCATAGAATTCCGCGGTCTCCTTGCAAACAAGATGATCGATTACCGCATCGGTCTCTTTGACGGAATCGAACGAAGTGCGGGAAGTATCGCCGACGATAGCGACAACATCAACAATAATGGAATTCCACGCGTCACCGGCCGCATTCAGATCAACCTCAAAGATGCCGAAGATGGATTTTTCTACAGCGAAAACTACTTAGGCAAAAAGACCATTCTTTCCTTCGGCGCCGGCATTGATTACATGAAGGATGCCCGCATCATCAATGGAAGCCAGGAAGACTATCTCGCATGGACAGTAGATGCGATCATCGATTATCCCCTCGCTTCCAACATGGTACTGGCCTTCCAGGCGGCCTATGTGCATATGGAGAATAGGCCCGGCACGCTTTCATCGGTTGCAGGAATCACAATGTCTGGACTTACCATGCCCGAAAAGGAAAACGGCTATTTCGCCCAGATTGGCCTCCTCCTGAACAACACCTGGCAGCCTGTCATTAAATATGCGTCATGGGTGTATCAAGAAGCGCAAGGTACTGATGATGTGACTGTCAGCTATCTCACTTTTGGATTGAACTACTTCATCAATGGCCATAACGCCAACATAAAGCTTGAATACCAAATGCCAGTTGGCGAATTTGTGAGCGGCACAGATCTTGACAAGCTGCCCAATCAGCGCGTGGTCACCCTTCAGGCACAGGTTTTTATCTAAGCCATCAAGTTTCATGAATTGCGGTTTTCAAGAAAGCGCCCGCGTGGGCGCTTTCTCATTGCATTTTTCAAAAAAACCATCCCGCCGGTAAAAGTTCTTGCGCAAATAATTTCTCTACGGTACTTTGGATGCATGCGTTCACAATATTCTAAAAAGAGATTTTGTATTTTACTTGTGTGCGTTTTAGTATTATTCGGTTTCCTTACCGACCTGTCTTTCTCAAAACGCCGTGCCGCCGAATATGTCGGCACGGATGTCTGTAAAAAATGCCATGGGATGGATTCAATCGGAAACCAGTATCGAGTCTGGGTAGCATCCAATCACGCTAATGCATTTTTACGTTTAAAAAGCAGCAAGGGCAAAGAAATTGCCCAGAAAGCCGGTATTGACCTACCGCATGCAGATATTCGCTGCCTCAAGTGCCATACCACCGGCAGGGGTAAAAGCGAAGCGACGAAAAACGAAGGAGTCGGCTGCGAGGCATGCCATGGTCCGGGCGGCGATTATTTTGAATTCAGCAATCATGCGTCGTTCATCGATAGGGAAAACGCCTATAAAAAAGCCATTTCCCTCGGCATGTATCCCATCCTCGGAGTCGAAGGAATTAAGGCACGGGAACGACTCTGTAAAAATTGCCACCGCGACGAGCGGCCCTGCGCACCTGCTGATATCGAAGAAAAAAAACGGCGGGAGCTTTCGCTTTCAATCATCGCCGATCTTCCCTCGAAACTCAGACACCCCCTGCGCAGGTAGGTCGTTTTGTTAGAGGTGAAATCATCCAGCGGAGCGGTTCGATCCGTTTGGTGAGGTTGATAATGTGCGCGCCCGATTCAGCTAATTCACTTAGGCATTTCTTAGAAAACAAATTTCCCGTGTAGCACAACTCAGGCCCTGCAGTAAAGAGGATTTCTTTAAAGCGCTTTCCTCCTAAAAGATCGGTGCGCTGGAGAAATATCGCAAAAGTATTTGCGGGAGATGCAATCTCGGAAAGGAAAAAAAGCGTTAAAAGGAGATTCACCAGTTCTTCCCTTGAGAAAATTACCTTTGCAAGGCGCTGTAATACTGGATTGAAATCGTGCACAAAAAGGCCGTCACGCATACCTTTGTAAAGGATGAGGGGGGCTTTTTTCATTGAGGTTTTAATTGATGCTTTTTTTGCAAATTCGATACTATCGAAACCGGTGGTATCCATATCGACGAGAAAAAGAGCGGGAGTCTCTTTCTCTGAAAGCTGAATCAGTTCATCAATCGCATGGACATTCCTCACTTCATAGCGAAAACGTTTCGCCATTTTTTTTAACATGCTCGAAAATGTCGATGTATCGCTCAGAATGTGAATGTATCCCCTGAAGGGCAATTTTTCCCCAAGATGAATCGCGCGAATACATTGAGCTGCTAATTGAGGATCTCCGCTTGTGATGATATCGCACAGGCCGCTTTCTATTAATGATGACCGCAGAGAGTCTTTAAATTCCGGATAAATACACAAATGTTCGAAGGATTGATGCGCACACTTTTGAAAAAAAACCATTACCTCATTGACATTGCGAGTATTGATTTCACAGACAAGCAATGAGCCGTGAAGGAACGTGCATTGATCGGTTTTCGCAATATTTGCGGGAAAATCGGGAAGTTCTTCAATAATGGCGTTAGGAAATTCGAAATATTCTTTCAGCATTGCATAATCGGGAGTTGCGAGAAATATTTTTTTCATCTTAGAATTATTTAATATGTAATATAAGGGAACTTCAAAAACTGTTTAAATTGATGTTCCCTCGTGCACACATGTGTCGGTAAAAACCGTTTTCTTGCATGCGTTTTCTCAAGGTAAAGCGATTTTTAGAGGTGTCTATAAGACATTTTCTAATAAAACATTGGTATTTTTCTTGCAAGATTTTTTTGATATTGCGCTATTGAATAGCTAAATTTGTTCTGCAAATCCTTTTGCAATAATTGCCATCTATCGATATCATGGCATAGATGTTTTCATACAAGGTTTTAAAGATGGAACTCATTTCAAAACTCAACCCATACATGATTCCTCCCTTCCTCTGCCTCGTTATCAGCCTTACGCTGGCAGTCATCTCTCTGACAAGAGGAAAAATCGACAGGGAGAACATCCTCTTTTCACTGGTCTGTATCTGGTGGAGCCTATTGGCGCCGGCGTTTCTCTCGCATCATCTGCTGAAAAGTCAGGCGACAATTCTGCGCGTTGAGCGAACGATACATTTTTTCTACGTGTACATCCCTTTTGTTAATATGCTTTTTTTTCACCAAATTCTTGGCCTTCGCCGCCGGTATCTTGAAATTGGGGCATTGTTTCTCAGCTTCGTTATTTCACTTTCAACGCCAACTGACTATTATTTCGACGGGCTGTATTCCTTTAGCTGGGGATATATTGCCCGCGGGCGCATTTTTTTTCAAATTTTTGGACTCTATGCAATGGCAGTGGTTATTTACATCAGCGTTATGACAATCAATGCCTTGCGGAAAGAAACAAATCAGATCGTGCGACTCAAATTAAAGTACATTATCCTTTCTTTGATGGTCTCAGCTATTTTAACGATAATGAACATCCCCGCGATAAATGGCATCGATTTCTATCCATTCGGCAATTTTATGTTCATACCGCTTGCGATTATGGCATACGGAATACTCAAGTTTCGGATTTTAGACATCCGAAGCATCATTCACATCACGACAATCTGGCTTGCCATATCAGCCATCATCCTTGTGCCAAACGCGCTTGTGTTTGCATATCTGCTGGACTTTCTGAAATCACTTGAGAGGTGGACGCTTTTCACAGTGATGGTTGGATGGTTCTTTATAAATTATCTCTATATGCGGAAAGTTCAGCCCTTCATCAATCAGCTTTTTAACAGAAGAAAATACGATCTCAGAAAAATTGAGAATGACTTCATCAATGAAATATCCATTCTGAAAAATCTGGATGATCTCCGCAAAGAATTGCGCGAAGTACTGAAAAAAGCATTGAATCTGAAATCGGTAGATATTTTACTCAAGAAAAGCTTAAGCGAATTATATATAAACGATAAAGGAGAAGAAGCGCAGCTCGATTCGGACATTTCGGAATGGTTTCTTGGCGCAAATCACCTTGCTGAAAAGCACATGGTTTCCACAAACCCGTATTATGCGTACATCCGCGAAAAGCTCATTGCATTTCTTGAAAAAAACAAGGGCAACTTTATTGTACCTCTTGTGCAGAATAACGAACTCCTCGGGCTTTTGATCCTTGGGGAAAAATCGAATCTCTCTCAGCTCACCCCCGATGAAGTGTCCTTCATCAACAGCATACGAGCCGCAGCCAGCATCGCGCTTGCGAACTCCATCATGTATCAGGACATTTCGAACATGAAGGATAACCTTGAAGAAATGGTCCGTCAGCGCACGAAAGAACTTCAGAAAAAAAATGAACAGATGCTATTCGAGCTGAAAGTCGCCAAAAATGTGCAGGAAACGATTCTTCCGACAAAGTTACCCTATAACGAACATATTAAAATTTCCTCAAAGATCATTCCGCTCATGGAAGTAAGCGGCGATTTTTACGATGTCATACGCATCGCAGAAGATAAGATTGCAGTGGCCATGGTCGATGTTTCGGGGCACGGCGTGCCATCAGCACTTCTCACTTCGATGATTAAAACTGAAATAGACAATCAGCTCAAAAGCGAAACCGATCCGGCAGTAATCTGCACAAAAATCAATCACAATCTTCGATTCACTTTAAGCGAAACGGGCTTTTATTGCACTATGGTGCTTTGCGTTATTGACCTTTCGAAAATGGAAATTGAGTATTCCAATTGCGGCCATACCAGCCCCATATACATTAAAAATAACGGCATCATTGAAACGCTTACAACCAACGGCTTTTTCATCGGCACCCCGCTCGATGCATCATATGAGAAAAAAACTGTTCCCGTTTCGCCCGGGGATCGCCTCTATTTCTATACTGACGGCCTGATTGAAGCGCGGGGAGTTGACGGTACACAATTCGGGGAAGAACGATTTTTAGAATTGATTCTGGAAACCAAAGCGCTCGGCATAGAAACACAGCTCAACGAAATCCTCAACCGCTTAGAAGAATTTGCAAGAGAGAGCGGTGAAGAAAAGCGTGACGATATCACGCTCATGATTGTGGAAATCGGCACTTCCATGTCGGTGACCCGCAGAATTAAGGACGCCTTTCGGTTTTATAAAAGCCAGGATCTTCGCAAAGCGGTGGAGATACTCCATCATATTGACGAAAGTTCTTTAAGCAGCACACAGTTGTACCTTCTGGGGAGACTCTATTTTGGAGTCGGCGATTCGGACAAAGCTCTGTACTATCTCAACCGAGCCCTTGAAAATGAACCAGCCCACAGGGAATTTTTGTACTATAAAGGGAAAGTGCTCTATCAACTCGATCGATTTAAAGACGCACTTGAACTCTTTCATACGGTCCAGCGTATCGCGCCGAATTATAAACGAGTTGGCAAATTTATTGAAAAAATTCAATCGATGACGAAGGAATCATAGTTCCCTTGAAAATATTAAAAATTTCAATGTATACCTTTAGTATTTTCATTGACAGCAACAGGGAAATGACGTTGTTTCGCACCCTGTATACGGAGAAACGATTATCAGATGCCCTTGCACTTCCATGACAAGTCCTACCCCCACGTACAGAATCAAGGGGGAGTATTCCAATCTTTTAAAGCGCGTCGAAACGCCGAAGGTGCTTTCATGAAAAAAAATGCCATCATATTTATCCTTATGTTCGCTGTTCTCCTATCGGGCTGTTCGCGATGCGGGAGAGGTGATGAAGGGCTTTTCGGCGGAATTGAGGAATCTCCCTTGAGAGATGAAAGTCTCACCGGCACCGCCTGGCAAATTCAAACAAATTTTCGAAAAATATTCGATCTGTACCGCGAACGGGTGGTTTCTATCAGCACAGAACGGGTGGTCCCGGGCTACAGTCCATTCTTCGATCCATTTGGAAATGGGCAAAAAAAGAGAGGTTTGGGTACGGGTTTTGTGCTATCAGAGGACGGGTATATTTGCACCAATCATCATGTGGTGGGAAACGCCGAAAAAATCATCGTGAAAGTCAACGACAGGACCTACACCGCTAATCTTGTTGGTTCAGACGAACGGACCGATATTGCGCTTTTGAAAATCGAGCCCAAAGAGCCTCTGAAACCGATTTTCTGGGGCAATTCTGATGATGTAAAGGTGGGAGACTGGGCGATTGCGATTGGAAATCCGTTCGGCCTGGACAAGACCTTTACCGTCGGCGTGGTGAGCGCCACCGCCCGCAAAGACGTGGATTTCATGGGTAGCCATCAATCCCATATACAAACCGATGCATCGATCAACCCGGGTAATTCAGGAGGTCCGCTGATCAACATAAAAGGACAGGTCATCGGCATAAACCGCATGATCTTTTCAAAAAGCGGCGGCTATATGGGCATTGGATTTGCTATCCCCATCAATACTGCAAAATCGATTCTTGACCACCTGAAACGCTACAAGAAAGTCCGCCGGGGATTCATCGGCGTGCAGGTGATGTCTGTGACGCCGGAGATAGCCGCCAGAGCGGGCAGAAACACCACTGACGGAGCACTGGTTATCGAAGTGATGCCGGGAAGCCCTGCTCTTCGTGCGGGGGTACTGCGGGGCGACATCATAGTACGGGTAAATAACCAGAATATCGGAAACGCAGGGCATTTGGTTGAACTTCTGGGTGAAGCTTCCATAGGAAGCAGGGTGCAGCTCACAGTCTGGCGCGGCGGCCGCACCATCTCTCTTTCGATACGGGTGGAAGAGCGCAAATAAGACTTATGTATAATGCATATCAATTGCTTGTATAAATACGCCGAATATCTCTTGTCAAAGGGAGTGTTTTTTTGTCTAATGCCGCAAAATTGATGCGAACCGTGTTTGAGGTATTACCATGGATGATTCAATGAAAGGGATGCTTTATATTGTGGGTATCATTGCAGCGCTGTATCTGCTAATAAAGTATATTTTACCCATTGTTCTAAAAGGTCTTGAAATTTTACTTTCAGTTGCCCTGTGGATTGCAATAGGGGCAATTGTTGTATATCTTGTGTTATATGCGGTGAAGATGCTCAACGAGCGATACTGAAATGGAAGAAGCCACAAAAAAAATCGAGAAAATTTCCCTGATTGCATTGTTCACAATGTGTGTTGTGGGAGGCTGCCTGTTCGGCTATGTGACCGCACAGATAAAAAATTTTTCCGGTATTGAGAATCTGCGGCGCTTCCAGCCAAACATCCCTACGCGGCTCTACGATGTAAACGGTGAGCTTATCGGCGAACTATTTCTTGAAAAGAGGAATTTAGTCTCGTACGATGAACTCCCCCAAGTGCTCATCAATGCATTCATCGCCACTGAAGACAAAAACTTCTACAGCCATTTCGGTCTTGATCCGCTTGCGATCATCCGCGCTTTTTTTAAAAACCTTTTCGCCGGCAAAATATCGCAGGGAGGATCAACCATCACTCAACAGCTCGCCAAACGCCTTTTCACTTCTGGCGAGCGAACTATCTGGAGAAAAATTTTAGAAGCAATTCTTGCCCTCCAAATTGAAAAGCGCTTTACGAAAGACGAAATACTCGAAATGTATTTCAATCAGATATTTCTCGGCAGGGGCTGTTACGGTGTGTCAACTGCCGCAGAACTCTATTTTAACAAGGAAGTCAGAAATCTGGGTGTCGTCGAAAGCGCCATACTGGCGGCGCTTCCCTCCGCACCCGGAAGACATTCTCCACTCATGAACACACGGAGAGCCATGCAAGTGAACCGCCATATTCTCGACCGGATGGTCAATGCAGGTTTTCTGAACAAGGAGAACTCAGACAAGCTCTATAGTGAATTCTGGCCTCAGTTTGTCGATTCAATGCAAACAGAGTACCCAACCAGAACCGTCTTCACCAGAAACGACGACAAAGCACCGTATTTTACCGATTATGTCAGGCAGGTGCTTCTTGCCCGCTTCGGAAAAGATGTTGTATATAACGAAGGGTTGAGCGTGTACACCACGCTCGATCTTCGCAAGCAAATGATCGCAGAAAAATATCTCGTTGAAGGAGTAAAACAGCAGGATGAGATTTCAAGCCGGGCAAATCGCTATTATTTAAGCGCGGTGGACACGAGCCTCTTTGGCGCCTACAGTATGCTCCGGCAGGTCTTCAACCTACCAGGAGTTATAATTAAAAACGATTTCGACACCAGAGTAAAAAAGGCCGTTGTTGACGATGTACTCGACACAATCGATGCGCTCTCACTTCTGGTCGATGCAAGACCTGCAAATTATACTCTTGAACGCTTTCGTGAAGCAATCACGGGGATTTCAACAACTCTTCAAGTACAGGGCGCAATGATCGCAATCGAACCGAAAACCGGTTACATAAGCGTCATGGTTGGCGGCTCTGAATTTTCGGTAAACAATCAATACAATAGGGCTTTGCAAGCGCGCCGCCAGCCCGGTTCGGCATTCAAACCCTTCGTGTACGGTACCGGAATTGAAGCCGGGCTGATCACCGCGGCCACAGCGCTTCCGGACGTGCCGATTGTGGACATTGAATCATCCGGAGAGACATGGTCACCCGAAAACTATGAGGGCGAATATTCGGGAATGGTCCAGATACGCAAGGCACTGGCAAAATCAATCAACATCATTTCAATTCGCATCTACGATTTAGTGGGCCCCGACAGAATTGCAAATTACGCCGGGCGCATGCTTAAAGTGCCGGAGACAAGCTTTACTCCCACGCCGACCCTCGCTCTCGGCTCAACGGAAGTCACACCGTTTGAACTTGCAACAGGATATGCGATATACGCGAACAGGGGAAGGGATGTCATTCCCTATGCCATAAGATATGTGATCGACCGCGATGGAAATGAACTCGCGAATATCGAAGAGGAAGTAGGAAATATTATTGCTGCAAAAGAACGCGCGGGGACCATTCAGGTTATTTCCGAAGAAGTTGCCTATATTATGACTTCCCTCATGCAGGGTGTAATAGACTACGGTACCCCGCAATGGGCAATACGTACAGTTGCGCGTTTCACCAAACCGTGTGCGGGGAAAACCGGCACCACCTCAAACTGGTCCGACGCATGGTTCTGCGGCTACACTCCCGATATTGTAGCTGTAGTCTGGCTTGGATACGATCGTCAATTCATGTCACTGGGCAAAAACCAGGCAGCGGCAAGCACGGCTGCGCCGATATGGGGACATTTCATGAGAGAGATCTACAACGGCATGCCCGATCCAGTATTTCCTTCGCCGCCAAAAGGGGTATATTTTTCAGGAGGTGAGGTCTTTTTAAACGGGACACATCCATCTGGTGCAGTGGGGGATCAGTACAAGATGAAAACGGTTATTGAGCGCTATATGGAAAAGCAGGGTCTTACCGACCAGCAGTAGTTTATCACTGCAGGAAGAATAAAGACTCTGAGAAAACAAGTATTTGTAATATAGAGGGGTATTCATGAAAACTAAATCAGTCTTTGCAGTGGGCGACAAGGTCGTCTACCCCATGCATGGAGTTGGTGTAATTGAAGCCATCGAGAAAAAGGTTGTACTCGGCAAAAAGAACGATTTTTACATTATTACTATTGTCAACAGCGGAATGAAAGTCATGATCCCGGTTGAGAATGCAGCCACTGTCGGCCTTAGAAGCGTCATACACAAGCGCGAGGTTAGCAAGGTAATGGCATTGCTCAAAAAAACGGATGTTGAGACGGAGGAAGATTGGAAGCTGCGCTATCAGAACAACATTGAAAAGGTGAAAAGCGGTTCCATCTATGAGGTAGCCGAAGTCGCCCGTGACCTATACAGACGGGGCAAGGGGAAAGAATTGTCCATCATGGAGCGAAAACTCTACGAAAACGCCTATCAGCTTATCATCCATGAAGTCGCGATGGCAAAGGATATTGAAGTTGCCGAAGCGGGAAACCTTGTTTCCGAGGTGCTCTCTTCCTCCGAATGAAAAAGAGATCATCCCTTTTTTAGGAGAGGACTGATTCGATTTTATTGCCAATTCAAATTTTGCCCTTCACTCCATATACATTCAAATCTTTGAGATTCCGTATATTTTTGTTGATTTTATTTCCCCATTGGTGTACAATACTGTAATTGACCTTTAATTTGAGCCAATGCGTGAAGGTGATGTTAATAATGTGAAATCCATTTTTATCGCATATACTGAAGTGATGTTTTTTCATAATGCGTGTATTCGGACACGCCGATGATCGCTATCCGGCGATATGCGCCGGGATCTTGCTCAAAGGAGTAATAGTATGATTTTATTTTTGCGAATCGCGTTTATCATCATAAACGCCGGTTTTTCATTTTTTCACTTTCTATCAATTTCGACCTGGGCAGCGATTATCGCTGTCATCGTTTCCGCTGTGGTATCGCTCGGCCTTATCATTGCGATTGAATATGTTTCCCACAGTTTTGATACCCGGACTATTGTCTCGGCGATTTTAGGTCTTGTTGTCGGTTTAGCGCTTGGGCACCTCATCATGCTCGCTGTAACGTCGATACCAATTGCCTTCATTGAGAGAAATACCGCAATCATCACATCGCTTTCGTATTATCTCACAGGGTTCAGCATGATGATGTTTTCCGCCATTAACCACGATGACATCACGGTGTTTGATGCGATTGTTCCCAAAAGGAAGGAAGATGATTCCGACAAAGGGGCATCGTATAAAATACTCGACACGAGCGTTATCATCGATGGACGCATTGCAGATATTTGCGATACCGGATTTATTGATGGCATTCTGGTTATTCCGAATTTCGTGCTCAACGAACTGCAGATGATCGCCGATTCAGCCGATTCCATCAAGCGCAACAGAGGAAGACGCGGATTGGATATTTTAAATAAAATGCAGAAAGACCATTCCGTAGTTGTAAAGATCTCCGACATTGATTTCAAGGATGTTCCCGACGTTGATGCAAAGCTGGTAAAACTTGCAAAAGTCATGAAAGCAAAGGTGATCACAAATGATTTCAACCTGAATAAGGTCGCTGAATTTCACGGGGTTAAAGTTCTCAATATCAACCAGCTCTCCAATGCTCTTAAACCCGTGGTGCTTCCCGGCGAGGATATGCGTGTGTTGCTTTTGAAGGAGGGAAAGGATCAGAATCAGGCAATTGGCTATCTTGACGACGGCACCATGGTTGTAGTCGAAAACGGAAGGAAGCGGATGAACAGTGAAGTCGATGTGACGGTCACTTCTGTACTTCAGACAACTGCCGGCCGAATGATTTTCGGCAGGCTAAAAGAAGAAGCGTGAATAAAGGGCTGGCTATATTCGCAAGTCCGAGGAAACACGGCTATTCCTCGACGCTTCATGGGGTTTTTCTCGAACAATTGAGCGCGTATACAGTTACCAGAGTTCATGTGTACGATCTCAATATTAATCCATGCATTGCATGTGGACGCTGCAGAGATGAATTTGTTTGTCCCATTGAAGACGATATGGAAATGATTTATCGCCTGATGGATGAATGCAGTTTTATGTCAATATCAACGCCGCTGTTTTTTTCGGGCCCTCCATCTCCCTTAAAAACGCTCATCGATAGATGCCAGCCTTTCTGGGAGCGCCGGCGTCGTGGAGATGTATGTGCCTCTCGAAAAAAATCATTTCTCATTGCAGTTGGCGGGGGCGAATATCCCCAAATGTTTGAACCATTGAAACGAATTATGAAACATTATCTCCTCTCATGTGGCTTTGAAGCTCACATGGATGCATGGTTTTTTACAAGCGGTACCGACGGCAGAACCTTCACGGACAGTGAATTGCATCGCGCTGTTTCAGCTGGAAAGAAATTTGTCCACAGTCTGAAAGAAGACCAGATTGTCGCAGATACATGACACTCATTCATCAAGGTCATGCGGGAGGTCAATAATGGAAACATTTTACGGGTATGATGATCTAATCAAACAATTTTTTGCAAGAGGCCAGGGACATCTTTTTCAGCATTGGAATACTCTTTCGGAGGATGAACGCAACAGTCTCTTTAAAGAACTAAAATCTGTCGATTTTTCGCTACTCGCCACTTTGCAATCACTCATCGGCACAAGATATCCAGAGCATGAAATTTTGGAACCGGCACCGTATATTTCTCTAACAGCAAGAACCGATGAATATATTGAAGCTCTTTCCATCGGCGAAGCATATATCAGGAAAGGGAAAGTCGCTGTTTTTGTTGTCGCGGGAGGACAGGGAAGCCGCCTGGGTTTTGAAGGGCCGAAGGGGTGCTTCCCAATCGGAGAGGTTTCCGGAAAATCTCTTTTTCAGATCCATGCAGAAAAGATTGTGAAATATGCCCGCAAATACGAGGTATCCATCCCCTGGCTAATTATGACCTCTGACGCGAACCATACCGCGACTTCTGAGTTTTTACACAATCACCGCAATTTCGGAATTTCGGACAACGATCTCTATATTTTTTCACAGGGCATGGTTTCTTCACTTGATATGGAAGGCAAACTTGTTTTGGAAAATCCGACCAAGCTATTTAAAAATCCCGATGGTCATGGCGGAAGCCTCACCGCGCTGAAATCCTCCGGAGTGCTTGCAGAACTAATGGGCAGGGGTATTGAAACAATTTCCTATTTTCAGGTGGACAATCCACTTGTAAAAATTATCGATCCCGTGTTTATCGGTGCACACATCATACATAATGCGGAAGTATCAAGCAAAGGCATTCCAAAAACCGGTCCCGACGAAAAGATAGGAGTATTTGTACGCTACCCCGATGGCAGGATGGGTGTGGTGGAATATTCCGACCTGCCCGAAAAGCAGGCGAAGGAAACGGGAAGCGACGGCACGCTGAAATTTTTAATGGGAAGCCCTGCCATTCATCTTTTCCAGTGTGCGTTCATCGAGGAAATCACCTCCGGTGGTTCCATCAATCTGCCATTCCATGTCGCAAAGAAAAAACTTAAAGTCTGGCAAAAAGGCGTCTTTTCTGAAATTGAAGGTTTTAAGTTCGAGAAATTCGTGTTCGATGCGCTTCCCCTTGCAAAAAAATCCATTGTTTTCGAAATGAACCGACAAGAAGAATTTGCACCGGTAAAAAACCTCACAGGTATTGATTCGGTTGAATCGGCAAGAAAGCTAATGAGTAATCTTTATAAGGAATGGCTCCGGAATAAAGGTATTGAAATACCTCCAGCAGTAGCAGTCGTTGAAATTTCTCCGCTTCTTGCGGTAGAATCAGATGATCTTCCCGCTATTGTGCTACCAAATGAAAAGAAGGTATATCTTACGTAAAGGCGGTCATGGATGAAAACAGCAAGATGTATGACATTCATCATTATGATCCTCTCCGGGGGAGTGCTTTTTTCCCAGGGATCTCCCTCGAATGGAAAATTCCTTGTTCTTGGCTTCAACTCGGACCGGATTAATGAAACGCAAGATATGCTCCTCAGAAATTACCTGATGCGCGCCTTTATGAAAAAGGGATACTCCATCGTTCCAATTATGGCGATTGAGGAATTCGTGCTCGAAAAATCCTTTAATGTGCGGCAGGCACACAGAAATGATCTCAAACGCCTCTGTGCGTATTTTCATGCTGATTATGCGCTCAGCGGGAGTATCGAAATACGAAGAAAGAAACTTTTCGTCTCGGTTTCACTATACCAGAAAGAAAGCGAACAATACTATTCGTTTATCATACCCATGGGGCGGGCTTCTGAATTTCAGACCTTCTGCCCCACTCTGGCACACAATATCGCTTCAAAAGCTGATACCCTTATCAGGGGAATTAAAAAGTGAAGAGTGCAATCATCCCATATCAATACAACCCGCTGCTTTCTGATGAAATTCATTATTGATAACATCACCCTCCCTCCCCAGAAAGAAAAACCAGATTTTCATACTATTCTTTTGGAACAATTTCCCGGCATTTCCCTGACCTTTATCCGCATTTTGCGACGTTCCCTTGATGCGAGAAAAAAACACGCAATTGTGTTTCGATATCGCCTTCTTGTTGAAACATCCGATGAAAACGCACCATTCCTTTTACGCTTCTCCAATGTTTCCCGATATGAGGAAAACACTCAAATTGCCATCCTCAAAAAAAAGTTACCTCAAAGGCCGCTCATCGTGGGCGCAGGCCCTGCGGGGCTTTTCGCGGCGCTGTATTGTGCCGAAGCTGGCGTCGAATGCGATATCATTGAACGGGGAAAACCAATAGATGAGCGCTTCTCAGACATTCGCATGCTGGAAAGACATGGTACGCTCAATCCTGAAAGCAATGTCGTTTTCGGGGAAGGCGGTGCGGGCACGTATTCAGACGGAAAGCTAACCACCCGCACGCACAGAGAAGAAGTTAGGTGGTTCTTCAAAAAGTTAGTCGAGTATGGCGCACCGGAAGAAATCATGTTTGAGGCAAAACCACACATTGGCACTGACCAACTCTCTGGCATCATCAAGTCGATTCGTTCACATCTTGAATCTTGCGGATGCGTGTTCCGATTCCAGACAAAAATGGAAGACATTGAAATAATAAAAGGAAGAATTGCTGGTATTCGAACTGCTGACGGCACCATGGTTAAGAGAAACATTGTAATACTCGCGACCGGTCATTCAGCACGTGACGTATATACGATGCTGCAGAAAAAAAACGTTGCGCTACAGAAAAAAGGATTTGCTGTCGGTATGAGAGTTGAGCATCCGAGAGAAATGATTGATGAAATTCAGTTTGGGAAGGAAGGTATAAAGGCCGGCCTTGCCTCCGCCGAGTATTTCCTTGTGTGGAATAACCCCAAAACCCACAGAGGAGTATATTCCTTTTGTATGTGTCCGGGAGGCAGTATCATCAATTCATCATCCGAATATAATCGCCTGTGCACAAACGGGATGAGCCACTCAATGAGAAATTCAAAATTTTCCAATGCGGCAATTGTAGTTTCGATCCACGCAGATGATCTGGGTGATGATGCACTGGATGGAATTGCGTTTCAAAGGATGCTCGAAGAAAAAGCCTATGTGCAAGGGGGAGGCGGTTTTGTCGCCCCCGCCCAGAGAATTACTTCATTTTTACATAGAACAATCGATACGTCTCTTCCTGAAATTTCATTCATGCCTGGATGCATAGCAGGTCGCCTCGATATGCTGGTGCCGGAGCAGTTGCGCATTGAAATTGCCGCGGCATTACCTTTTTTCAATCAAAAAATGCCCGGCTTTTTGAGCACTGAGGGAGTATTGGTGGGAGTAGAAACAAGAACCTCCTCACCGGTGAGAATTCTCAGGGGGGATGACTTCCAATCGCAGTCGTTTAAGGGATTGTATCCGGCAGGTGAGGGAGCAGGATATGCGGGAGGAATCGTCAGTTCCGCGGTAGACGGCATACGCGTCGCACACGCAATACTTGGACTGAGGAAATCATGATGACAGAAACATTGGCAATGGAAAAAATTAGTACAAAAAATCAAAGCCAGTTCGATGAATTTCTGCAATTTTCAGTGCGCCTCTATGGCAGAACGATGCTGGTGAAAAATACTCTTCCTAAACTCAGAACAATTTTATCCGGGCCGGGCGAATTCGATCTTTTTGTTGTGAAAAATTCATCTGGCGAAATCGTTGGGAGAATGGTGATCGGCATTCAGCGGCAACTTCACGACGAGGAAGGATATCCGATCGGATACGTGGGTATATTCGATTGCATTGAAAATTATGACGTATTTAAAGCAATGCTCGATTTTTCAAAGAGTGTCTTGAAAGGGATAAGGCATTTTCTATTTCCTTTCTTTAAAGCTACATGGTATATATACCGATGTACATCACGAGGCTATGGCAACTTTGATTATTTCATGGAGTTTCCGGATAAACCATACTATGCAGAGTATGCCAGACGCTACGGCGTAGAGGAAATCCATCGCTATGTTGGCAGCATCACTCACGACATCGATGAGATCATTGAAAAAAACAAAAAGTCGTACGAGAAAGCGCAATCGTACGGTATTACCTTCCGCGACCTCGAAAAAAAACACCTGAAGCGTGATCTTCGTATTGTATACGATCTCACCGTGAATAATTATCAGGACAACCTGTATTTCACACCGATTTCCTTCGAGGAATTTTTTTCACTGTATGAAGGGATACTCGCGATACTCGATCCCCAGTTTCTCACCTTCGGCATCGGGAGAGAAGGGCGTGAAGTATGCTATGGATTCTCCCCGCCCGATTATACTCCGCTTTTTGCAAAGTACAATACTGGAACACTCTGGGGTAAAGCCGCATTTTTTCTGAACAGGAAAAAGGTAAATGGCATGATCTTAAAAACCGCCGCAACTGATACACGGTACCGTCAAATGGGCATATACGGCGGTATTTGCTATCTGCATGCGCGCCGGGGTAAAAAACTTGGCTATCGCTATGTCATTGGCGGATATACCTATGTGAACAATGTAACCCACAAAGTGATGAGCGGAAATCTCACATGGAAGGAATATGAATTATATCGCATATCATGCGACACTGGCACATAAAAAATCCCTTCAACGCTTCCGGCTCTTTTTCCGATAATAAAATGAGAAATTTTATTTACCTTTGGTGTTTACTATAATGCAAATAATGAAGAATACTCGTAAAAAAGCGATAATAATGCTTTTTGCACTCGGCATTCTCTATGCGGAACAACCCCTCTTACCGCAGGATGTGGATGAGCGACCCGCATTTAAGGTTCATGTGTTCATGGATCGCAATGCGTACGACGGTGATGGACCGATAAAACTGCATATTAAAGTGCAAAACAGTGCATTTCGGCAGGAAATTTTCAAAGTCGCCGATGTCGAATACCTGACTTTTCAGCCGGTGGTATATGCCCCGGGAGGGCGGGAAGCAGAAATTATTGTAGCCCACCGCCTGAAAAAAGTCGGTAAAGAAGAAATATTGAAAAATATTGTTCCCAGAATGATCGTCCTTGCCCGCAACGAGTCATTCATTTACACGGTGGATTTAAAAAAATTGTATAAGATGGACACTCGGGGTGAATATCGCGTCAGAGCATATTTTATACCCGATCCTTCGCATGATTTTGCCATACCGAGCGAAAACATCGTCCGATTTACAATTGCACGTCCGGCAGATTATGCGTCAAATTCATTGTACGGTCCAATACGCGAAACGCGTCACGATCCGGCCCGATTTTCACTTTCGCCGCGAGAGGTGGTACTGCTCTTCCTCTCCGCCGAAAAAGAGCAAAGGTGGGATAATTATTTCAAGTATGTAAAACTAGAAAGCTACATTCAGTCCTTTCCGAAATTCGGGAAGCTCTACAACAACTCGGATGATGTGGAAAAGTTGAAAATCGAAGAAGAATTTATTACATTTATAAAAAGGAGACGGGAGGATCGTATTACCGGTTTCAGAGTGGCAAAAGAAAGCCGAATTGAGGGTGATCGGATCGCCTATGTGGATTCACAAGTCAGTCGATACGGCACAAAATTCGGTTTCAACTATACGTATAAGTATACACTCGAAAAATTTGATACTCTATGGCTCATTACCGGAGTAGAGGCAACTCTAAGGAAGGGAAAAAGCAATGACTGAAATACTGTCGCAGGATGAAATAGACGCGCTACTTACCGCCATATCTACAGGTGAAGTTGACACCACGGACTATTCCGCCACCAAGGAACAGCGGAAAGTTAAGATATACGATTTCAGGCGGCCGGATAAATTTTCTAAAGACCAGATCCGCACGCTCCAGATGATGCACGAAACATTCGCCCGCCTCACCACCACCGCG